>JAUYJC010000558.1 GCA_030688735.1 Deltaproteobacteria bacterium
GAAAAACCAAGCGTAGCTCCAATGTGATCTCGCCCACGGATTGCTCTCCTCTCTTGGGGTCTGCCAACACCAAGAAGAAGCAATCCGTTTCTTTTTGCAAGAACAAAATCAGTCCATCACGTACTTTTCGAACAAAGTCTAGTTTTTGGATAGTAGTACGAAGGACACGAAGGTTTCGGATATTTGTAAACCAAAACCTCTCGCCCCTCGTAGCACGGGGAAGTATAACCGCCGGGCTGTTACCCACAAATCTGAAGATCGGAAGTCTTTTGTGTTCTTTACGGGTAAATCTTGTTTCCTTCGTGCTCTTCGTGTCCTTCGTGGTGAGTCCTTCTCCACACCAAGCCCAGAAAAACCATTTTTTGAGGCGCGGACCCCCAATTCCTATTCAGACGATTGGATAACCGATTCAACCGCCTTGAAGATTTTCGTATAGCCGGTGCAGCGGCAGAGATTTCCCGCTATCGCGCTCTTGACCTCATCCATGCTCGGAGTTGAGTTTCGGTCGAAGAGCGCCTTCAGGGACATTAGCGTTCCGGAAGTGCAAAATCCGCATTGTACGGCTCCTTCCTTAACAAAGGCCTGCTGCAGCGGATGGAGATTGCCATCCTGGGCCAGCCCTTCGATGGTCGTGATCTCCGCGTTGTCAGCCGTGGCGGCGACGACCAGGCAAGCATTGACCGGTTTGCCATCCAGCAGCACTGTGCAGGCGCCGCAATCTCCCACGTCGCATCCCTTCTTGCTGCCGGTCAGGTGAATCTCCTCGCGCAAGACATCGAGCAGCGTCCGGTATGGAGCGATCATGAGATCATAACTTTCCCCGTTGACTTTGAGCGTAACTGGAATCTTCACTTGGAACCCTCCCTTTTCTTAAGCTGTGCTCTGGCAAGCGCCTCACGGGCCGCGCGGCGGCAGAGAACCCGGATCATATCCAGGCGGTAGCCGCGGCTAGCGCGCAGATCCGATATCGGGCTCGCCTCTTCCGCGGCAACTTCCGCAGCCTCCTCGATTAGCTCGTCATTGATCGTCTGGCTTCTGAGAACTTGCTCTCCACGGCGCGCCCGCAGAGGAATGGGCGCCACAGAGCCCATGGCAATCCGGCAATCTGCGATTTGCTGATCAGAGCCGTTCAGACGGATGGCGACACCGACGCCGACGATGGCGATCTCCATGGCTTGGCGCCGGCCGAGCTTCAAGTAAGTTGCGCCCCGGCGGCCGGGAACCTCAGGAATAAAAATATCCTTGAGAATCTCGTCCGCGCGAAGAACGGTCTGGCGCGGCCCGAGAAAGAAATCCTGGATGGGGACTGTTCTCTCGCCCGTGGTGCTTGCCAGGGTAAGAAGAGCATCCATGAGGAGCAACGGCGGCGCTGCGTCCGCCGCCGGAGAGGCGTTGCAGAGGTTTCCGCCGACCGTCCCCATGTTTTGCATCTGCACGGCTCCCACCTGGGAGCAGGCCTCGGCCAGCTCAGGAAACCTCTCCTGGATAACCGGTGACGCGGCGGCGTCACCATGGGTCACGAGAGCACCCAGGCGGACTCCCTTGCCATCCTCGACGCGAATGAAATTGAGCTCGCGAATCCTGCGCAAGCTCATCACCGCCTCTGCTTTGAGTTTTCGATCTTTCAGGAGGACCAGAAGGTCGGTACCGCCGGCGAGGATCTTTGCCCTCTCGCCGTAGGCTTTTTTCATTTCCAGCGCTTCTGAAAGGTTTCCCGGTTGCAAAAGCTCAAATCGCATCTTGGCGCTCCTTTCCCAAAGCCATAGTTTTGCCACGCAGCGAGCCCGATTCTTTTAAGGCTGCGACAATTTTTTCTCCGGTAATTGGCAGATCGGTAATGCGAACTCCGACGGCATCAAAAACCGCATTGGCCACCGCCGGAGCGATCGGGCAGGCAGGTAGCTCGCCGATCGATTTTGCTTGAAACGGACCCGCGCCGGGTGCGCTTTCGATCATCAAGGAAATGATTTCAGGCGCTTCCCGTGCCGTACAAAGCTTGTAGTCCGCCAGGTTCGGGTTCGTCACCTTGCCATTTGCTCGCTGCATTTCTTCCAGCAACGCGAAACCGACGCCCTGGAGGATGCCTCCTTCGATTTGCCCTTCGGCCGCTGCCGGATTAATGGCGAAACCGATGTCGTGCGCAGCTGTGATCCGCTTGACTACCACATAGCCCCTTTCCGGATCGACCTCGACCTCGGCGATATGCGTAGCAAAGCAGGTATCTTCCATCTCATGGCAAGAGAAGGTCTCCTCAGCCATGAACTGGGACTTTCCGGTCGCCCGCACCGCCTGAGCGTAAGAGATCTTCTTGGCGGGATCCGACTTTAAGAAGAGAAAGCCGTCCCTTACATCGATCAGCTGCTCGGCCTGTTCCGGCGGACACTTCAAAAGTTTTGCCGCGCTTGCAACAAGCTCTTTTTTTACCATCTCGGCGGCCCGGTATGCCGATTGGCCGGCGACAAATGTAGTTCTGCCACCGCCCGCTCCCTGGTCGTAGGGCGCGGAGTCGGTATCGACGAGATTGATCGTAACCTGCGCCATGGAAAGCTTCAGCACTTCGGCTACGATCTGGCAGAGGATAGTGCGAGCCCCCGTCCCCGGATCGGAAGCGCCGGAGATGATATTGGCGCTGCCGTCGCCATTGACGATCACTACCGCGCTCGACTCTCCGGTTCCCGTTGGCCGCTCCGCCAAGGCGATGCCTATGCCGTAATACTTGTTCGGTTTCGGTTTTCCCCACGCGCTCTTCTCGGCCGCGGCGGTCATGGTTTCTTTGATATTGATTCCCTTCCACGGCTCGCCTGTGGGCGAGAGGTCGCCATCTTCGAGCGCGTTCATCCAACGAAACTGGAAAGGATCGAGCTTCAGCTCGGTCGCGATCATGTCCATAAACGACTCGACCGCAAATGAGGCTTGCGGATCGCCGGGCGCGCGGCAATGGCCGCAGGGCAGCGAATGAGTATAGACGTAGCGGCCTTCGATATGAACGTTGGGAATTCGGTATGTGCCGGCCAGTTTTTTTGTCCCGCCGAGTCCAACCTGTGGTTTATAGGCCGCGTAGGCGCCTGAATCATAAATCGCGTCAGCCTCCCAGGCGACGATCGCTCCGGCCTTGGTCACTCCAGCCTTCAGCCAGATGATGCTAGGGTGGCGCGGGCTTCCCGCAAGAAACTCCTCCTGCCTGGACATGACCATTTTGACCGGACGCCTCGCCTTTCGCGCCAGGTAATAACAGAGGGGCTCATCGAAGATCATCCCCTTGCCGCCGAAATCACCGCCAACGAAGCTCGGGATTACCCGCACCTTGGTAATCGGCAGGCCGATGATTTCGGCCATGATACTGCGCACACGGAAGGGCACCTTATCCGAGCTCCAAACCGTGACCGACCCGTCGGGTCCGATATCAACGACGGCCGCGTGCGGTTCCAGATAGCCTTGATGAACGATCTGCGTCGTGAAGGTATGCTCAAGAACCAGCTCGGCGCCGGCAAAGCCTTGCTTGGTATCTCCTTTGGAGAATGTCTCGTGATAGAAGATATTCGTTTGCTTGACAGGTTTGGGCAGCCCCGCATAGCTCTCGAGCTTCTCGTGAACAAGAAGCGATCCCGGTTTCATTGCCTCGTTTACATCGGTTAGCGCCGGCAGTTCTTCATACTCGACGTCAATCAGGTCGAGTGCTTCGAGCGCAGTTTCTTCATCCACCGCTGCCACAGCCGCCACCTTCTCGCCGGTAAATCGAACCTCGCCTCGGGCGAGGATCGGCACGTCGCGCAGTTTTAAACCGAGCAAGATATCGGGAACATCGTTGGCCGTGATCACGGCCTTGACTCCGGCAAGAGCCTCGGCCCGGCTGGTGTCAATGCGCACGATGCGAGCGTGTGAGTGGGGAGAACGCTTTGCCATACCGCAAAGCATTCCCGGGAGCATGACATCCGCCGTGTAGCCGGCCTCGCCAGTCACCTTGACCACGGCGTCGACGCGGGCGACGGATTTTCCCACAGCATAGAAGTCAGACATGAAACCTCCTTCGCGATTTCGCTGATGAGTTGTTATGTGAGGTTCTTGACTACCGCCTAATGCAATTTCCTCTCATTTGAACGGTCTCGTGGGCCATGCGGCTCAGGCCGACCTTGTCTTCGCTCTCGGCCGCGACGGCACGCTGCTAGAGCCGGCCGTTGACGGTGACACGGATCGTCTGCCTCATGGGGTTCTTCATAACGTGAGAATGGGTTCAGTTCAAGGTTCGATGTTCAAAGTTCACGGTGGGGAAGGGTCGTTGAACCTTGAACCCGGAACGTTGAACGGGCCGCTCAATGATCCTTCATGGTCCGCCGTTCGATTTCCAGAAGACGTTCCAGGCCGCTGGTTGTCTGTGCGGCTTTCATCTCCTTGTCGGCGCCGCCCGGACCGAGGAAAGGGTCCATTTTTCCCTCCGCCAAACACTCATAGGACTGGCGCACTGCCTTGACCATGGCCGCGAACGCCGTGCCGGAGGAGGCGGCGAGGCGATAGCCGAGACCGGCGAGATCGCGCGGCGAAAAGGGAAATCCGGAGAAGCCGTCGGGTGGGGCGAAGGTCATGAGCGGCGGCGGCAGACGCTCGCCGACGGTGCGCATCTCCTCGGCATCGCGGGTGTGGACGAACAGCATGTCGGCGCCGGCCCGGTGAAAGGCTTCCGCTCGGCGCAAGGCTTCGTCGAGACCGTGGACTCGCCGTGCGTTGGTCCGAGCGATGATGACAAAATCGGGGTCGGTGCGGGCCGCGATCGCCTCAGCGATTTTCTTCAGCATCAACTCGGTCGGGATCAGGTGATCGACGCCGGCGTGATGCTCGACGCGGCGCGGCAAGAGCTGGTCCTCGATCTCGATGGCGGCGAAGCCCGCCGCTTCGGCGAGGGCGATGGTGCGATGCACATGCACGGGATCGCCCCAGCCGCCGCCCGCATCCAAGACGATCGGTAATCGGCACACGGCGCGCATGTCGAGCGCCACCGCGGCGAGCTCCGGCAGCGTCAGATTGGCTTCGGTGACGCATTTCAGCCAGCCGAGCGACCCGCCGCTCAGATAAACCGCCTTGAACCCGGCCTCCTCGGCGAGCCGCGCCATGATCGGATTGAGCGCCACCGGCGCGACGATGAGATCGTTCCCACGCATCAGCTCGCTGAACTTTTCCACGTTACGCTCCTTACCTTGATAACCGCGGCGCTCTTAACTCTTCTATTCGCAATCAATAAGGCTGGTCCGCCATCTTAGGCAGTGCATGTTGATCTCGAACCGGGTCTAGCGCTCGGCCCCAGAGGCGTTTTTGATATCTCGACGGCTACTCTCCAAAAGCAAAGCCCTATTGCTTGGATTCAGCAGACCGATACCGATCGCGGGAGACCGTCCTTAGATAGCGATGGGTATCGCCGCGTGCCGCCTCCACCCATCCCACGGAATTACGAAACTGGCGGAACGTTTACCCGACGACCCCTAAGCTCTTCGGCGCTGCGATTTCCCACGCGAGGGCCGGACAAAGTAGGTGGCCGTAGTTTCTTCCAAAAGTTGCCCCGCAACTTGCATGGGAGTAACCTGGCGGTCTTCATCGCTTAGCATCCTCGCAAGTCGCTTCAAACGAGCCTCTGTTTCCTTAGCCATTGGAACCTTCGAACGCTTTGTCCAACGTCGGTTGCTTGGCCTGCCCGGACGTTTGCCCCGGCCCGGTTCGAGGCGATCTCGCAATGTCTTGGCTAAAATTGCCACACCAAACGCGCCCGCTGAATAGTCTGGAACGGTCCCCACGACCCTTGCGCCGAGTTTCTTGGCAATCGAGTCGATGTCCTTTGGCATTTTATTTGTCCTCCAAGGCGAACCGAATCTCAAGGTATGTTCGGTCAATCACGAAGCCAACCGCGCCTTGAGACGCTTCTTTGCCCATGCGCACCAGAAATTCTCTCAGCTTGGGTGCCTGGCGATCAATCGCGCCGACGCTGGTGTAAGACTGGATGATCACCGGAGCGTCGTGAACCAGATGGCCGCCGCGTTCGTCGTCGCGCCAGACGCCGCGTCCTTGGGGAAAAGCAGTTGTTCCGCCGAACAAAGTTCCAAGGGTCGTCAAGGATTCCGTTACCCAATACTCTTGATCGACGGGCTTACCGAACCGATCCACGCTTGGAATGAAGAGGACCAGGACGGTGCCTTCACTTTTGGCTGCGTCAAATCGCTTTTCCCACTCTGCTGCGTGCTCTTAGCGTCTTGCTTTTGGGTCCAAAAGTCAAGGCGTTTAGGTGATATAGGATAAGGCGAGCCGCGCCATGATCGGATTAAGCGCCACCGGCGCGACGATGAGATCGTTCCCCCGCATCAGCTCGCTGAACTTTTGCACGTTACGCTCCTTAACTTGATCGCCGCGATACTCGTGGCCCTTCCGATTCCTAGTTAATTTAGCTCCTCCATACCCTGGGGCGGAGAATATGTCCAGCTCCTGTGAAAGCCAAAAGAGTCCTTGGCATCTGGCCACCAATTCGCGTAGAATCCATCAAACCTCAGAGCTCTGTGTTTGAAGGATAGTAGCTCGGTGACAAATTGTTTTGTTACGCCCGGACAAGTTCTAACGGGCTCCGTTTTTAACGAGCCGATGCGCGTGGAGACCGTTGCGGCCAACGGTCCGGACAGTTGGGTTCTGGGGCTCGTCGGAACTCACTCCGAAAGGTTTCGCAAGGTTTCGCTGTCGGCTCAAGATTTCGCCTCTCTCACGATTCAGGAGACGACGAAAACTTACGACGGCGACGGGCAGCTGCTTCGTCTCGGTTTGCAGGCTTATGCGCTCGGGATCGCTTACGAGTTTGACCCTTACTTCGGGCTCTCTATTTCTCGCGTCGATCCGCTGCCGCACCAACTTGAAGCCGTCTATGATTATCTTCTTAAATCAGCGCGGGTTCGTTTTCTTCTGGCTGACGACGCGGGGGCGGGCAAGACGATCATGGCCGGACTTCTGATCCGCGAACTCAAACTGAGGGGGCTTGCCGAGCGAATCTTGATCGTTTGTCCCTCGAATCTCACGTTCCAGTGGCAGCGGGAACTTAAAGAAAAGTTCGACGAGAAATTCTTGGTTGTGAAAGGTAGCAATATCCGCGATCAATTCGGCGTGAATCAGTGGCTGGAACAGAGTCAGGTTCTTACTTCTCTCGACCTGGCTAAGCGTGATGATATCTTGCCGGGACTTCATCAGGTCCATTGGGACCTTGTAATCGTCGATGAAGCTCACCGGATGTCGTGGACACCGCCGTCTCGAAAGACGGCTCGTTACGCTTTGGGTGAGCTTTTGAGAGATACCACGGATCACTTTCTCCTGCTGACGGCCACTCCGCACAAAGGTGATCCGGTCAATTTCAGTCTCTTTTTGCAGTTGTTGGATGAGGACGCGTACGCCGACGTGCGCTCAATCCGCGAGGCGATGAAACGGCGCAGAGCGCCTTTTTATTTGCGGCGGACCAAAGAAGCGATGGTTCATTTTCCGGAGCGGCAGCCGGACGGTTCCTGGAAGGCAAGAAAAATCTTTACCAAGAGAATCCCTCACACGGTGGACTTTCAAATCGATGGACCGGAGTTCGATCTCTATCGGGATGTGACGCGGTTCGTAAAGATGCAGAGCGCCAAAGCCGCCGCTCAAGAAGAAGACCCGCGTGCCCGAGCGGTTGGCTTCCTTATGTCCCTTTACCAGCGGCGGTTAGCGTCAAGCACCTACGCGCTCCGGCATTCGCTACAAAACCGCGCCAGACGCCTGGAAGAGGCGTTGAAATCGGCCCAACAGCTGGCGCGATTGGCGCCGCCGGATTTACCCGACCCCGAAGAGTTGGAAGAGATGGATGAGAGTGAGCGGGAGCGTCTTGAGGAAATGCTCGATGCCGTAACTCTTGCCGGCAATAGAGAGCAGGTTCAGGAGGAGATTGCTGAGCTGCTACGATTTGCCGCTCAAGCCAAAGCCGTTGAAGATTCCGGAGTCGAAGCCAAGCTCTCGCGCCTAAAAGATCTGCTGCACAAGGAAGGATTTTTTGACCATTCGGACAAACGGCTTCTTATCTTCACCGAGTTTAAAGACACCCTGGATTATCTCGTCGGGATCCTAAAAAATTGGGGTTTTCGTGTCGGCGTCATTCACGGCGGGATGAAAGCCGGCTCGCGTGAAGAGCCAAACAGCCGGCTCTATTCCGAGCAGCAGTTCAAAGACGGCGCCATTCAGGTTCTCGTTGCCACGGAAGCGGCCGGCGAGGGAATCAACCTCCAATGTTGCCACATCCTTTTTAACTACGACATCCCTTGGAATCCCAACCGGCTGGAGCAGCGTATGGGCCGCATCCACCGTTACGGCCAGCTTTTCGATTGTCTTATCTTTAATTTCGTCGCAACCAATACGATCGAAGGCCGCGTGCTTCAGCGCCTACTGGAAAAGCTCCAGGAGATTCGTGACGCTCTCGATAACGACGCGGTATTCAACGTCGTCGGTGAGATCCTCCCTGCAGCTCATGTTGAACGAGTGCTACGCGACTTTTACGCCGGGCGGCTCGGCGAAGCCGATATGGAGGATCGTCTCCTGGGGGAAGTCGATGAGGGCCGATTCCGCGCCATCTGCCAAAACGCACTTGAAGGGCTGGCGTCGAAAAAGCTCAACCTTGAAATGCTCATCGAGCGGCGGGCTCGCGCCCAAGAGCGCCGTCTGGTGCCGGAAACCATCGCGCGATTTCTCAGCGAGAGCGCCGAGCACGCTTCGCTTCCTCTTAAGGCGTTTCCTTCTTTGTCGCACACCTTCGATCCAGGAAGAACTCCGACCCCTCTCAAGCGGTATGAAAGCCAGCCGGATTGGAAACTTCCTGTGTTGGCGAATAAATATCCTCGTTTGTCGACTGACCGTGAGACCGCGGAGAAAAATAATCTCGAATGGGTTACTCCCGGCCATCCACTCTTTGAGGCTCTGCGGCGAAATACCCTCAGCCTCGCGCAAGAGCCTTTCAGTAAAGGCGCCTGCTATTACTCACTACAGCACGAGAGACCGGCGCGCTTGGATTTTTATCGCGCACGGGTAGTCGACGGTTTGGGCGATGTAATCCATGAGCGCCTGTTTGCCGTGGAAATTTCCAACGATGGCGCACCGCGACTACAGGAACCCGGGGTCGTCGGCAATTTTACTCCGACAAAATCGCCCAGCGAGCTTCCGACCCTCGCTACTGCACCCGAGGTGACGGAATGGTTGAATGAGCATGCTTTTACCCCTTTTCTAAACGAGGTCCGCGAAGAGCGCGTCTCCGAAATCAACCGCATTGCCGACCACATCAATCTTTCCCTGACAGAGCTTTTACAAAAGGTCGATGAAGAAATCGGCAAGGCCGCCGCCGAAGTGGAGAAAAAGATCACGGGAGCCGAAGGCCGAGTGGCTCAGGCGGAAAACCGCCACGCCGAACTGATGGGGCGAAGAGAAAAAAGGCGGCAAGAGCTGGACCAGCAAAGAGCGCTCACACTTCAATCCGTGGAGCGGATGACGAGCATCTTGGTCCTGCCCCATCCCGAGAGATCCCAACCCGAAGTCCGCAGGCTGCAGCCCGACCCGGAAGTCGAACTCACGGCTATGCAGATTGTGATAGAGCACGAAAAGAGCCGGAGCTGCCAAGTCTACGACGTTCACGAAAAAAATCTCGGCTACGACATCACCAGCCTCGATCTCAACTCCGGCGAGCTTCGCCTCATCGAAGTCAAAGGCATCGGCGCCGCAACTGGTACTGTGCTTCTCACTCCCAACGAGCGCCGGGTCGCCGAAGACCGCCGCGACTGTTACTGGCTCTACGTCGTTACTGGCTGCAAGTCAGAACCCAATCTTCAAGAGCCGATCAAAAACCCCGCTCGCTTCCCGTGGCACGAAGTTAGGAAAGTCGATCATTATTACCTTTCAGTGGATGCGCTGACCCAGCCAATGCATGTGAGCGAGAGGTCAGAGCCGTATGAGACGAGAAAGTAAGAAGGGAATCCCTTCTGACGGCTGTGGCAAAGCAGGACTCGTAAGGGATATAATGCGCACCGGGCCGAGAAGAGAGGAAACTATGGATATCGCGCAAATTCTGGAGACGAAAAAAGAGGACATCCTGCAGATCGCCGCCAAGCACGGAGCCCGCAACGTTCGGGTTTTTGGCTCGGTGGCTCGTGGCGAAGCAAGACCAGACAGCGATGTGGACTTTCTGGTCGATATGGAGCCGGGCCGCACGCTATTCGACATGGGTGGCCTGTTGATGGAACTCCGCGATTTGCTCGGGCTGCAAGTGGACGTTGTGACAGAGCATGGGCTTAAGCCGCGGATTCGGGAGCGCGTCCTAAAAGAGGCGGAGCTGTTGTGAGGGACCCCAAGGAACGATTTCGGAGCGTGATTGAAGGAGGAATCTGTGAAAAAACTCGCTGATCTTAGGCTTCCGCAAAACGTTCGTGACGCACTTCGAGCAGCCCAAGAGCGCCTCAATACAGAATTCAACGTCGATCGAATACTGCTATTCGGTTCCGTTGTGAGAGGCACGGCTGGCGAGGGATCAGACGAGGATCTCCTCATTGTCATGAGAGAGCCGGTGGCTCATCAAACTCGAGATCGAATTTCGAGCATCATCCTTGATGTCAATCTTGATTACGGGACAAACCTCAGCGAGTTGATCGTCGATCGCGAGACATGGGATCACGGTATTCCTTCGGCCTTACCGATTCACAAGATTATAGAAGAGGAAGGCGTTCCGCTTTGAAGAAAGACGCGAAAGCGGAGGCGATTCGCTACTGGTGGGACAAAGCCGCTCAGAGCCTAGACGCCGCCCGCCGAGACCTGGCTGCTAAATCTCTTTCTTTCGCCGTCAACCGCGCTTATTATGCGCTCTTTTACGCAGTGAGCGCCTTGCTTTTGGAAGAGGGGCGTCGATTCCGGAAGCATAGCGGCGTGCGCGCGACCTTCAACCAATACCTCATCAAGACCGGTAGGCTCGCTCGGAAACATGGCGATCTGTACAACCGGCTCTTCCGGGACCGGCAAGAAGGCGACTATGTTGAGTTCACAAAGTTCGACGAGCAGTACGTCCGTGAGCAAATTAACGGATGCGAGGAGTTTCTTCGTGAGATTCGCCCACTCATCAAAACGCTGGCGGAAAGAAATAGCGATCCAACATGACGCCACCGACGCCGAAGCGCAGAAGGATCGGTTTCCTGGTAAGCGAGAAGGCCGCGAAATATGGACTCCGATAGCTTGCGCCAGACAATTCTCGAAAACTCTAGGCGCCGCGTCGCCGAAGACCGCCCTGTCTGCCGTGGAGGAAACGGCACAGGCAGGCGCGACTGTTACTGGCTTTATGTTGTGACGAGCTGCAAGTCCGAACCCAATCTTCAAGAGCCGATCAAAAACCCCGCTCGCTTCCCGTGGCACGAAGTTAAAAAAGTGGATCACTACTATTTGTCGGTTGATGCATTAACCCAGCCGATGCAGGTGAAGGAACTGACCGCGGCTTACAAAAGGCCAGGAATTGACGGATAATGATTCTAGCCACATAAGGGTGGTGGAGCGAAAGTATTGGTTGACATAGACAAACAGGTTGCCTTTTGGCGTGACGGGTCGCAAGAAGATATGGAGGTGGCCCGGGAGTTGATTACTCACGGGAGGACGCGCCACGGTTTATTTTTCGCTCATCTTTCCCTTGAGAAGGCATTGAAGGCTCATATCTGCCGCCAAACCCGCGAGCTGGCACCACGCATCCATAATCTCGTCCGTTTGGTAGAACTGGCAGCGCTCAAGCCTGATCAAAAGCAAATGGATATCCTAGCTGAAATGAACGCTTTCAACGTCGAAGGCCGCTATCCTGAGACGCTGGGGTTGCCCCCCACGCCGGCGGAAGCGCAGAGCTATCTTTCACGCGCAGATGAGGTTTTCCAATGGTTGATCCAACAATTGTAACGGCGGTTCGAAGTTATCTCAGGACCTTGCGCGCTCATGGAGTCGATGTGAGGTTTGGAATTGTTTTCGGGTCATGGGCTCATGGCAAGGCCAATGTTTGGAGCGATATTGACCTCGTTGTCGTTTCCTCTCGATTTGATTATCTGCGCAATCGCCAGGACGTCGATATGCTCTGGCGCTTAGCGGCCAGGTGCGATAGCCGCATCGAGCCGGTTCCCTGCGGTGAGCGGCAATGGGCGGAGGATGATAGTAGCGCGATTATTGAGATTGCTCGCCGCGACGGAGAGCGGATCGACCTTTCCGAGGAACTTCAAGCGGCGCAGGAGAAAATTCAATAGGTCAAGTCGCAATTTGTTGCCCGGCTTTCGAAGCGGAAGCTTGAAAACTTGAGGTCGCAAATTGCGACTTCAAGTTGGGGAGGGCGACGATACCGCCCTTATGCGTTCACAGAGCAGGGCGTGGCGATGTTGTCCAGTGTTCTCCGGAGCAAGCGTGCCATACAGGTCAATATCGAAATCATGCGAACCTTTGTGCGCCTGCGGCAACTCCTCGCGTCGAACGAAGAACTGGCGCGCAGGCTCGACGCCATCGAAAACAAGTACGATCAGCAGTTTAGAGTTGTCTTTGACGTGATCCGGGAACTCATGACGCCTCCGGCACCAAAACGCCGGCGTATCGGGTTTTTGGTCAGCGAGACCGCCACGAAATATGGACTTCGATAGCTTGCGCCAGACGATTCTTAAGCGCTCCAAGCGTCGCGACTCCGAAGACCGCCGCGATTGCTACTTGCTTTACGTTGTTACGGGCTGCAAGTCAGAACCCAATCTTCAAGAGCCCATCAAAAATCCCGCTCGGTTCCCGTGGCATGAAGTAAAGAAGGTCGATCACTACTACCTTTCTGGGGATGCTTTGACGCAGCCGGTGCAAGTGCGTGACGAGCCGGAGCCGTATGGAAGGCGGATGGAATAAATGGATAATTCACCGAAGACCATAACGGGATTTTGGACAGGCTATGTCTCTGGCACGAATCGAGGAGCAGTTAATATACGTATTGATAGACACAGGGAAGTCCTTGAGGGCGTAGCAATTGTTTCAGATCATGAATTCGGTCCGAGCATTGTAATGTTTTCAGGCGGGCTGACCGACAATCAGGCGAACTTTACCCTGCAGCGATTCGTAGGATCGGCTCCACTGATGGCGCTTTCTGGCAACCTCAAGCTGAACTTTCGAGAAAATTTCGAATCCGCCGAGGGGACCTGGGACACAGACATTGGTACTCAAGGAATTTGCAAGCTTTGGCCGACTGAAGGATGGAGGATGTCTTGGTGGTTGACTTTAGCTGTGACCAAGTTTCGGATTTTTCTTCGCCAGCATGGAGCCATCATCTATGCGAGTTTTCTAATAGTGGTCGCGATTCTAGGTTTATTTCAAAAAGTCGAATTTTCCTACCCAACCCTTATTCTTTTGCTGGTGCCGGGTCTCTATATTTTCCGACGCCATCTTTCGGAGCTTATCCATGCATTTAGGGTTCGAAAGCTTGGACCTATCGAATTGGAGACACAGAACCCACTGACGGAGGACATCCGCCGAGTAATCTCACAACATGTTTAAGAAACCGTTGCCTTTGTCGTCTTGAATGGATTCTTTGTCATTCGGACAAAACTCCTATTAATTTGGCTAAGCCAGAACCCGCCGGTCGACCGTGCACAGTTCAACGCTTATGCGAGTACCATAGGTGTTCCAGTAGACAACTTAGACGCAACGTGGAGCGCTCTCGTGGTGTCTGGATGTGCTCAGCCAGAAGGGGAGAGAATTGCGGTCACAGATTTTGGAAGGCGGTACGTGGCTCATCTTACAAGGCAAAATTAGAATTGCCGAATTGTCAGAAATCTAGAAGGGACGTGCAGGAATGAAGGGGTTGCCGTATGAGGTCAAGGCATTACTCCAAAAGGCTCGCGACTCAGCAATACTTGCGGTGGAAACATACAATCGTCCGACTGCGACATTCCGCTCTGCTGCTTACGTTGTATTGAAGATCATTGCGTGGACGTCGCTGTTCCAAGCGATTTTTCTTCGCCGAAACACGAAACCGTATTACAGAAAACCAGGATCCCGACGGTACCAACGGATTGATGGTGACTTTAAGCGGTGGGAGCTTGCCGAGTGTCTGCGTCAATACTACCAAAATGAGAACCCGCCGGTCCGCAAAAATCTAGAATTCTTTATTGCGCTGAGGAACAAAATTGAGCATCGCTCCGTCCCTCAGCTCGACACGGAAATTTTTGGGGAATGCCAGGCCATGTTGATCAATTTCGAATCGATTCTTACCGAAGAATTCGGAGATCGTTATGCAATAAGAGGCGGGCTAACATTTGCGCTTCAGTTCGCACGCGCGACGCCCAAATCACAAGAGACTTCGCGAACTAAGCCGGAGGAAAAAAGTTTTAAAGCTGTGAAATCATTTGTCG
>JAUYJC010000562.1 GCA_030688735.1 Deltaproteobacteria bacterium
TTGCGCTCCCCCGGCAGCATCAGCCCCCGCAAATACCAGCGCGCTGGCGTGGCCCGATCCGCATGTCCCAGCGCCTCAACCATCACATCGGCATAGCGTTCGAATCGCGATTCCAGACTCTTGCCCATGGCGTATCTCCCAGATCACTTGAAGATATCGCCATAATGCCATGATTATTAACACAGTGCAACTAAGGAGGTCTACGCAAATCTATTTTGATATTACGGAGTTCGTACACAGATTTGATGACAAAGACGACCCCAAGAAATACAGCGGAAAGCCTGCGGAAAATGTTACCGGTGGAGTAAAGCACCTAGAATATACAGATTGGAGGTTTCCCTTTAATCGATAGATTGCATATGTGCCTTGGTCTCATTGCGTTGCTAGCACCTTTGGTCGCATGGCTTATCGCCGAAGCCGGAGTGGTACTTGTTGCCTTGGGTCGCCCGTGGCTTCAAAGGAATCCGCGATTAATAGAGCAATTTGGGCCTGGCCGCCAATGGATGCAGATTCTCGGCGCAACTTGACAAGCCGAAAGGTTTGTTATGAACATTCGTAGAAATCGACTCGATTTGAAGGAGAAGCACCCATGGCTACTTGGGACGATATTCTGACTCCTCGTGACAAAGAGGTTTTTGCCTTATCCGGTTTCGGAAAGCGTGCCGGCTTCGGCCAACGGCCCGCGTTATTGATCATCGACGTCAATTACAATTTTGTCGGCGACAAGCCGGAGCCGATCCTCGAATCCGTCAAACGGTTTCGCACCAGCTGCGGCGAGGAAGGCTGGGAGGGAGTTTATAATATCCGCGAGTTACTTGTTGAAGCCCGCAAGAAGCACCTGCCGACCTTTTACACGACCGCTGAGGAAAATCGCTCAAATACGGTAACGACCGGCGGTTGGCACGCCAAGAGCAGCCGCACCCACGAAGACATGACCGATGCGTGGGAAAAAACCAACGCCATCGTCGCGGAAATCGCGCCGCAATCCGGCGACATCCTTGTCCACAAGCAAAAACCAAGCGCCTTTTTCGGCACGCCGCTAATGAGCATGCTCACGGAAGTGCACGCGGACACCTTACTGGTCACCGGCACCACCACCACCACCAGCGGCTGCGTGCGCGCCAGCGTCATCGACGCGTTTTCTTACAATCTCAAGGTCTCGGTGATCGAGGAATGCGTCTTCGACCGCGGCCAGGCATCCCACAAAATTAATCTTTTCGACATGGCGATGAAATACGCCGACGTGATCCCGATCAAAGAAGCGATCGACTACATCCGGGGATTGCCGGATAATCTCTACGCACCAGCACTGTGAATAGACGGAGATCAAAATATGCAAAAATCAGAAAGCAATCCCGAATTATACGCCGCGATCATGAAAGTGGTGGAAAACCAGCTCCGCAGCAATGATCCGCCGCAAACGCAGCAGACCTTCAAGCGCCTCGTTGACGCCGGTCACACTGAAGAGGAGACAAAGCGATTGATCGCATGTGTCGTCTCAGCCGAGATTTTTGACGTGCTGAAAAAGCAGGAGCCTTTTGATCTCAACCGCTTTGTGAAGGCCCTCGACAGACTTCCCGCGATGCCTTGGGAAGAAGAGGAGGAGAATTAAGTTTGACGGTGAACAAAAAAGCTGCGTTGCAAAAGCGGCGCAGCAACCAAAGACGGTCAGGCAGTCATAACTCGGACGAATGAGGTATATTGTCCCCAAAAAATCACGCTAGAGATTCCCCGGGAATGACTACCGAGAGGGGAGGGGCCGCTTTGCGATGGCAAGAATGGGAAGAGTCGGTTTCGTCTTTGAATGTCGGGACTGCAAGGAACAAATCAGGCTGACGCTTTATTTTGGGTTGAAGAAGATTTGGAATAACTCCACTAGCGTCACCCTGCAAAAGTTATATTCGCACCAGAAGCACAGGGTGAGCGTTCGGTATCTCTTTGAACCCGACTGGTAACTGAAAGGGCCCAAAAAACGCGATCCGTTCACGGCTACTGGCTATATGGACGAATCCGACCCAGCGAACGATTCAACGGAAAAGGCCATGCCAGGCATTTCGCTCAATTCGGCCGCGACTCTAAAATCGCGTAGCCCTCAAAATCACAATGGTCCGATTTCCTACCCCAATTGCAGTAAACTGTCCCTGGAAATCTCTTTACTTCTTTGACGACAGGCCCGTGAGCTTAGACAAAATGTCCTCGTGGTTCATCAAGTACTCGTAATGAGCCTTGATGTCCACGATGGTGTCGTCGTCCCACTGGAGGGCTTCGTCCGGATACTTCTCATTGGCTACTTCCAGCGCCTTTGAGATCGAGAGGCGTCTTCTTAGGCCAGCAACAACTTCGTAATCGTATGCGATCTCACCTTGAGTCCTTTCTTTGAGCATTTCCGAGAATTCCGCCGCGCTGTCTAAATAGGTATCCAGTAGTTCCTGTACTCCCTTTTCCTTAGGGTTGCCGGTCTTTTTGGACTTTGCCATCGAAGCTCTCCCTTTTAATAGCCTTGAGAATACCACCTCAAGATTGCGCCGATCTTACGCGATAAAGCGGTGGCAGGGCAAATAGGGACCAGTCAAGCGACGCATCTACGCCGAATAGTCAGAGTTAATCAGCGGCAGGGAAAACTTGAGTTCACCGCCGGCTTAGCCTAATGTGACTCCGTCGTTCGGGCACGAGCCCTTACGGAGCCCAAGAGTTACGGTCCAAGAAAATATGATCACTAGCCATGCCGATGTCGTCGGCAGCTTGCTTCGACCTGCGGAATTGCTTGCGGCTCAAAAACAACTCGCCGCTGGCACAATCACCGCGGTTAAATTCAAAGAAATAGAAGATCACGCGGTTGATGAAGCCATCGCTCTTCAGGAATCCGTCGGCTTGGAGGTCGTGACTGACGGCGAGATGCGCCGGCTATCGTTTCAGAGCCAGATGACTGCGGCAGTGAGCGGCTTTGGGGAGTTCGACCTTGACGCATTTCTTTGGGGCGATTGGCACGACGAAAATGGAGTTCACAGAAAACGACGGCCACGTAAACTTGGCGCAAGCAGCAAGCTCGTGCGCCGGCGCTATCTATCCGTCGATGAATTCGCGTACCTGAAAAGCAGAACCAAACGTATTCCCAAGATTACCTTGCCTAGCCCCGGACTGTGGGCCAACTTCTGGTCGCCGACGTATTCCCGGGATGTTTATCCGACGTTCGATGGCTTTCTCGCCGACATCGTGGCGATCTTGCGCGACGAAGTTGCCGAGCTCGCGCGCCTGGGAGCCACTTATATTCAAATCGACGCGCCTCATTATGGTCTCCTGCTCGATCCAAGCACGCGCGGAATCTACGAGAGGCAGGGTTGGAGCTTGGATCAATGGTTCAGTAGAGGCATTGAGTTGGATAACGCCGTCATGGAGAGATTCTCCGACGTGACGTTCGGCTTTCACGTCTGACGCGGCAACCATGGCGGCCGGTGGCTCGCCAAGGGGGGTTACGAGGCGATCAGCCGCAAACTATTCACTAAGCTCAAGGCTCAACGGCTGCTGTTGGAATACGATGACGAGCGTTCCGGCTCCTTCGAGTCGCTAAAGCATATCCCGGATGACAAGTTCGTGGTTTTGGGCCTGGTCTCAACCAAAAAGACGCGATTGGAGAGCGCGGAGGAGTTAAGGCAACGGATTATTGAAGCCAGCCGCTTTATCGCCCATGAACGACTCGGCCTCAGCCCGCAGTGCGGCTTCGCTTCATCCGTCATCGGCAACAAAATTTCGCCCGAAATCCAGAAACGGAAACTTGAGCTTGTTGTTAAGACGGCCCAGGCTATCTGGGGGTGAAGAATGCGTCAGCCCGCCTGCGTCAGCGCCCGCAGGATCAACATCACGCCGACAATGAACAACAGCAACAATAGCCAGCGGCTAAAGGTTTCCTTGTTGATACGATCCTGGATTTTGAGTCCGGCGTAAAAGCCGACCAGGGTAAACAGCGTCACCCCCAAAGACAGCGCCAGCGTGGACCGGTTAAAAAGATTCCAGGTGGAGACGGCGGCCAACTGGCTCAGTTTGGTCACGATGAACATGGTAGAGATGGACTTGATGAACTCCCGCTTTTCGAGTTTCAAGCTGTAGAGATAGATCGCCAGGGCGGGACCCGCGGCGTTCGTTAATCCGTTGATAAACCCGCTGATGAACCCGGCGGGCGGGTTTAAAATTTTCTCCAGGCGCGGCGAGATCGTAAACTCGAAACGAAGCCAATTGGAAACCACGAACACGAATACCATGATTCCAAGGCCTAGATTGAGCACCCATAGCGGGAGTGTCACGAGCACTTTGGTTCCCAAGAAGACGCCCGCGATCGTCAGCACAAAGAACCAGCCGAAGCGCCGCAGCGCGGCGGTGGGAAACCCGTCGCGAAAAACCTGCGCTACGTCCATGATGATGTTGGGGATGATGAGAATCGTAATCGCGACGCGGATATCCAATAGGAGCGCCACCATAGGTGTCGCGATCAGCGGAAAGCCCATGCCCGACGTTCCCTTGACAAACGCCGCGAACAAAAGCGCGACGCCCACCGAAGCCGTGGTTAGATCGAAAGACATGTTACGCGAGCCCTGGGGGCTGGTTAGTCGCGGTATTGAAAAGGAAATACCTAGTGTAGTGTACCCAACGCTTCTTTACATTTGGCGACTTTGATCAAAATCTGCTCCACGGACGCAGTCCACGTGAAGATGTGGGGATTCTGATTATGATTTTCCAGATACTCTTGGATAGCGGCGATCAATTCCGGCAC
>JAUYJC010000565.1 GCA_030688735.1 Deltaproteobacteria bacterium
GCGATTCGGCTACCGACTGTACGCCTATGTGCTCATGGGCAATCACGTTCATCATCTGATTGAGATCGGCCAGACACCGCTTTCGAAGGTGATGCAAAACAATTTGTTTCGCTTCACGCGTTACTGGAACCGGCGGTACAAAAAGACGGGGCATTTATTTCAGGGCCGATACAAAGCGATTTTGTGCGACAAAGAGAGTTATCTTTTGGAGTTGATAAGATATCTGCATCTCAATCCAGTGCGGAGCGAAATTGTCGGCGATCCCGGCGAATACGCTTGGAGCAGTCATGGTGCGTACTTGACGGGCGACGGGAAGAACTGGATCGCGGTAGATGAGGTGTTGCCGCAATGGGGAAAAAGCCGCGCGCAGGCGATTGCCGGGTATCGCCGCTTTGTGTTGGACGGGATCACGGATGGGCATCGCGATGAATTGTACCAGGTCGTAGACCAGCGATACTTGGGTGACGATGGGTTTGTCGAAAGAGTAGAACAATGGGAGCCGGAGAGCGAAGAACGACAGGTCGTAGAGATAAGCTGGGCCGAGATAAGAGACCGCGTCTGCAAACAGTTCGGTTTGCCGGCTGCTGCCGTGTTGCACCGTGGCCGCGGAAGAGAGATTGTGCGAATAAGGCGTGTCATGGCCTGGTTGGGTAGAGAGTTGAGCGGGTTGACAAATCGCGCGCTAGCGAAGGAGTTACAGCAAGAGTCAGCGGTGTTGAGTAGAGGTCTAGGAAAACTGGCAGAGGAGTTGGCGCGAAAACCCGAGTTGCGCGGTGTCGTGGAAACGCTTCGCGATAGCTTGAGGAAGGGACGACGGCAAAAAAGGTCGAAAAGGTTTGCCTGACTCCAAACTTTGATGACCCCAAACTTTGACCCCAAACTTGACCCCAAACGGGTCACCGCCTCCTACCTTCCAGCCGGATTTTTGCTAATCTGAATTCTCAATGTCGTCCTACGTTCCCCTCTGGTGCAAGAGTAATTTTTCTTTTCTCGAAGGTGCGAGCCATCCTGACGAGCTAGTAGAGGAATCGCATCGGCTCGGTCTATCGGGGTTGGCGCTGACGGACCGCGACGGCGTGTATGGTATTGTGCGGGCGCATGTGAAGGCGCGCGCAGTGGGGCTGAAGCTCATTGTCGGCTCGCAGGTGAGCGTGGCCGACGGTTCGACGATCGTTCTTCTTGCCCAGGACCGCGGCGGCTACGCGAATCTTTGCCGGTTATTGACGACCGGTCGCCTGCGTTCGGAGAAAGGGGAGAGCGCTGTCAATTGGGAAGAGGTCTGCCGGCATGCATCTGGTATGATCGCGCTCTGGGGTGGCGAGCAAAACTTGCGCTCTGATTCGATGCTTCACCGAGAAGGTGAGAAGCAGTCTGTCATGCCCGCGAAAGCGGGCATCCAGGGAGGCGGGGCAATGGCACAGAACCTGGATTCCCGCCTGCGCGGGAATGACGGAAAGAAGAATCGACTTCGAACGGAGATGGGCTTAGTTAGCGGGGGAGCGGCTCCGGACGAAGTCGCCGGCGAGCTACGCGACGCTTTCGGTGATAGACTCTACGGGCTGCTGACGCGCCACCGGCGCGAGGAGGAAGTCGCGCAAGAGACGCGAATGCGCGAATGCGCCAGGCGCTACGGGTTTCCATTGGTGGCGGCGAACGAGGTGCTATACCACACTCCTGCGCGCCGCCCGTTGCAGGACATTCTAACAGCCATTCGCCACGGCGTCCCCGTCGCTTCCTGCGGCCGAAGGCTCAAGCCGAATGCCGAGCATGATCTCAAAACGCCCTATGCGTTTGCCCGGCTTTTTGCCGACGATCCGGCGGCGTTTGAGCGTACCTTGGAGATCGCCGAGCGCTGCTCGTTTTCCCTGGATGAAATTCGCTATCGCTATCCGTCAGAGAATTTGCCGGACGGCACGACCTCGGCGGCGTGGCTGCGCCGGCTAACTTTTATCGGTGCTCGGTCGCGCTACGGGAATGAGATCCCAAACAACGTTGTCGGGCAGTTGGATAAAGAGCTCGAAGTCATCGAAGCCCTCGACTATCCCGGTTACTTTTTGACCATGTGGGAGATCGTCGAGTTTTGCCGCGCCAACGGCATTCTCTGCCAGGGGCGGGGCTCGGCGGCGAACTCGGCCGTTTGTTATTGCCTCGGTGTCACCGCCGTCGATCCCGTGCGCATGGGGCTGCTCTTCGAGCGTTTCATCTCGAAAGAGCGGGCCGAGCCGCCTGACATCGATCTCGACATCGAGCATGACCGGCGCGAAGAAGTGATCCAGCATGTCTACGAAAAATACGGGCGCGACCATGCGGCTATGGTGGCCAATATCGTGCGCTACCGCTCGCGCTCGGCGCTGCGCGACGTCGGCAAGGCATTAGGACTCTCCGAGACCGCGCTGGATCGCGCGGCCAAGTTTCTCTCTTCTTATGAGACCGTCCAGGCGGAAATGCTTGAGCAACTGGGCATCGATTCGTCGCAGGGCTTGCACGGCCATTTACTGGAGTTGACGAACGAGATTCTCGACTTTCCTCGCCATCTATCGATTCATCCCGGCGGTTTTCTCCTCGGCCACGAGCCGGTGCACGATCTGGTGCCGATCGAAAACGCCACCATGCCGGAGCGCACGGTGATCCAGTGGGACAAAGAAGATATAGAAGAGCTGGGGCTTTTTAAGGTCGATCTGCTGGGTTTGGGCGGACTGACCCAGCTCGATCTCTGCTTTAGGCTTTTGCGCGAGCATCGCGGCGTCGAACTGTCCATGGCGACGATCCCACCCGAGGATGACGCGACCTTCGACATGATTTGCCGTAGCGACACGGTGGGCGTGTTTCAGATCGAAAGCCGCGCGCAGATGGCGATGCTACCGCGCCTTCGGCCGCGCAATTTTTACGACCTGGTGATCGAAATCAGCATTGTCCGCCCAGGCCCGATCACCGGCGGCATGGTTCACCCCTACTTGCGCCGGCGCCAGGGCAAGGAGCCGGTGGAATATCCGCATCCGTCCTTACAGCCCGTGTTGGAGAAAACCCTCGGCGTGCCGCTGTTTCAAGAGCAGGTGATGCGTCTCGCCGTAGTCGCCGCTGACTACACACCGGGAGAGGCCGACCAGCTCAGGCGCGACATGGCGGCGTGGCATCGCACCGGCCGGATGGAGCGCCACCGCGAGCGGCTGATCACGCGTATGCAGGCGAAGGGAATCGCGCCGGAGTTTGCCGAGCGGGTCTTCGAGCAGATCCGCGGTTTCGGCGAGTATGGGTTCCCTGAGAGCCACGCGGCAAGCTTTGCGCTCATCGCATACGCTACGGCGTGGCTCAAGTGCCACTATCCCACCGAGTTTGCCTGCTCGCTGCTCAATGCCCAGCCGATGGGATTTTACGCGCCGGCGACCATCGTCGAAGACGCCAAGCGCCATCAAGTCGTTGTGAATCCTATCGACGCGCAGAGCAGTTCATGGCAATGCACGCTAGAACCTTGCGGGCAAAGCGCCGGCGATTTCGCCGTGCGCATGGGGCTGCGCTATGTAAAGGGGCTCGGTGAGGGAGATTGGGAGCGATTGGATCTA
>JAUYJC010000572.1 GCA_030688735.1 Deltaproteobacteria bacterium
GCGATCAACGCGGGAAATTTCTGATTATGTGCAACCGCGCACCATGAACAACACGAGTAATATCGGTATGGGAACACCGATCGCCCAAAGCAGGATCCAACCCATCGCGCCCGTCTCGTTTTGTATGATCTTCGATAAAAATTTCATAAGTCCTCCTAAAAAAGTTGCGAGTCCGCCCATCCAGTCCGGCGGACCCGCAACAAGCGCGGTCAAACGCGCCTTTCTTCCTTCTTGGGGACGCTTTCTTCTTCGGTATACGAAATGTCGTGCGCGCCGGCCCGTTCAAAAATCTCCTTTGCGCGCTTTACCTCATCGCCATTTTCCGAGTGGACCGAAATCAGAATGCTCCCCGCTTTGATTTTTCCCTCGTACCGTTTAGCCTCGTACTCAGGGATGCCCATACCCACTAGCGCCCCGGTTAGCCCGCCGACAGCGGCACCCACACCCGCACCGGCTAGAGCGGCCATGATCGGACCCGCAGCTATAAATGGGCCTACGCCGGGGATGGCCAAGGCTCCAATACCCAACAGCCATCTCAAAAATGCCGCAGACGCCCCGTTAGATAGAAAGGAGACGCTCAAAAAAGGAGCGATATCGGGTGAATCCTACCCGCAGCTCCTCAGTGGAAACTTTCTCGGACGCTTCCCACTGTTTCTCGAGGTTGCTTCGCTGCTCCGAAAAGCTTTGCGCCAACCTCTGCATCAACTGCGCCACCAGTTGATCCGCCTGTTCCACGGCCAAGCGCGGCTCGTCAACGAATCCCGACTGAATATCGCGCCATCGATCACGAAAATCCCGGTCTACACCCTCGGCAAAAAGCGGTTTTAGTTTAGCGGTATCGTCGCCATTGTCTTGTTTCGCCTCGATGAATTCTTTGGGATCCGGCTTCGCCGCGCCGGCGATGTCGTCCGTGTGAAGTGTTTTTTCTCCTTGAGCGGTAAGGTCTTCCCCGGCAATCACGTCTTTATTTGTGGAAATCGTCATGACCAAATCCTCCTCGACTGTGCTTTGTGAATCCGCGAAAATGAAATCCCGCTCCGGTTCGGCTCGCAGCTTGCGATTGTGCCACGCGCGGTCCAGTATGACACAGATTTTAACAAAATATCGGAAAGTCCCTCGAAATGCTCCGGGCTACCTCAGTCCTAAATAGCCGGCAACGAAGAGCACTACCACCACAAGACCAACAATGTAGATAATATTGTTCATGTCAGTTTCTCCTTTCTTTCGCGTGATCGGATTTACTATTGAGCCAGATGCCCATAACGTACTCAGAGAAAGCGCAGGCGAGAGGCGTCAGTTGTTGTCTTACCGCCCGATGCGGCTCCTTGGAATCGCAAATTCACCGATGTTATTCGTATCGGGATCCTGCATCCCGTCTATACGTTCAAACCTCTGTTGTAATTCCAAACGCAACATTTTTTTCCTTTGCCCATAAGCAACGATCGATTGCGGGCTGCTTGACCAGGTACAGCCGCCGTCCAAACTATAGACTTGGACGCGCTGACCGTGGATTTCGATTTGCTTCGTCATAAATTCTCCTACTCTTTCATCGCGGTTTGTTGCGGCGTGATTTATACGCAACCGGGTTGCGTTACGAGCTTGGCCGCCCCCGAGGGCCGGATCCATGAACTCTCCCGCCGCCAGCAGCGGGCTATCGAAGACTCTGGCGAAAAGAGTTTTCGCAGCGAGCTGCTGGCCATGAAACCCACGCGATTCAAATTTCACCAGGTCCTCCAGGGCATGTCTGTGGGCCCTTTCAGATCGGTTTTGTGTTCCAAGTGGGCGAGTTCGCGGGCAAGTCAATGGCCCGCGGGCGCTATCGGCGCCAACGAGAATATCCCCAGCCCCCACCACCGACCAAAAACAGCACAAGAATAACGATCAGTATAGTATCCATAGTCTCTCCTTTATTTGGGTTGTCTATGCTTAACTCTGTAAGAGCACGTTGTGTGCCAGAACTTGTGGTGTGAAAAAGGCTGTGTTTGCGATAGGTTCTTGAGGCTGTCTCGGAGGGAAATGAAAGGGTGGGTCGTTAAAAGCGTCGAAACTCTCGACCAAAAAGTCGAATAGATCATGGCGCAAGAGAGTCACGCGGAACTGCCTTTAAGGAAGCCCGGTGATCTAATCCGGTTTGAGTTCAGGGGTGCCGGTATCCAATTCTCCACGACGCAACGCGAGAAATAGGGACGCTCTAAACACCGAGATAACGCTCAATGAGATCGAAGAACTCGACCGGTTTAAAGGGCTTCGACAGATACGCGTCCATCCCCGCCGCCAGGCAGCGTGCCTCATCTCCTTGCATCGCATATGCGGTAATTGCGATGATCGGAAGATGAGACCCAGTCATCTTCTCTTTGTCGCGAATGATGGCGGTACACTCGAGACCGTCCATCTCCGGCATCTGGATGTCCATGAGCAGACAGCCGAACCCGACAAACGCCGCTTCATCCAAAATCGCGAGCGCATCCCGCCCGTTGTTCGCCACCACAACCGTGTGCCCGCGCCTCTCCAGCAGACGCCTGGCCACCAACTGGTTGATGCTGTTGTTCTCAACGAGAAGAATGCGCCCGGTTTCGCGCCCTTCCCGCAGGGAGTGGCGCGTGACCAGCGCCAGCCGATCCCGTTCGGCAGACCGGGCACCCAATGCCAACAGGATAGCGCTGCGTAGTTCCAAGGGCTTGATGGGTTTGGGGAGGTAGGCGGCGATGCCTAACTCCCGACACCGGGCGGCATCACCGGGTTGGCTAGCCGAGGTGAGCATCACGACGGTTGCGCCTGCGATGACCGGATCCTTCTTGATGGTCTCTGCCAGGATAAAGCCATCCGCATCGGGCATCTGGAAATCGGTCAACACCAGATCGAAGCGCCTTCCTGATTCCTGCGCCCCGCGCAGCGCGGCGAGCGCTTCGGGCACGCTTGCCGCCAGCGTGGGGACCATGCGCCAACCGATGAACATCTTTTCGAGAACACGCCGGTTCGTGGAGTTGTCATCGACGATAAGGACGTGCAGGTCTCGCAGATCGACCGCGTCAGGATCCGGCGCCGCGGCGGCGGGGGCTTTCACCAACGCGAAACTCGCGGTGAAATGGAAGGTGCTTCCCCTGCCGACTTCACTCTCCACCCAGATGCGCCCGCCCATCAGCTCCACAAGTTGTGATGAGATGGTCAGGCCAAGTCCGGTGCCGCCATACGTGCGCGCCATGGAGGCGTCGGCCTGTGTGAAAGCCGCGAACACGCTTTTTTGACGGTCCAACGGGATGCCGACACCCGTGTCCGTGATCGAAAAGTGCAGCACGAGGTCTTGCATTGTCGCCGCCTCCGTCGTCACGCGAAGAATTACCTCGCCGTGGTGGGTAAACTTGATGGCGTTCCCGAGCAGATTGACCAGAATCTGGCACAGGCGTCCGGGGTCGCCTCGCAACGTGTGCGGTACGGCCGCATCGATATCCACGATCAGTTCGAGGCCTTTCTCGTGAGCCCTCAACGCAACGGTGTTCGCCGTGTCTCCGATGGCATCGCGGGCGTTGAAGTCGATCGGCTCGAGTTCGAATTTACCCGCCTCTATCCTGGAGAAGTCGAGAATGTCGTTGATGACGGTCAGCAGAGCATTGGCCGACGATTTGACCATCCCCAAATACTCCCGCTGTTTGGACGTGAGTTTGGTTTCCAGTAGGAGATCGGTCATACCGATGACACCATTCATCGGCGTCCGAATCTCGTGACTCATATTCGCCAGGAACTCGCTCTTTGCCCGGTTTGCGGCCTCAGCGGCGTCTTTGGCCGTTCGCAGTTCGGTCTCCGCCTCTT
This sequence comes from Deltaproteobacteria bacterium, assembly GCA_030688735.1. Classification (GTDB taxonomy): domain Bacteria; phylum Desulfobacterota; class Binatia; order UBA9968; family UBA9968; genus JACPFE01. Next base: position 3,808 of record JAUYJC010000572.1, read on the forward strand.
TGCGTTCGGTGACGTCCATGCTGACACCGATCACCCGACTCACGTTCCCGCGCTCATCGAGAACCACTCTCTCGATCTTAGACACATTCCTTACCGAGCCATCCGGTAGGATGATGCGGTATTCCGCAGAGTCCTGACCCTTTTCGTCGATCGCTCTCTGCGAGCTGGATTCGACTGCCGGCAGATCCTCGGGATGAACCGCCGCAGACCATCTCTCATACGGCATCGGAACCACAGGCGGGAAACCATAGATGTCAAACATCGTGGCGTCCCATGTCAGCGTATTGCTGGCCAGGTCCCATTCCCACACCCCCACTTTGGCAACCGCGGTCGCAAGTGACAGACGCTCGGTCAGTGATAGCTTTTCTTTGATTGAGACTCTTAGTTGGGCTTCGGTTCGCTTGCGCTCGCTGATTTCCTCCTGCAATCGGGTGTTCGATGAATCAGCGGCTTCGGTGAGTTCATGCTGGCGCACCGATCCGAGTATCAACGCCTCGTTCATGGCGAGCGTCTTTTCATGGAACTCCGCGCTCTCGGTCACTTGAATAATGGCTCCCACGGGGCGTTCATTTCCAATGACCGGCCACGCCGTATAAGACCAGAAGACAGGATGCGGCTCAGAATGTTCCGGTTCCGTGTGGCTTTCGGGCTTTCCGGTGCGAAAAACGCGGTCGAGCAGCGTCACACATTCGACCTTCTCCGGCAGCATTTCGCAGAACGATTTTCCCACCAGTTGGTCCTTGGATCTATCGATCAGGCGGCAAAAGGCGGGATTGACGTAGCGCACGATGTGGCTGGCTCCCTCGACCGTGGCCATCGGCAACGGCGCGTGCTCGGTGATGGCGCGACCGAGTCTCGACAAGTCGGGTGGCTGGTTCCCTGTCCCTGGTGTTGGTTTCGCCCCCATAAATTCCCTCTACTTCGTCGCCTTCGGTTCCGGCGCTATTTCGAAATCCTGCGCCTTGCGCGGGCCGGTTTGCTGAGGAATTCCTGTAATCAGCGCGTGGTAGTCCGTGCGCCGCGGGTGGATGACCGCCACGCCCTTGTTCGTGATGACATATTCGCGGATGTCTTTGCTATGATTGCCGCCGCGCATTTTGACGACGACCATCACCTTCCGAAGCTGGCCATCGATCTCCACATAACGCATCCGGATGATGTCATCGGTGAGAAACGAAATCGCGTAGTGACTGAACGCCAGCTCGGTAAATCTATCCTCCACTTCGACCGTGCTGAGAATCGTGATGCCGGCTCCGGTCAACGCCCCGATCATTCGGTAGAGCGACTCGCGAAAGTCGGCGCGGAAACTGGGCGCCAGCGCCATTTCAAAACCGACCAGCGAATCGATCACCAGTCGTTTTGCGCCGACCCTACCGATGGCATCGAAAATCTCTTGCATCGTTTCATCCACCGAAAGGTCGAGCGGACGAAGGTAAAGGGTTTCGAGTTTTCCATTTTGTTGCGCCGTTTTTAGATTCAGACCGAAAGTGCCCGCCCGCTGCGTGTAGCCTTCCGGGCGTTCTTCGAAGATCGCCATGATTCCCGCTTCCCCGCGGCGAAGTCCTTCGGCGATAAATTGCGTGGCCAAAGCCGATTTGCCCGTTCCCGAAGGCCCGGCCACCAGGAGACTGTCGCCTTCAAGAATGCCTCCGCCCAACATCTTGTCCAACTCGGGAATGCCGACGGAAAGACGCCGGCGCCGGGACGATTGCTTTCTTTTGCCGCCCAATCCCAGCGTGCGCGAGAAGGCTTGCAACCCGCGGTCGCTGATGCGGACGGTATGCATCCCCGGCACCGATGCCTGCCCGCGCAGTTTCATAATTCGCAATTTCCGCACCACGGAATTCCGCTCCGCCACCTGCGAGAGCCAAAAGATGCCATCCACCATAGTGAACAGCGGATTGTCGCGGATCTCATCCTCGGCATATTCACCGACCAGAAAAGTCGTGGCCTCCCAACTGGTCAGAAACTGCGCGAGGCGGTGGATGAACGATTGCATCTCCACTTCACCCACATCATTGCCCGCTTTGCGCGCCACGGTGCGAAAGGAATCCACCACGACGATGCCCGGGTTGACCGCCGTGACCTGCTTGATAATTTCCTCCAGCACTGCGTTTAAATCCTTCTCCAGCACCACGTCGGACAGATTAAAAAACCGGATGTCTTTCCCCAGCTTGGATTCGTCGAAGAAAGGAAACTGTTGCTGATAGCGCAGCATCTTTATGACGGGTTCACCGATAACGGTGAAATAAAGCGCCGGTTTCTTCGGCGTCGCATTGGCGAAAGCGATTTGATGCGCCATCGTGGTTTTGCCGCAACCGGGCGTGCCGCCGATGATGTTGAAGGAAAATTCCGGGATGCCGCCGCCGAGGATTTCGTCGAGTCCACGCACGCCGGACGGAAGTTGATGGATCGTCACTTTAGCGGGTTTGCTCACGGCTTTTTCCGGCAATGTGAGTTTGGCCCGCTTATTTTCTTTTTTCATTTTTTACCTCCGTTGCCGAAACCTAAATTGTCAAGCGAAGCTTTCGGCCAGACCTCGCGCACTAGGCGCAAGGTTAAATTTTCGCCGATGAAGGCCACCAGCAACCCGAGCAACTGGGCGAGCAGAATAACTCTACCCTCGAACAATTCATCCGGGTCGAGTTGCGCGCGATGTTCCTCCACCCCTTCTAAAGTTCCGTCCGCATTCACATGGACCGCGCGCAGCGAGGGAACTTCCGCTTTGGCCAGCGCGAGCGCGCGCGAAAGGAGCGCGCGATAACCGGCGTTTCCCATGAATGTCTCTAGATTCGGGCGCAACTTCTCGCAGACGTTAAAATCCGCTGAAGTTTTTGTCGCGGAAAGTTTATATCCCCTTGCCTCATCGGCAATGAGGCGCTTGGCGAAATTCCGCATTTGTGGAGTGGCTCGGCTCATCCCCTCCCCCCGTAGGTGCTCTTCATAGCGGACATGGCCGCACCTTTGTATTCGCTCAGCGTGCCCTTGTTCGACTCGATGTCCTTGAACGGACCAAGTTCTCCGACGGTTTTGCCGGCCATTTCACTGGGGGAAAAACCCAACAGCTTAACTTTATGAGCAGCAATCATGTCTCCCCGGTGCCACCTTATCCTGATTCTGACGCTCTAACGCGTGCCGTCGTGTTTAGATAAACGCTGTTCGATGCACATATCGTAAATCGCACCGGGAACGATTGCTGTCTAATAGTGGATAGTCTCAAAGAAAATTATCGCGAGGCGATCTGAGAGAGATAATCCAAACCAATCCTTTGTATTCCTAAGAGTGTTAGGTACTTACGCAGATCTGACATGATTCGCTGTCTGGCCAAGATTCCCCAACGCGGTTAAGGCAACGACATGATCTAATCCGGCCTCACTTCCGGCGTGCCGGTATCCAATTCCCCACGACGCAACGCTTCGCGTGCAGTGCGCGCGAGCTCTTCATATCGCGCGCGAAACCGCTCGAGGTCTGCTTCTTCAATCTCTTCGAGGTCGAGCAAGGCATTGTGCGCACCGCTCGCCGCGCGAATCAGTTCGTCGAGTTTGAGTTGGACGGCGTGGCTATCACGGTTCTGCGTATTCTGAATCAAAAAAACCATCAGGAATGTGACGATCGTCGTGCCGGTATTGATGACCAACTGCCAGGTATCGCTGTACTGAAATATCGGGCCTGTGATCCCCCAGACCACGATGATCGAAGCAGCGATCATGAATGCCGCCGGATGGCCGGTGGCTCGCGCCGTCCATTTGGCGAAGCGGGAAAAAGGCGATGAAGAATAAATCACGGTGTCATCTGCCTCCGGGCTTCAGCTCATTGGTTTATTGCCGGACGGCAGAGAGATGATTGAAAAACTTTTCTCTCTGCCGCCAGCTAGTGTCATAAGATCGTGGAATTTATCTACTCTCGATCTTGTCTTCTTTAGTTTCAGTGGATTTTCCCCTGCTGTCGAGTTTCTCTTTCTTGGCCTTCTTTTCTTCCCTTGATTCCTTCTTTTCTGCCACAGTCTGCTTGCCGCCTTTTGTTTCACCCCTTGCCTCAGATGCCTTGGCCGGACCCGCGACCGGCTTTTCCTTTTGGTCAGTGCCTACTTGTCTGCCGGCTTTTCTCTCGATTGTCTCGGCAGCTTTGATCGAGCCTGCGGACTTTTCTTTAGCCTCTACGGCTTTTCTGTCTTTTCGTTCCAAGTTAGATTCAGGCTTTGAGTCAGGGACTTCTTGCCTTTGCTTGCCTTCGCGTTTTACCCGCTTTTCGTCCCTTTCCTCAGCCTTCACCCTGGGGCTTTCCACTGGCGCTGCGCTCTTATCCTTTTCTAGCTGTCGCTGGCGCCGTTCTTGGGCCTTTTCGCGAGCGATCTCCGGTTGCTTCACCGCCTGCTCGGGGCTTGCCTGCCTGCGGCCCTTTGTTTCCTTTGTCTCAGACGGTTCGGTGGGGCTTGCGGGCTTTTCCGTAGCCTTGACTCTGGGGCTTTCTCCTGGTGCTGCGCTCGTGCCCCTCTGTTTGCGCTCCTGCAATTTTTCAATTGGGGTCTTGGGTTGCTCCACGGTCTTTACGGCCAACTTTTTTACCGGCTCACCCCTGTTGATCACAGACTGATTTTGCTCCCTGACTAACCGCCTTTCTTGTTTCAGTTCCTTCACTGCTATCCTGTTGACTTGTTGCGGCGGCAGCCTGGCGGCCTCGATAGTCTTTACCACCGGCGCAAAACTCGCCCTTTCTGGTTTTATGTCTGGCCTGCCGATGTTTATCTTCTCGGTCAAGAACAGGTTTCCCCTGACATTGACCGCTTCGCGCCGACCGGTCACAAAAGTATTATTATTGATGACCGTCACGCTGTTGTTCACTTTCACATTCCTGTAAGTGATATTGGTTACGTTGATCTCCCTTCTATTGCGGTTTCTTATGTCCACGCTGTGCGGGCCATAGTTGCCATAGCCGTAGTACACTTCCCTCGGCGCCAGCGGCACCCACGCGACGTGATTAGCGGTCCTGACCCAGCCGACATATCCCGGCCCCCAGTAGACTTCGCGCCGCGGCGGCGGGACCCAAAACCATCCGATACGCCGGGCGAAGGCCCACCGGCCGTAATGATAAGGTGTCCATCCCCAGGGCTCAGAGCCTACCCATATATAATCTCCGCCTCTCCACATCCATCTTCCCGTCTGGTAAGGCGCCCAGTCCGTTGATACCGACCGAGGAGTCCATACGTAACCGTATTCCGGAACCTGTACCCACCTTCCATTGTGATCTAAATCGCTGGAGTAGACCCTCAGCTCTTCGGGAAGGTAACGATAACTGTCGCCTCGTGACGCGAACCGCCGGTCGCGTTCCGTATTCCAATCTTGCCAGTCATCGGACCGTCCGATCGGCGCGAGTTCCGCTTCTCTACCCTCTCCAAGCGTCAGGGTCCTGCCCGCGTTGACCCGCGTGTTGCCGTCCCTTCCTTCCGCGTCCACTGAACCCCTGAACACCGAGACGTCGGTAAATTGGTCAGGGACATCCACTCTGAAGACTGATCTGTCATAGGCGCGCAGGGATGATACCGGGGTGTCGAACTGGATGACGTTGCCGCGCGGGGCATTGTGATCCACATACATATGCCCCTCGGAGAGATAAAACTGGGAAGAAGTTCTCTCCAGGGTCAGTATCTGCAGCGCTGAATTCCGGTCCAGCCTCACCGTGGTCCCGGTATTGAGCTGGAACTCCATCCTTCCTCCCTCCGGCACCCAAAGCTCGTCCCCTTCATCCAGAGGCGTGTTGACGGCAGCAGGGACCCAGTAACCCGCCTCGGTCGTCCTCATCTGGACATCGCCGTCCAAAAAACTGATGCGCACAGAACCCAGGTCCAATGCATGGGCGTATCTAGGCAGTAGAAGTACCGCCATCGCCAATAGAATAACTTTCATACTCTTCATCTTGATCTCCTTCTTGGAATGCCTCTCGTTTAGTTAGACGCTATTCGATGTATATTGTGCACGGAACCGGGAACGACTGCCGTCTAATACTGAACGGTCGCAAAAAGAATTATCGCGAGGCTAAGGATGCACAACCGTCCCAGGCGATCTGAGCGAGGCAACCCAAACCAACTCGTTGTATTCCTAAGACTTTCAGGCAACTACGCGAATCTGACATGACTCGCCTTCCGGCCAAGATTGCGCATTCCGGTTAAGGCAGCGGCATGACCTAATCCGGCCTGACTTCTGGGGTGCCGGTATCCAATTCGCCACGCCCCAGCGCTTCGCGCGCAGTGCGCGCCAGCTCTTCATACCGCACGCGAAACCGCTCGAGGTCTGCTGCTTCAAGGCTTTCGAGGTCAAGTAAGGCATTGTGCGCGCCGCTCACCGCGCGAATCAGTTCGTCGAGTTTGAGTTGGACGGCGTGGCTATCGCGATTCTGGGTATTCTGAATCAGAAATACCATCAGGAAAGTGACGATCGTCGTGCCGGTATTTATGACCAGTTGCCAGGTATCGCTGAACTTGAATATCGGGCCTGTGACGCCCCAGACTATGATGATCAAAGCGGCGATGATGAATGCAGCCGGATGGCCCGTGGCTTGCGCCGTCCACTTGGCGAAGCAGGAAAAAGGCGATGAAGAATAAATCACGGTGTCATCTGCTTTCGGATTTCAGATCTGCTGTTCATTTCCTGGCGGCAGAGAGTTGATTGAAAAACTATTCTCTCTGCCACCGGCCATTGTCACTAGCCAGCCAGGTAACTCCCGATCTATAGTTTGCCGGCAATGGCTTTGGCCGCCGTCACTACCGCTTCAGCGGATTTCCGGCGGGCCTTGCCGAATGTCTGCTGAACTTTACCTGTTACGCGTTCGGACTTGCCTTCGGCTTCGAGGTTGGGATTGCCGATCAATTTTCCGGCCTTGTCCTTGATAGCTCCCTCGATTTGTTTGCCTTTGCCTTTGATCTCACCTTTGTTCCACATATTTGTCTCCTTACAGTGTTCGGATCCTTGCGCAAAGATCGGGTTATTGTGGTGATGAAAACTCATAAGAGATCTTTTTCGCTTTCGATTTAAATCTAGCCTGCCCCGCGACGGATTGCCGTCCTGTATTGGACGGCATCGAAGAGCAATAGCGCGATGGCCCAACCGACCAGCCGATTCTACGGCCGTCCTAGAGACGCTTCGCCGCCATCCGCGAAGCGCACCGAAAGCGGCGGCGGTGGATTTGAAGGGATCAGTGCACTTAAGGATGCTCCGGTCACAACCGAGTCCCTTGCCAAATAGGCGTTGATGCTCTGTTCCATTTGCGCCGGGAACTCCGGCACGGGTCCGACTAATTTTCCGCGGTACACTCTGAGCATGATTTCCTTGAACACCGGCAGCGCAACCCTGCCGCCAGTTTCTTTCGGTCCGAGCGAACGGTTATCGTCAAAGCCTATACGGACGGCGACAGTGATTCCTTCGGGACCGTAAGTCGAACCGACAAAGAGCGCGTCCCTGAACTCATTAGTCGTCCCTGTCTTGCCCATAATGGCGATTGGGAAAACGCTGGCGTCAAGCGAATGAGCCGTACCGGTGGGCATGCGCACGACGCCGCGCAGGCCTTCTTGAATGAGCGCGAGCGCGGAGTCGTTGACATCCACCGTAGATCGCCCATGTTCCTCATCCTCGGCTACCTCGCCCGAATCGCGGACGATTTTCCGAATCACATACGGCTCGGCGGAAATCCCCGATGCCATGGTACGGTACGCATTGGCGAGCTCCAGCAAATTAACTTCGGATGCGCCTAATGCCGTGGTGGGGTAGGGCTGCAACCGTGTCTGGACCCCAAAACTGCGTGAAGTTCGCAGGACGCTGGCAATCCCAATCTGTCCTGTAATCCAAACCGCGACGGCGTTTCTGGATTCCGCGAGCGCCTCGCGGACCGGAATCATGCCTTTGAATTGATCATCGTAGTTTGAGATCCATTTCGTATTCTGCCCCCGTCCATCTGGAACACCGATCGGTTCGTCGGGAACCAGGGTCTCAAGATTAAAGGTTCCCTGGCGAAAAGCAGCGAGGTAGACAAGGGGTTTCATTGTCGAACCAGGTTGCCGCAACGACTTGGTGACCCGGTTAAAATCGCTGTATGAGGCGGAGCGGTCTTGGTAGAATTGACGACCGCCCGTCTCGGCGAGGATGCTCGCATCGCGGTTCCTTAGCACGACGACGGAACCCTGAATTAATCCCTGGGCACTCGGGTGTCGCTTCTCGTAAAGATCGAGGCCCTGCTCCAGGGCTGAGTCCGCAATTTGCTGCACTCGGACGTCCACCGTAGAGTAAACCTGGATACGCCCCTGCATGATGTCCTCAACGCCGAGGTCGGCGTCGCGGCCTTTGAGTTCCTGAAGTAAAGTTCCAAGGACCGCCGGCGCCTGGAGCTTCTTGTCCTTGCGCGGCGCGACCACCCGAATCGGGCGCCGCTTAGCCGCACTCGCCCTGTCCTGAGAAATAAAACCGCGCCCCACCATAAGCGCCAAGGATTGATTTCTGCGGCGCAGGACCCGTTCGGTTTCCTTCGCGCTGGGAGCGTAGTAACGAGGCGACTTGGCAATGCCTGCGAGCAGCGCCGCCTTATCGGCGTCATCGGCGGTGAACGTGGCGAGCGGCCGGCCGAAATAGTATTCCGCCGCCGTGGCAAACCCGTACTGGCCGTTTCCCATGTAAATGAAGCTGGCGTATCGGGCGAGGATTTCTTCCTTGGCGCGGCGTTTCGATCCGAACCGCTCCTGCATCTCTTTTTCGATCCACAACGATAGGCGAATCTCCTCCAACTTCCGAGCCAGTCTGTTCACGCTTCGAGCGCCGATCGCGTAGGACAGGGCGCTCGACAAGAATCCATGATGCCGGAGCTGGTTGCTGTTTTCTTCAGCCGTCAGGTTTCGGAGAAAATGACCGCGCACGAGCTGTTGCGTGATCGTCGATCCACCGTGCGGGAAGAGCGCTCTGTCTTGCCGTCCTAGCCCTATAAGGCTCGCCCCTAAAGGCCCAATCCTGACTTTGCCCAGGACGCGAGGAACTACGGAATAGTCAACACCGCTATGCGAGAAGAAGTTCTTGTCTTCGGTGGCGAGGATCGCATCACGAACAATGGGAGGGATGTCCCCATACTTGATGATCCGCCGGTACTCTTTTGCCAGCTCAATGAGCGGTTGGCCGTTGGCATCGTAGATGGTGCCGATGGTAGGAAACTCAAAGCGGGCGAATGGTTCCATGTCGGGCAGGTCGGTTCGGTCAAAATAGACGTGATGGACTCCGGCTCCAACGAGAGCAACAGTAATGCCGGTTGTGCAAATTACAACGTAACGGATGCCTCTCCGCCAACGCAGTCTGCCTAAGCGGGTGCTGCGAATGCTCCGAGCCGCCGCCAGAGATCTCACTTGAAAACGTCTAAACCCAGTTGGAATATAAGTCGCCCAGTCCCCGCGAGTGTGTGGATCGGGCGGCGGCAACATTATTCGCGCGACCGCCGCTATGAACGCAACGGCCAGCAGGGCGGCGCTTAAAGCAACAAAAAGAAACATCAGCGACCAATACAACATACCCTGTACTCTATGATCTCTGATTATCCGTTACACTTCCGATGGGGTTCGAAGCCCATCCCGACTCCGTCTCGCCGGTATACTCCACATGGATCATGGAGAGGGAACTGAAAAGTCCAAAAACATTCAGGAGCCACAAAACTACGACAATGACCACAACGCCATTCAAGATCGACTTGATCGATCCCGCCATCGGTATATAGCGATTAACCAGCCCGAGGAGAACACCCACCACGATCAGGGCCACTATGATTTGAACTAAAGGCATAAGCACCTCCCTATTTCCAAGACCGGCGCCTTTAGGGCCGGTCCCGGTTATGTTTGTTAAGGTGAGCCGATTTGCGGTTCAAGCTCGCCGCCGCCGTAATAAACCTACGACCGACCATGAGGCCAAGTGACAATGTGTCCGTCTGCAGCAAAATCATGACGACGATTATAATGGTTGCAAGCTTCTCGCTCGTTTGTACGGACGACCGAAACTGAATATCGCTCCTCCCAGTCTTTACCGAATCGACTGGAAATTTAGGATTTGCGACAAAATGTTATCCAACATGGAGTAGTCGCCGTTTGAGACGCCAGATCTTTCTCTTTTAGATTCGTCCCCGAAAGATCTGCACTGCGAGCCATATCGCCACGAGAGCGATCGGTAGAGTCCAAACCAGATTGGTCATATCAATCACTTCCTCTCCAGCTTAGGATAACTCGAGCCATCGCTTATCTTCGGTGCGACGTCCGCTCATCATAGGCAGAAGGTTGATCTACGATTTCTTGGCTCCGACTATCACCAACACTATTCCACCTGCTAACACCAATCCGCCCAACAGAGGTGAGAGCGGGATGGTTTTCTGGGTGTCGGCGGTGGCCTGGATGGGGCCAATGTCAATAATCTTCTCGCGGCTCGTATAGGTGA
>JAUYJC010000575.1 GCA_030688735.1 Deltaproteobacteria bacterium
GGCTTTCTCCAAATCGGCGCTAGCGAACGGCAGGCTTTTGAAAGTCCGGCGGCCAAAACTATCAATGCTTTCCCCGTCGAGGCTTTTGACGGTAACGACGACGACCGGATGGCTGGTCTCGGTTCGAAAGCGCGCCAAGCGTGCTCCAAGATCTTCCACGCTCGCCTGGGGCATCATACCGGCGAAATCGTTGACCGTTGCGTTAAGGGCTGGAACTTCCGACGCGATCGACGCGGAGTTTAAAAAAAGGCCGGCAAAAAGAGCTAGAACGAAAAAGATCATACCACTGCACGTCTCGATGCGCGATGCCTCAGCCTGTGAACTCCCATTTCGCTAAGCGGAAAATCGAACGGCTTGTTGCACATGCACCGGCGCCGGCGAGAGATTGGGCGGATAATGTCGGTTAAAGCGATGGTCCCTAAGTTTTTCATGGTTTTTCCTCCGGTAACTATATCGCTTTCAAAACGATTGTCGCAACAGAAACTAGCGCCGAAGAGAACGCGAAGTTTTGGCCACGAACGTCCCAGTGCGGCATAGCCGCAACCAAATACTCCGACACGCCGGCGTAATCAAAGCGCCGCGTTCGAATGAGGTCATGTTGCCGCGGGGAAGAAACGTAGTGGGCTAAGGTGTGGCCGTGGCGAGTGACCACCAGCGTGATGCGGACAATTGCGAACCCTCCCAATGAGTTGTAGTCTTCCGGTATGAGCTGGAAAGTCTACCTCGAGACCTCTGTCGTCAGTTATCTGACCTCTCGATTGAGCCGCGATCTTATTGTGGCAAGCCATCAGCAGATTACCCAAGACTGGTGGGCGAATCATCGAGAGAGGTTTGAGCTGTTTGTGTCACAGACGGTGCTTGAGGAAGCGGCCGTAGGCGATCAGGAGTCCGCGCGGCAACGTCTGAACGCCATTGAAAATATGCCGCTCCTGGAGATCACGGAGGAGGCCGTTGCGCTGGCAAAAGATCTCGTTCATATCGGTCCATTGCCGGAGAAGGCGGAGGTCGACGCCCTACACATCGCCATCGCGGTGACGAACAGGGTTGACTACCTACTGACGTGGAACTGTAAACATTTGGCAAACGCTGCACTACGCGGTCGGATCGAGAAAGTCTGCCGTGCCCGAGGATACGACCCGGTTATCATCTGTACGCCCGAAGAATTACTGGAGGACTGACATGATTTGGAAAGACCCCGTTGTCGAAGAGGTGCGCAAGAGCCGTGACGCCTATGCTAAGCGCTTCAACTATGATTTAGACGCGATCTATCGCGATCTGAAGGAGAAGGAGCGTCGCAGCGGGCGTGTGGTGGTGCCATGTCCACCCAAGAAGACGGCAGTGGCCAGCTCCGACGAGGTTCAATCCAGAGAGCCCGCGTAACAACTCCGGTCCAACCGACCGCAGCCACCTTTCGCGGCGCTTCCGTGGGATGAATTGACTTCTCGAACGGCTGGAACGATTAGAACAGCATGGGTTCCGAATCCTGATGCAGAACGCGGCGACATTTGCTTCCGGCTTTAACGCGGCAAAGGCTGACAATCGTTCAATGTTTGCCGGGAAGGAATTTTCGTTGTTAAGGGACGAAAATGATTATAAGATCGGCCACTATCGTGAAGGCGTCGATGGAAATAGACTGACCGACTCACTTCATAGTTAGACGCTAATGGACGCGGTGGACGTTTCCAAGCTGAGCGATGAAGAACGCCTTGCCCTCGCGGGGCAACTGGCATCCAACATCCGCGCTTCGCTGCCGAAGCAGCTTTACGCGGGCTCATTTACTCTCAAGTCGAAGCTACCGTATAAGGCAACCTCGTTTCGGGGGGTGTTGATTCATCGCGTCAGTGATATCGCGGATGTTGCGATTGAGCTTTATCAGACCGATCGGCTAGTTCCCGCCTTCATCGCGACACGCGCGGTAGTCGAAACGACAGCCACGGTTTACTGGCTGTACCAGAGATCGAGAGAGTTTCTCGACAAGCCGGATGAGGCGTCGTTCGATGAGTTCCTGATGAGAGGCATGCTTGGGAGCAAAGACAGCACCACGAAAATGGAGTCGTACAACGTGCTTACTGCCGTTGACCGCTTGGACAAGGAGTTTGAAGGCATGAGGCAAATGTACGACACTCTCTGTGAGTTCACTCACCCGAACTGGTCTGGTGTCATGGGCTCTTACTCGAAGATCGATAAGCAAAAATACACGCTCTACTTGGGGAAAGAGCATACAAAGCCTCCATTGGCGTTCGGTCTTGGGCCGCTCATTGGGAGCCTCGTGATCTTTCAGGACTACTACAACGCACTTGCTAACGTGCTCAAGGCGATGAATGATCGGTATGAGTAGAAAGGACAGTGGGGTCTAACTTCGGCATGCAGCGGACACCGATCAGCATGGTTTTGCTTTGCTGGCGGTGCCGGCGCCCCTGATGCCGGGCATTGAGCCTGTAGAAAAAGTCAAAGTGAAAAATTTACAAGACAAACAACCGGCGCATTTGAATTATAAGGCATGATCTCAGGTTGGGAGACCATTGAGGTACTCCCAATTTTAGTTGGCGAGGACTTTTTCTACAGCCTCGTTATGTTCGTCGCGACTGAAGAAAACGTACGATGAGAAATGATGAGGAGTTTGTGAAGGACTGCCTTCTTGAATTCTTGGGCCAAGGCGCCGAAGCGGTCCCAGGCGAAGAGCCACCAGATTACTACTTCATTATCGACGGAGCTCGAATTGCTGTCGAAGTCAGTCAACTAACACCCGTAAGCTACGACAAAAAAGGTCGGGTAAAGAACCGACTGACTGAAGACAGCTACTCGATGGACCTCTGCGACGAACTCGATAGGAAGTTCCGGTCGCGGTTTCATCCTAATCTAGCTTTACTTCTGCACATACATGGTCCCATCAAACAGCCGCGCACGTTTCGAAAACAGATGGAACGCCTCATAGAGGCCGTCGCAGGCGACCAGCGAGTAAAGATAGGATGGCGGAGGTGCTACGACGTGGCCGGAGAAAAAGTAAGAGTCATAGCCATTCCTCCTCGATTGGACCCATACAAAAAAATTCTCGGCATCATAGACAACCGAGATTCGGCGGCATACGTCGGCGTTAACGCGCAGATTATATTAGGTAACCGCATCTTGGCCAAACAAGCAACCATGGCAAAGAAATCGTGGAATGGTCCGAAATGGCTCGTCTTACTGAACCAGTACTGGCTCGCTGACGCAGCCAGCTACCGTCAGGACGCGAACGAACTTGGCATTGAGCATGATTTCGAACGAGTGTTCTTGGTTGAGGACACTGGGCGCGTTGCGTGTCTGATCGACAGAACATAACAAAGCGCGGCAAAACGGCCTGGCTCCAGCTTCGCTCCGCCAACCGATGAGCGCCAGGTTAGGCCGCCAAAGTTACGACATCGGTATGAAAACACTCAAGAGGTCATTTTCCTGCTCATGAGCGTATCGTTGATTGGATGCGCAGGCCATCAGCAGACAGTGTCGCAGCGGCTCTCGGAAAGTGCAGAAGTGCTCGTCGGGAAGAGCGCCGATGACCTTCTCAAGGCAAAGGGCCGCCCGACGCTACGGCACAGCTCGCTTCGGGTGAGCGGTTGTGGACTTACCGGACGATAAAGTCCGGCGAACGGAAGGGGTGGTCGATAAGTATTGGGCGTCACGTACCCGAGTACATGACCTGGAGAGAGAACACCAACTTCGTCATCGGACCCGACGGTCTCGTTAAGAGCTACACAGTATCGGTGGAGTAGAGGACGTGGCCTAACAATGCGCTCCACCGAACAGCCGCGAGTCACGCGGTGGGGGCCGATGCGCTTTGGCTATTGAGCGCTGGATTCTCTACCGGCGCTTTTGGGTTATCGGCGACTGTCGGTGAGCTTGGCCGTTCGGCTATCTTTACGTAATCTTGACGATTCAAGCAGTGCGGTGTAAAATCTTCAATCAATTCAATTCGGAGGTGCGCCATGGCAGAGCGAGTTTGGGAAAAATTTCTGACGGAACAAGATAAGGCGACGCTGGTCGGCAAAGCGGATCGACGGGTTGGGTTCGGCGAGCGGCCGGCCTTGTTGTTGATCGATCTTTATCGCTGGGTGTTCGGCGATAAGCCGGAGCCGGTGACCGAAGCGATCAAGACTTGGCCCGGCAGTTGCGGTCTCGCCGGTTGGAATGCGCTTCCTTCTATTCAGAAACTGATCGCCAAGGCGCGCGAGGTCGGCATCCCCGTGATTCACGTCACCGGTTTGGACGGCGTGGCGGTTGAGCCCTGGGCGTTCCGTCGCGACGGCAAGAAGCGCGCCACCATGTCGAAGGAAGACTTGGATCGTTTCCGCCGCCGCTACGACATCGTCGATCAGGTGAAGCCCGTTCCCGGAGAGACGGTTTTGAAGAAAACTTCGCCCAGCGCCTTTTGGGGCACACCGCTGATCGGCCATCTAAACTTTCTCGGCGTCGACACCATAATTACGTGCGGCGAGAGCACCAGCGGTTGCGTGCGCGCCAGCGTGGTCGACGGCACGACCAATCGACTGCGTATGATTGTTGCCGAAGAGTGTGTCTTCGACCGCCACGAGGCTTGCCACGCGATCAACCTGTTCGACATGAACCAGAAATACGCCGACGTGCTGCCGCTGGACGATATCCTTAAATACCTCGACGCGTGGCGCGCGGAGAAGGCCGGGCAGGTCGGCTACGCCAACGATAGCATCGCGTATCTAAAAGATCTGGCAATCGGCGAAGATTACAAAGGGTTGCGTTAGCTCGTTGTTACCGGCGTTTATTGGATAATCCAATCGTCATTCCGGGCAAGCTGGCGATAGCTAGCGCGACCCGGAATCCAGGTTTTTGTAGGGGCGGGTTTTAAACCCGCCCTTACTGGATGCGCGGGAATGACGCCACAGAATCCACTAACCTATTATCACCGACTGGAGTCGGATGCGGCTCCGGTCGGTCGTCGTTTAAGACCCCACCACGCGAGCAGAAAGACCACGCCCGAGAACGCGGCCATCGCGTGAAAGCCTGTTTCATAACCGAAGGTCTGCACCAGCACCCCGGCGAATAGCGGCCCCAAGCCGTTACCCAGCGACGTCGACGCGCGCGTCAAGCCCAGCGCCAGCGCCTTGGCGTTGCCGCCGGCGGATTGCAGCGCGAAAGTCGTGGCGCTCACGTTGGTATAACCGAAACCCATCGTCATGATCGCCAGCGGGATAACGAGTGTCAAAGGTTCGAATCCGTACGGCAGGACGAGAAACATCGGGATGCCGATGGCGACTCCGAGTAAAATCACCCGCGGTGCGGTGATTCGATCGCAAAGCCGGCCGCCAGTGTACCTCCCGATAGTGTCGGTCACGCGCGAGAACGAAATCATCGTGCCGACCCAGTCCAGCCCGAATCCGCGCCGATTCACGGCGAGAAATGGAAACGCGATCCGGGTTACCCCAACGAGCATGACGAACGATTGAAAGATGGCCAGGGCCGAAGCGAGAAACCAAGGTTGGCCGAGCAGTTTCTTGCCTTCGCGCCAAAGCTCGATCGAGTTCCCTCCAGTGAGTGTGCGGGAGCGGTGGGCGCCGCCGAGGAGAATCAAAATCAGCCCGGCGATTTGCGGCAGCGCATACAGGGCGAACAATGCCTGCGGCCCGAACGCTTGGCCGACGAAACCGCCGATTAACGGGCCGATAGAGAAACCGATTCCTAAAGCGGCGGCGACCTGGCCCTGGGCGCGGCCTTGCTGGCCGGGTTCGGATTGCTCAAAGGCGATCTTGCGGATCGAAAGTGCGAACATGGCTTCGGCGACGCCCAAGATGGCGAAGGCGGCGAGAAAAACGGCGATGGAGTCGAGGAACAATATCGCGACGGCGCTGACCAGGATCGCGCTGACCGTCGCGGCGACGATGAGAACCCCGGAACTGAAGTAAGATGCGAGCACCCCGGAGGCAAGATCGGAGCAGACGCGGCCGATGCCGTTGGCAAACAGGGGAATGCTTGCGAGCGTGATCGAATAGCCATGGGCTTTCATGAAGAACGGAGCGAGCATGGCCGCGCCCGACGAACCGGTGATTTCAAAAACGGCGGCGAGCGAATAGAGCGTCAGCGGCGAGATTTTCATGCCGCCGAATTATAGCAGCCGGGCGGGTAGTCGCATACGGGTGCGCTGGGAAATTTCTCTCTGTGGACAGAGGCCGGCGGGCTTGATAGAAGCTGTGCATCACTCAGGTATCGACCATGGATATCCCGCAAATTCAAATTCACGAGGCCAAACAGAAGCTCGATCAGCGCGCTTGCACTTTTGTCGATATCCGTGACCCCGGTTCATACCGCGCGGCACATATTCCCGGCGCGTTGCACCTGCACGACGGCAACGTGCAAGAATTCCTCCAAAGCGCGGACAAAGAAACGCCGGTTATCGTCTACTGCTACCATCCTCGGCGTCAAACGTCGGTTGCCGAAGGGTATTTTCATGAAACCGACCGGGTATCTCAAAGCTCAGGCGCACTGAGCGGCGGCAATGATGCGGTCCCCCAAAGCGGGCTTGCGTACCAGCCGTTTATCGAGAGTGCTG
>JAUYJC010000589.1 GCA_030688735.1 Deltaproteobacteria bacterium
CCAAGAATCTCATCCGCCGCGCCTATGGCTACCGGGACAAGGAGTACATGCGGCTGAAAATCATCCAAGCATGCAGCCCATGGATGGGCGTGTTCCGTCCCTGGGGATGGGTCCACACTCACAATTTTCTGTCATGAGCCATTCTTTCCATGACCGCGCGCTCCGCCGCGTTCACCACGGTCACGACTCACTTTATTCCGATGATGGTATGGAAGGGGTTAAGTCAGGCCGAGGCATCGGTTCTACTTGCGGGCTTTGCCATCTTCAATCTGCCGATTCACTTTCTGCTCGGCTGGATCGCCGACTTCGTCAACAAGGCGAAGTTGATCGCGAGTTGCATGCTTCTGGGCGTCGTCGCCGTCATTCCGATGCTTTGGAGCCGTTCCATCTGGGCGCGCTGGTTCTTCACCGCTCTTTATAGCGTGCTCGACGCGTCGATGCCCATCACCTGGGCGGCGGTGGGAGACTTCTTCGGGCGCAAATCTTTCGGTACCATCCGCGGCAACATGAATCTGTTCTACACCTGGGGCAGCGTCCTCGGCCCGGTAACCGCCGGCGCCGTTTATGATCGGACGGAGAGCTATCATGCCGTGGTCTGGGGCATGGCGATTTTACTCATCATCGCGGCGGCGCTGACGGCGGTGTTGATAAAACCGTGGAGCGAAATGCGCAAACGGATGATTGCTAAGGAAATTTGAGCAATTCGTTGCGGCGGAACGATTTACCGCAGCGAATAAGGGACGGCTGAAAATCCCGAGATCATTGCACGAGACGCGGCGGGGCCTGAAGCACTTCGACTGGCAGGGATCCGATATGCTGGCCGTCGCTGTGAATGGCGAATTCATAAGCGCCGGGGCCGGGGATCGTCAAATTTTGCAGCCGCAGGTTGACGTTGGCGTGGCAAAGCCCCGTCACCGCGTTCTTGCCGATGACTTGATGGGAGGTTTCCGCCTTGAGGACGACCTCGCCTTCAGCTCTCCTGAATTCCACGGTGAGCGAGTGACTGCCCTCGGCGTCGAAGCCGATTTGCGCGAAGAGCCAAAAAGAGGGTAGGGGCGCGCGAAAATCGGCAACGATGAAGCGGTCAAAAATTCCCATCAGGCTGAATTTACCGCTCTTCTCTTCTCTGACATCGTCGCACAGCGTGGCGAGAAATAATTTAGCCATGGTTATCAAACAAACTTTCGGTTGAAGACACTTCCGTTCAAAAGGTTCAAGCCGTTTAGTTTCATTGAATCTCAATCCTAACGAATTCGCTCCAGCCCGCCCATGTACGATCGCAACACTTCCGGAATCACCACGCCGCCGTCTTTCTGCTGATAGTTTTCCAGTATGGCGAGGAGAGTTCTGCCGACCGCCAATCCGGAGCCGTTGAGCGTATGGACGAATAGCGGCCGGCCTTTCTTTTCCTTGCGGTAGCGGATCTGCGCGCGGCGCGCCTGAAAGTCCTCGCAGTTGGAGCACGAGCTGATTTCTCGGTACATGTTCTGGCCGGGTAGCCAGACTTCCAGGTCGTAGGTCTTCGCCGAGGCGAATCCCAGGTCGCCGGTACACAGTTCGATCACGCGGTGGGGGAGTTCCAGCCGCTTGAGGATTTCTTCAGCGTCCCGAACCATGCTCTCCAACTCATCATAAGAAGTCTCCGGTTCGCTGAGCTTGACCAATTCCACTTTATTGAACTGGTGCTGGCGGATCAGACCGCGCACGTCTTGACCGTAAGAGCCCGCTTCGCGGCGAAAACAGGGAGTGTAGGCGGCATACTTGATCGGCAGATCTTCCCGTTCGAGCATCTCTTCGCGGTGAACGTTGGTCAGCGGCACTTCCGCCGTCGGAATCAAGAAGTATTCCGGGCTGTCGATGCGAAAGAGGTCATCTTCGAACTTCGGCAATTGTCCGGTGCCGATTAGCGCGGCCCGGTTGACCAGCGCCGGCGGCAGCATCTCTTTGTAGCCGCGCTCGCCGGTATGCAGGTCGAGCATGAAATTAATCAGCGCGCGCTCCAGGCGCGCGCCGGCGCCTTTATACAATGTAAACCGCGCGCCGGCCAGCTTCGCGCCGCGGACAAAATCAAGGATGTTCAGCTCCTCGCCGATCTCCCAGTGATTTTTCGCCGGGAAATCGAATTGGGGCGGCTCGCCCCAGCGGCGAATTTCTCGGTTGTCCGCGGCGCTCTTGCCGATGGCGACGTCGATGTTCGGCAAATTCGGCAGACTCAGCATGAAGCGCTCAAACCGCGCCTCGATTTCCGCCAGCGGCCCCTCGCCGTCACGAATCGCTTCGCTCACCTCTTCGACCTCGCGCATGAGCGCCGTCGCGTCGCCGCCGCTCTTCTTAAGCTTGCCGATCTCGCCGGAGAGCCGGTTCTTTTTTTCCTTGAGCCGCTCAAGGTTCGCCAACGCGTCGCGCCGCTCACGATCCAAGGAGACGAAACCGTCCCAATCGACCTCGGCCCCCCGCGTCGCCATGCGCTCTTTCACACGCGGCAAATCGTCGCGCAAAAGTTTCACATCTAACATGTTAATTCCCGAGCAGGTCGCTGACAAAAATCTCTTTGCAAGCTGCTCAAAAAGATCTCAGAGGCGAGGCGTGCGAAAAATCGACGAGCGGAGGCGTACTTAGCGAGTACGTTGTAGCGAGGCGATTGAGCGCAACGAAGCATATGAGTCTTTTTCAGCTGCTTGCTAGGATAGTTCAAAGGCGTTCTCGACATGTTCGATGACCGGCTCGCGGGCAGGCCATGAAATACCGACGACGTCGAAGCGCGCGTCGCGTTGGTGCAACTTCTTTTGACTCAAGAAAAACTGCGCCGCTTGCATCATCTTTCGTTGCTTTCTCGGTTGTACCGCTTCCAGCGGTGTGCCGAACCCGTGACCCGTGCGGGTTTTTACCTCGACGAAGACGATCACGCGCCGGTCTAAGACGATCAGGTCAACTTCTCCCGCAGCGCAGCGGTAATTGCGCTCGACTACTTTATAACCTTTCCGCTTGAGATACTGTTCCGCGATCCGTTCGCCCTCTTTGCCGAGCACCTGTTTCGCGTTGTCCACGCTCACCCCTTGAACAGATGACCGATCTCGTCGTTCCCATGTTCGCCGCAGACATCGCGGACCGGTTTAAAGCTGCGGCGGTGTACCGGCGACGGCCCGAATCGGCGCAACGCTTGGAGATGCGCGGCGCTGCCGTAGCCCTTGTGGCCGGCAAAGCCGTAATCCGGAAAATGCCTATCGAGATCGATCATCATCTCATCGCGCGCCACCTTCGCTAGGATCGAAGCGGCTGCGATGGAGAGGCACAGCCGGTCTCCTTTGACGATGGTTTTCTGCTGGGGTATCGAACTGTTTGGCTGATTCGAACTCTCCAGCCATTGCGTCGGAATCCGTTGATTGCCGTCAATGAGCAGGTAATCCGGGCGTGGCCGCAGCGCAGCGAACGCCTTGGCCATAGCCAAGAGACTCGCCTTGAGAATATTGATCCTATCTATCTCTTCCACCTCGACCACGCCAATTCCCCAACTCTCCGCTTGCGATCTGATCACCGGCGCCAAGGTCTCGCGCTGCTTCGCGGTCAGCAGCTTGGAGTCCTTGATGCCGTCATGGGAAAATCCCCGCGGCAGGACCACGGCGGCGGCCACCACCGGCCCCGCCAGCGGTCCCCGCCCGACCTCATCCAATCCGGCGATGCAGCTAAATCCGCGCGCATACCCGTCTTCTTCGATGGCGCAGAATGAAACGGATTCAGTCAACTCCGCCGCTAATCGCACCTGGCGCCTCTCATCGTTCCCCATTCTTAGCTAAAAGGGTGTACGACTGCAAATAATTCCTTTTAATTTTGATTGGCGCATGCGCGCCAAATCGCATTGGCATTGCCCTTCTCCCTGTGTTAGAAAAATTCCATGAAATTGACCCGTGAAGAAGTCCGAAAAGTCGCGACGTTGGCGCGCTTGCGCTTAACGCCGGACGAAGAGGAGCGCCTAACCGAACAACTGGGAAACATCCTGCAATACATGGAGAAGCTCAACCAGTTGGACACTTCCAGAGTGGAACCTTTCACCCATGCCGTCGACGTCGTCAATGCCTTTCGCGAAGACAAAGTAACCAATCATCCGAACGCCGAGGCGCTATTGGCCAATGCGCCGGACAAAGATCAAACTTTCTTCAAGGTTCCCAAGATCATCGAATGAATCCAGCCGCACTTACGCTTCACGATGCCGGTGAGAAGCTGCGAAAACACGAACTCTCGTCGCAAGAGCTGACCCTGGCGGCCTTCCAACGCATCGGCGACACCGACGACAAAATACATGCATTTATCACGCTCTGCCGCGATGCCGCGATCGAGCAAGCGAAGCAGGCCGATGAGCGTCTAAAACGAGGCGGCAATATACCGCCGCTGTTGGGGATTCCGATCGCGCTCAAAGATATTTTCGTTACCGAGGGCGTGCTGACGACTTGCGGGTCGAAGATTCTCGGCAACTTTGTCTCGCCGTATGACGGCACCGCGGTCAAAAAGCTAAAAGAGCGGGGCGCCGTGATCGTCGGCAAAGCCAACATGGACGAGTTCGCGATGGGCTCGTCCACGGAAAACTCGGCGTTGGCCGTCACGCGCAATCCGTGGAACCTCGAACGCGTGCCGGGAGGATCTTCTGGCGGCTCCGCCGCGGCAGTGGCGGCGGATCAGTGCATCGCCGCTCTGGGCACCGACACCGGCGGGTCGATTCGCCAACCCGCCGCCTGTTGCGGTGTGGTCGGGCTCAAGCCGACCTACGGTTGTGTCAGCCGCTACGGCGTCATCGCTTTTGCGTCGTCGATGGACCAGGTCGGCCCATTGACCAAAGATGTCAGGGACTGTGCGCTCATGCTCGAAGCCATCGCCGGCCACGATCCGGCCGATTCAACCTCGGCTGATCGTCCCGTGCCACGCTATAGCGATGCGCTCACCGGCGATGTCAAAGGACTGCGTCTGGGCGTACCCAAAGAGTATTTCATCACCGGAATAGCGCCTGAGGTCGAACAAGCGGTTCATGATGCGATCCGGTTGCTCGAGAAAAACGGCGCCGTCGTCGAGGAGATCTCGTTGCCGCATACCGAATACGCCGTCGCCGTCTACTATATCGTTGCGACCGCAGAGGCAAGCTCGAATCTGGCGCGCTACGACGGCATGCGCTTCGGCCATCGCGCCGGCGGGAAAGATTTGCTGGAAACCTACATGCTCAGCCGCGAGGAAGGTTTCGGCGCTGAGGTCAAGCGCCGCATCATGCTCGGCACCTACGCTCTTTCCGCCGGTTATTATGACGCCTATTATCTCAAGGCTCAGCGGGTGCGCGCATTGATCAAGCAAGACTTCGACGCAGCCTTCCAACGCTGCGACGCGATCCTAACTCCGACGGCGCCGACCACGGCGTTCAAGATCGGCGAGAAAACCCAGGACCCGTTGCAGATGTACTTGTCCGATATCTACACCATCTCCGTCAATCTCGCCGGCTTGCCGGCACTGTCGTTGCCCTGCGGCTTCGATGGCGATGGCATGCCCATCGGCCTGCAAATCATCGGCAAGCAATTCGACGAGGCGACCATCCTGCGCTTGGCGTATGCCTACGAACAGGCGACGGAATGGCACAGAAGAAAGCCGAGAATAGAGGTTTGAGGATGGAGGATGGAAAGAAGATTGCGGGGACAAGGGTGGTGGGGTCTCGATCCTCGATCGTCTATCCTCAATCCTCGACTTGAGAAAGCTCATGAACTACGAACCCGTCATCGGCCTTGAGGTCCACGCCCAGCTACTGACCGACTCAAAGATATTTTGCGGCTGTTCGAGCAAATTCGGCGCCGAGCCCAATCAGAATACCTGTCCGGTCTGCACGGGGTTTCCCGGCGTCCTGCCGGTATTGAACAGGCGGGTTGTGGAGTTCGCCATACGCGCCGGCCTGGCCACTCATTGTAAAATTACTCGATCGAGCATTCTGGCGCGCAAGAATTATTTTTACCCCGACCTTCCTAAGGGCTATCAGATCAGCCAATACGAACTGCCGGTCTGTGTCGACGGCTACATCGACATCGGCGTCAACGGCGCGATCAAGAGGGTGCGCCTGACGCGCATCCATATGGAAGAGGACGCCGGGAAAAATATTCACGAACTTCACGGCGACTGGAGCCTGGTGGATCTCAACCGCGCCGGCGTGCCGCTCTTGGAGATCGTCAGCGAGCCGGAACTGTGTAGCGCCGAAGAAGCGGGGAGCTATTTGCGAACGCTCCGGGCGATTTTGCAGTATCTGGAAATCTGCGATGGCAACATGGAGGAGGGGAGTTTTCGCTGCGACGCCAACGTTTCGGTTCGGCCCGCTGGCAGCGCTGCCCTAGGCACCAAGATCGAGATCAAAAACTTGAACTCCTTCAAGGCGGTGGAAAAGGCGTTAGACTACGAGATCGGACGGCAAACCGAGACCCTCACCGACGGCGGAACGCTGATTCAAGAAACCCGCCTGTGGGACGAGAACCGCGAAGAGACGCGCGCAATGCGCTCCAAGGAATCCGCCCACGATTACCGCTACTTTCCCGATCCCGATCTGCTGCCATTGGTGATCGACGAGGAGTGGATCGAAGAGATTCGCGCATCGCTACCGGAACTCCCTGCGGCGCGCAAGAGCCGTTTCATTTCGGAGCACGGGCTTCCGGCTTATGATGCGGAGCTTCTAACCGGTCGCAAAGACATCGCCGACTATTTTGAAACCGCGGTGAAAGCGCATGCCAATGCCAAAGCGGTCGCCAACTGGATCGCCGGCGATCTTTTTCGCGTTCTGAAGGAACGGAAGTTGGACGAGCGGCTCACGATCACGAGCTGGCCCGTGCGCGCCCAGCAGATCGCGGAGCTGGTGCAGTTGATCGACGGAGGCAAGATCAGCGGCAAGATCGCCAAAGCCGTTTTCGACGCGATGCTCGATTCGGAGCGCACTCCGAAGGAAATCGTCGCCGAGAAAGGTCTTGAACAGCTTTCCGATACGGGAAGCATCGAAGGCGCCGTTGAGCAAATAGTGACGGCTCACCCCAAGCAGGTCGCGGACTTTCAAGCCGGCAACGAGAAAGTCTTCGGTTTTCTCGTCGGCCAGATCATGAAAGCCACTCAAGGCAAAGCCAACCCCCAGAAGGTCAATGAGATCTTAAGACAAAAACTAGCCAAAAGTATTTGAAATTCGGAAACGAAGAGAAGATCGGAAAATCCATGTCTCCCGCAAAGACGCAAAGACGCCAAGTGACGTGCCGTCGGCTCGTCATCCCGAGCGAATGCGAGGGATCTAAGAAAGATTTCTCCCTTCGGTCGAAATGACACGGAGTGTCACTTTGCGCCCCTTCGGCGAAGCTCAGGGCATGCTTGGCGGGATAAATTTTCATGGAGTCGTTCTGTTCAACATTTCCAAGGTAAGAATCTACGCGCCTAACTGCTGGGCGCTGACGATTCTTGCTGTGCCGAGGTCTTCTTAGAAAGGATTGCCGCCCTCACTGGCTAATTGCCACCGGCTTGTCCGTGCCGGTAGGCGGCGCCGAACGAACTTCAGGCCGGTAAGCTTGCGGCAGGTTGATAACGATTCCGGACAATCCCTCTTGGCGCAGCGAGCGAAGTTGGCGGTCGGCCTCCTCGCGCAAAGCAAAATTTCCCATGCGCACCCGAAAGGACGCGTCGCGGCCCGCTTCAGTGATCGAAACCGTGTAGCCACGCTGCTCCAGCGTCTTGGCCCAGTTCTGGGCCGCGTCCGCTTCCGTGAACGCGAGTTGAATCACGAACCCCTCCAGGTTCTTCGCTACCGGACGGGCCGAGGTTTTCTTTTCTGGCGCCGGGTCCGTTTGTTTGACTCGGGCCGAAGCGACGTGCTCGGCGGCAATGTTTTCCGAATCCTTTGGTTGCGACCCTTCGACTCGAGCCCCGGTTTTAGCCGGGGGCTCTTGCTCAGGATTCCGCCCTACGGGCGCACTAGAAGAAGGCACGGGCTTGCCGGCGGGGCTCCACGTAGCGGCCGGTGCGGTTTTCACTTCCGGAGCTTTAGCTTCGGTTTTTCCGATGAAGGCTTTCTCGGCGATTTTTTTCTCTGCGGCTTGCTTGACCGGCGCGGTCTCCGCTGCCGGAGGTTTTGTAGCCGCGGAAGGCGGCCTTTGCGCAGCGGAGGCGACGGTTGCGGTGTTCACTTTCTCCCTGACGACCATTTCGCTTTGCGGCATCGTTGGCGCCGCCTGATCCTTTGTTCCTGATAGCTGCCGGCTCGATGGTTCGCCCTCCTGCGTAATCAGGGGTGTCTCGACGATCAGCGGCTGTGGGGACACTGCGGCGGCCGGCTCCGGCTCGGCTATTGCCGGTTGCTCCGTGGTGGATCGTGCAGTCGATATTGTCCCCTGCGCCCGGTAAGAAACCAGATTCATCGGTCCGTCTTGCTCGGCGGCAAAGATGGTCGCGTCGCCGAGCAAGTCATTCTGCTTGATTTGTTGTCGCAGAAACGCCCGTACCTTCTCCTTTGGGAAATAGACGACTGTGCGTTCCAAGAATACCCCGGAAGCGCTCTCTTTGGAGCCGACGTTGCGCCAAGAAAAATTCAGTCCGTAGCCGCTTACTTCCGTTTCCCGCTCGATGCCCGGATCTCCGGCCAGGATCCCCAACAGATCGCGCCCGTACAGAGAAAAGATATGGTCCACCTTGGCGCTGTAGTTACCCTTGTATTCGAATACTTCCGGCACGCCGAGGATAACTTCCAAATAACGCTCGTCGGGTGATTTCGTCGCGCCGTGGGAATAAAAACCGATGCCGCCTACCGAAGCGATGTTATTGGCGAATTGAAGCTTGGACGTGGTGGGATTGCGCACGATACCCTCTACCAGCCGGTCCAGATTCTCCCGATATTTTGTGCCGAGAAATCTCCCTTTGGGGGTGCTGTAATAGGATGGGGGTGTGACGATTAGCCCCGACATGCTGGACTTTCTAGGAGCGTCGTCGACCGTATTGCAGCCCAAAACTGCCAGTGCCAAAGCGAGTATCCAAGCCCTTGGGAATCGATTCGCAATCATCGATCTCCCCGCGCCCCGGATATCTTTAAAATCATTTCCTTGACAGGTTTTCGCCATGACTTATAATTAGGTAGTTTTGTGACGATTATAACAGATATATGGACACAGACCACGACAAAAATATCTTTTTTCCCAGACGGGGGCAAATTTAATGGCGATAGGCGAACTCCTACTCGCGAAAAACGTCATCGACGAAGCGCAACTTAAGAAGGTTCTCGACCTGCAGAAGACCGCCGGCGGCCGCCTGGGCGATAACCTGGTGGCGCTCGGATACATAGGCCGCGAGGATCTCGAAGCGATTCTTCAAGAGCCGCCAGCGGTTGCGAAAACGGTTGCGGAGACCGGCCTGGACGGCAACTTTCTTCTGAACTGCCTGCTCCGCACCATGTATATCTCGGCCTTACAGACGATTCCCGAGATGTCGGAGCAGATCAAGCTCACTCGCGGGGTCATCGAGCAACTTTTGACGTTCGCCAAAAAAGAGGCGTTGGTGGAAATTCGCGGCCCATCGGAACAGAACGTCAACGTCATGCGCTACGCTCTTACCAACGCGGGTAAAGAAAGGGCCAGTGAAGCGCTGCGGATTTGCGAATATATCGGTCCAGCGCCCATTCCCCTTGAAAGCTATCAAGTGCAAGTGCAGAAACAGACGATTACCAACGAAGTGATCAGCATAGAGAAATTACGAAAAGCTCTCTCCCATCTCGTGCTTTCCGATGATATTACGCGGCGCCTCGGCCCCGCGTCCAATTCCGGCCGGGCGATATTGATCTATGGGGCGGCCGGCAACGGCAAGACGTCGATCGCTGAGGCGTTGGCGGGCGCGTTCGAGCAGCCGGTCTATGTGCCCTATTGCATCGAGGCCGACGGGCAGATCATCAAGATCTTCGATCCATCCGTGCACACGCCGTTTCCCGTGTCCGCCGATGGAAGCAACGGCAACGGTCACCCGATCTTTTTGCCGCAAATGGAGCACGACCCGCGCTGGGTGCGCTGCAGGAGGCCGTTTCTCCTCACAGGCGGTGAATTGACCCTGGAAATGCTTGATCTCCAGTTCGATCCCCATTCCAAATACTATGAGGCGCCTTTGCAGGTGAAAGCCATCGGCGGGGTTTTCGTCATCGACGACTTCGGTCGCCAGCGCGTGCGCCCCCATGAGCTGCTCAACCGATGGATTTATCCCCTCGAACGAAAACTCGATTATCTCACTTTGCACACGGGTAAAAAGTTCGCCGTGTTATTCGACCAATTGGTTATTTTCGCCACTAACTTCCCGCCGGAAGAATTGATGGACCCGGCCCAGTTGCGCCGCGTCCACTACAAAATGAAAATCAATCCTCCCAACGCCGAGGAGTATCGCGACATTTTTCAGCGAATTTGCGCGTCCTACGGCCTGGAGTTCTCCGAAGACATCATCTCCCATCTTTTGAACACTTTTTATATCAAGCATAAGGTGCCCTTTGCCGGATTTCATCCGAAGTTCATCGCCGAACATGTGATCGCCGCGTGCAATTACCTCGGCACGCCGCCGCGAATCACGCGTCAGCTTTTGGCCGATTCCCTGGAAAACATGGTTATTCTCCCGGCTTCGCTCTCAAAGGAATAAGTCTGAATGGCCAAGCCGATCGTTTTTGTCATCCATTCGCTCGACTCCTCGCTCGCGTCGGTTTCCAAGCTATTGGAGGCGCGGGATTTTTCGGTTCACATGAGCCGCAGTGTGGCCGAGGCGGAACGGGTTTATTCGGCTTTTCCGATCGAGCAAGTCAAGTTTATTTTTGCCGACGTTACCGTTTGTTGCGGAGATTCCTGGCGGCGATTCGAGGAGCGGGTTCGCGACGGCTCCGCCGATACCGTTACCGTTGGCTACCATCCCCGGCATACACAGCAGCTTCATGCTCTGCTCGGCCACCCGAGTCTATCGGCCGATGAAGGTCGGCCGGCCAACTCCCCCAAAAACCCGGAGATGATCGGCGAGGCCCCTCAGTTTCGGGATACACTGCATCTCGCAAGCCGTTACGCCAACCACGATATTACCGTGCTCATTACCGGGGAGACGGGCACGGGAAAGGAAGTGATGGCGCAGTTTATCCATTGTCGAGGCCCCAGAGCCAATAAGCCGTTCGTGGGCTGCAATATGACGGCGATCCCAGAAACGCTCGTGGAAAGCGAGCTTTTCGGATACGCGCGAGGCGCGTTCACCGGCGCCGACCGAAACAAGAAAGGATTGATTGAGTCGGCCGAAGGGGGAACGCTATTCTTGGACGAGATCGGCGACCTGGCACCGGCGATTCAACTGAAACTCTTACGCTTCCTTGAAACGCGGGAGTATTACAAAGTCGGGGATGCCTCGCCGAGAACGAGTGACGTTCGGATCATCGCGGCAACGAATAAAGAACTGGAAGATGCCATTAAGAGTACCGGGTTTCGAAAGGACCTTTACTTTCGGCTCAACAGCGCGAGAATCATCCTTCCACCGCTGCGGGAACGGAAAGAAGACATTATTCTTTTGATCGCAAACTTTATTTACCAGGCGTGTCAGCAATACCACACCCAGTTAAAGAAGCTCAGCAGCTCCGCTAAAGAGCTTCTCCTGGACTATCCTTGGCCCGGCAATATACGTGAACTAAAGAGCGTGATCGAAAGTGCCACCATGGTTTCAAACGGGGACTATATCACCATCAGCGATTTGCCGATGAACCTGCAGCAGTACGCCGCCGGACACCGAGACGAAATAGCCACGAAGGCGATCAGGAATATCGAGGAAGGCGAAAGGAGTCTCATTGAAGAGGCACTCCGGCACACCCAGGGCAATAAGGCCAAAGCCGCCGAAGCGCTGGGCATTTCCACGCGGACGCTTTACCGGAAAATCGAGAAATTCGCGATAATCCGGCTCGACATCAGCCGGGAACATTGACAAGGCGGTCTGTCCCAACGCGGGGTTGGATAAAAAAAGATGACTCAGCTTTCCGTCCGGATGCAAATCAGTGTCGCCGTGCTAGCCTCGATTTCCACAGTACCGGTAATCACCTAACGCTCGTGTACCGCCGTGTTCCGGCACAGCCCACGGGCGTGTGCCCTCCCGCTTAATTGTGTTAGTGAATTCGAGTACTGATCCATAACAAACCGGACTTCT
>JAUYJC010000592.1 GCA_030688735.1 Deltaproteobacteria bacterium
TGCTCGACCAAATTGAGCAAACCATACCTCCCACGCTGCGACAGCAGCGCCATCGAATACTCGACTCAGCATCATCCGACCACATACCAGAAACCGGGAATCCAGCAAGGTTCAAAGCTGGCTGAATTTCTACACCCTAGAATAGATCCCAACAGAAACAGAATCGACACCACCTTGGGAGAGCTTTTCAAAAAAAGATAACCGTATGGCCATGACCAAAGACTGGTCGGAATGGTGGCGACGTTTTCTCGATGTTAATACAGACGGGGCGTGCACAGTTGTTGACGTTCTGCGCCAGACGTATGTCGAAGAGATGCAGCAAACCGATCGGCTTAAGCAGCAGGCTGGGAGGATGCACTATCCCCAATATCAGGGAAAGCTCCTCCAGCTGGCGGCGGAGAAAGGTAAACACGCTCAATGGATCGCGGAAAAGATCGTCGCACTTGGCGGCAAGTTGCCCGACGTGCCAGAGCGCCGCTCGACGGATGCAAACAGCTGGCAATCGTTGCTGATGGCTCTCGATGATGAAAATCGCAGTGCGGATCGTCTACCCGAGCAACTCCGGCGAATCGGACTCGAGCATCCGGACATCACCAAATTCCTGCAAGAATTTTCCCACGAGCAGAAAAAGCATCGCGATGAAATCAGAGAGATGCTGATGCGGAGCGATCCTTTTGCGCTTTCGCTCGCTTAGGACGATGGTTGACTCGCCCCTTCGTAGTACAAAATTCGAAGAAACACCGTCTATCAGGATACGTTCAACCGCTGTTTTTCACTGCGATCTGAGTAATCTATCTCAACCTTTCGGTCGAGAGTTTCGACGCTTTTAACGAGCCCTTTCTTCGTTTCACTCTGGACAACCTGACGCAGCTAGCGGTAAACGCAGCCTTTCCCTCACGACAGGAGTCGCACCGATAACGCTCTGCATTTAGTGTCAGAAAATAAACTCCGAACGCTAGCCAAAAGTATTTGAAATTCGGAAACGAAGACTAGATCGGAAAAACCGGGTCTCCCGCAAAGGCGCAAAGGCGCCAAGGTTCGGAGAATTCGAAGAACTTTTTAACTTTGCGCCTTGACGGGATAAATTTTCTGGAGTCGTTCGGTTCAACATTTCCAAGGTAAGTATCTACGTTTTTTCGGAGACCGCGCTCCGAAAAAATGGCCCCTTCGGGGCAGTTGAAGATCGAACTGCAGCGGTTGTAATGTGGCACCCATGATCACCGATGAACTCAGCAACTACTACGCCGATTTTCTCGATGGCAGTTACAACTGCGTGGACCGTGTTGTTTTGAACGCCTATTTTGGAATGGGCCACTCGCCAGCCGGTTTTCGGTCCTGGTGGCGCCAGCTGCACAACGGATCGGAAGAGGAATTGGATAACATGCACCTGATGAGAATGGCTGGACGATTCAGCCGTCGGGTGCGTGGTTATGCGAAAGCTCATGGCATACCTGTCATTGAGTGCAGCAGTGAAGAACGCAAACATAAAATCGCCGAAGAGCATCTTAAGAACAACCCGCCGCGGGGATTGTTTCTCATTCTGGTCGGCCGGGCAATGGCCATCCGTTGGGAAGTGAAGCGATCTAGCCGCGGCGTCATCCGTAACCTTGAAGCCAAACGAGTCTTCATTAACCACTATTCCTTCCATATCATGGATGGGGAGTGGGGGCACATCACCCTCAAGATGTCGGGCCATCCGCCCTTCGCTACGCAGATTATTCTTAACGGCCATGAGTATGTGGCCTGCCAGAGCCAAAAAGCCGGCATTCCCTTTACCAAAGAGGGTAACTGTTTCACCGTTATTCCCGAGCCCGCACAGTTGGCCGAAGTCGCAGACACCTTGTCCGAGTCCCGGACCATAGGGCGGCTCAGCCAGGTCTGTGAGGCTTGGATTTACAGCGCCTGTCTGTGTTTTGGGCTGGATTTGGAGGAGCAGCAACGCAGTGGTTTTCGCTACCAGTACTCGGTCTACCAAGTGGAGTACAGCCGCAATCTGATCTTTCGCCGCGGTGGACAGATGGAAGAGATCGTGCAGGGGCTGATCGACCGGACGCGGACCCGCTTGGGTGTTAAACAGCTCAAAACGATCTTCGGGATGAAGACGCGCCCCTACCGGCAGCGCAACGGCAAAGCGCCTCGATTGGAAGTGGTGGTCGAGAGACCTCAGTATGACCTGACGATCTTCAAGCTGCACTTTGGCAAGCTGACTCTGAAGGTCTATACCAAAGGCGAACGCGTACTTCGTATCGAGGTGATGGTTCACAACGCCAAGGAGCTTCGCTGCGGGCGGGTGCTGGAGCGGTTTCCCACGATTCTCACCCGGCTTCAGCAGATCCTCGGGCAGTTTCTCAACAACGTGTATGCCATGGATGCTGCCTTGATCAGCGATGGCACTCTGGATGAACTTCCCCATCCCTCTCAGGTCGGCAAGACCCGAGTCGGCGGCATTGACGTGAACAAGCCAAGAACGCGGCAAGTGCTCAATGCTGCCCTGTCGATGGCATGTTCTCCCGATGGATTCACTGCCCGGCAGTTCGCTGCCACCGTCCAATCCATGCGCCGGCCCACCGACCCCAACTACGACGCTCGCCGAGCGGCTTACGACCTGAAAAAACTGCGCGGCAAGAAGCTGTTGGCCAAGCCGGCCGGCTCTCGACGGTACTCGATCCCTCCCGACGCTATCCGCACCATCGGGGCGCTGGTGATCCTGAGGGACAAGGTTCTGCGTCCAATTCTGGCCGGAGTCGGCAACCCCACGATGGGATGTAAACCGAAAAACTGGAGCCCTGTTGATGAACATTACGAAGCTATTCGCCAGGACATGTTTGTTCTTTTCCAAGACCTGCGAATTGCTGCTTAGCATCCGACAAAATTTTGTGGATATTTTTCAGTAAGCGCCTAGTGATGTTGGTCCTCTTGGGCACGAACGTGGCTTGCAACAGGGTTCACGGTTTCGGGCAAGACGTGGAGCGGGGGGGACGAAAAGACTCAGGACGCGGCGGACACGAATTTATTTTCAAGACTGTTCAGTATTAGACAGCAATCCTTTCCCAGTCAGCGTATCGTTAGACCAATTCTAGGCGTGGGGTTTCACTCCTGAGGTTATTTGGAATTCTTCAAGTAAGCCTGACTTAACCCTCCTAATCAGTCCAACCAAGGAGGTTGTGATGAAAAAATTAACGTTGGTGTTAGTGCTCATGATGGCTCTCGGTCAAAGCGGGTGTGCGTTTTTGGGCGGCGCAGCGGTAGGAGCCGTGGGCACAAGTGCAGCTTATGAAATCAATGCCCATAGCAAGATGAACCAACTGGAGGATGATTACAAAGCCGAGAGAATATCGCGCGTAGAATACGAGAGCCGCAAGGCGCAGATCGAGAAGGGCTCCATCATCTATTAAGGAGGGATTATGAAATTATTCAATCATGCGGCATCGGGTTTAGTCCTGGCAGTGGCTTTGACAGCGCTAGCAGGTTGCAGCGGCAACACGGCGCTGATCGGCAGAGACACTCTTCCTGCCAGAGCAACTCACGCGGTCCCGGACGAACTCGTGGCCACGGTGGAGCGGCTAAATACTGCGTCTAGTGAGATTTTTTTGCGGCCGATTAGCGGCCGTTCCAGAGTCGTCACCTACAGTGCCGAGACCCGGGTGATGTTTCGCAGGCGTGAATATCCGGTCAGCCGTTTGGAGTCCGGCGACGTTGTCGCCATGCAATTGGGAAAGGACCCCCGTGGCAACCCTCATACGCATTTGATCCGCGTTCAAGAGAGCACCCGAGATTGGGCTCAACTTAATAATTAGTGGGGGGCACGTTCATGATTCAACAGACTCCTCAAGCCGACGAGTTCAAAAAGCAATTGCGCGATTCGTTGAAGCGCGAGACGATGAATTCCCGCGCCATCAAGATCGCCAAACACGCCAACGTCTACGCCAGCGGCGATCAGAACGAGATGGTCTACTTCATCGAGAGCGGCCAGGTCAAACTGCTCATGCTCTCGTCTGAAGGCAAGGAGTGCCTCCTTGCCATCCATGGCGGGGGAGACATTTTCGGTGAGCTATGTTTATCCGGGTTAGGCGCACGGCTGGAAACGGCGACGGCGATGAAAGCAACGACCTTGAAACAAATACCTAGCGCTCAGTTCTTTTCGCGTTTAAGCCGCGACTTGCTGTTTGAGGGCTTCGTGCGCTACCTGGCCGTGCGCATCGCCGACCAACAGCAGGTCATCGCCAACCTGGTGACGGTGGACAGCGAACAACGGCTGGGCCAGACGCTGTTACAGTTGGCCCGCACCATGGGCAAGAAGGACCCGCACAGCATTCGCATCGAGCTCAACATTTCCCATGAAGAATTGTCCGCGATGGTGGGCACGACGCGACCGCGAGTCAGTCTATTTATGCAGCGCTTTCACAACCTTGGGCTGATCGAGACGAATAAAGATCGATTTTTCATCATCAAGGAGAAAAAACTCACCGGCTACATGGCTCACATCGCCTAGAGCGGCTGGGCATGTCTACGCGGCGCGCGATGAATCATCCCAAAACCGTCCACTAGTAGACAGCAATCCCTCGTGAATTAAACTAGGCTTTGTCCATAACAAGGAGCTAAACCATGGCTGAGAATAACGCTGTAGTGGGAATCTACAACTCGCACACCGAGGTAGAAGCGAGCATCAAAGAGCTCCAGCGGTCGGCACGGGATTATTCAATGAGCGGGCGTCTCTGTGAGGTGCCATAAATGTTGTCACTGATCGACATACAATCAGACGATCTAAAACAGTTCGTAAAGGGAGGAAGCA
>JAUYJC010000597.1 GCA_030688735.1 Deltaproteobacteria bacterium
GAAACTGACGAAATTCACGTTCCCATTCGCAACAACTGAAAAACTTTGCCTTTCGCACATCAAAACACGAAACCCGCATGTTGCACTCAAAAGTTAGGCGGCCGGTTTTCCAAAAAAATGGGGTTTTCGGTCGGACACTAACTAGTAAAAGTTCTAACAACGACGCGACTAGGTCTATAATCTGAAACAATTTGAGAGAGAAGAGTAAAAGAAATGCAGCTAAAACGAATCCAGCTACCAATATAAAAATGGATATTGTAGTGTGTTTCACGCTTTTTGGATCGTAGTATGTCGGCGCACCGACGCCTTTGATCGTACCTTTTAAGCTGATGTTCCTGCTCGAAGTGCCGGTGTGGATTACTTGAATTACACCGCCCTGATTCTTGTCTAAGAAATCAAAAGTTACAAATGACGGATGAAGGTCAGGCTCATCGGGCTCGCAGAACCGACTCGGCTCGCTATTCCTTTTCAAAACCTTGATATCGAGAATTTTGATATTTCCCTTTGCTATTATCTGTAATGGGTCACCCTCAGCGATATCTGTCGCATTAATTGTTTCTTTCCCGGCGTTCCAAAACACTATCTTGCTTACAGTGAGGTTTTCAACTTTTTGGTTGTTATAGCTGATTTCGAGTCCCGGTACCTGCGACGAAAATCCTTCAATCAGGTTGTTGCTGCCAATACTCCAATACGGCTTCTTTTCCCGCCGGGATAAATTGTAAAAGACGATAGCCAGTACAAGACTAAGTATTGTAACCAGAAACGAGAGAATGCCAAACCACGGGTGCTGTACTATGTCTTTCAACGATTCCATATCTTTGACGTTTTTTTTAGATCTCTTGCTTGTAGTGGTACTTTATTCCATCCAAGCTATGGGTGTTTGTCTAAGACCACTTGTAAAATTCCCTTCGGAATTTTTGGGTCAGAGTACATTTCCATTTTCAGTGGCGACGGACGCCGACTTTTCTTGGATTATCAATGACAGGAAGTGTCTTTTCAGGGTCAGCCACTGAGAAATCAAATTTGCACCTGGCGACCTTCCGCCGACCCGCTTTTGGTCGGAGCGTAGCGGAGCGTAGGAGCGGAGCGTAGGGTCGGGCCTGAGTCTGTACTTTGCAACCATTTCATTATTTCAACCAGCCCAATCTAACTCTAGCCTGGACGGGCCTGCCTCGGACAATCGGGCTTTCTCCACATAATGATCGGAGATCTCGGCCGATCGCAAGGCCCCACCCGCGAAAGGTTCTAAGGTTACCAGCTTGCCTGGGCAGCCCGCTGTCTGCTTTCTTGGTAAACCTGAAATCGTAGGCACTCTTGATGGGCACTACTTTTGTCACGTTGAGGACCTCGCGCGCGAAGTCAAGATCGTTTTTCTGCGTTTCCTCGTTGACCACGCCGTTGCAGTAAGTGATCATCTCGCACCGGAGTTATAATGCGCTAGGAACACTGCTCGTTATTCCAAATCGTAGGGCACACCGACCTGCTCGGCCACAGCGCGCAAGCCTTTGAGCACCGAATCATGCAAGGGGATGCCATGCTCGGCTCTCTCCTGCGCCGTCTCGAATTCGATCTCTCCCACCACGTAAACCCGCTCTTGTCCTTCAATCGGAGGCGTCGATTTCAGATCGATGATCAGCCGGTCCATGTCGCGTTTGAATTCCGCCGCCGGCCGAAACGCATCGACGCGCACGGCGGCGAAGAAATGGCCGCGCGGATCTTGATTGGCATTGAGCGCGGTGATCGTGCCCGTGAGTGAGTGGTTGAGGGTTGAGGGTCATGAGGGTTGAGGGTCAGGTCTAGAATGGTAGCGGAGTTACGAATATTTGGCAAAGAATCGTTTCCAGTCGCCGGTCCAGTCGGCTGGAATCACGCCGAGCGCAAGCGTCGTTCTGCCGGCACAAAACGAATCTCGACACGCTGGTTTAGGGCCGCGGCGATTCGATTAAGCATCGCCAGGGAATGGCCCTCGTAGTTGGCGTCTTCGAGACGACAAACTACCGACGCTGTGGTTCCGATGAGTTGTGCCAATTGACGTTGGCTTAGTCCGTTGGCAATTCTCAGTGCCGTTAGCTTGCGGGCGACGTGATCTTTCGCTCGTGCTTGTTCCAGAGCCGCGAGTCGCTGCGGCTTGCCTGCATAATAGCGACGGTGGAGAATTTCAACGGCATCCGCTGTCGCTTTCCTCTTTGCTCTTGCCATGACTTCTACTCCTTGTACGTGTGTCGATCCAGGTCGAGTTCAAAATTCAGGGAAAGAAAATGTACCAGGAATCTTTTCTGCTTTAGAAGCCAGCGGCGACTCGACAATGTTGTCCGGTTCCAAGCGCCGTCAAACCTGATGTGACTGGATTCCACTTAAAATAACGATACGTCAGCTTTTTGATGGTAGCGGGTTGCCGCCGCCGTGTGGAGATCACGCTCGATACGCTGAATGATGGCCGGATCAAAGCGGCGTCCGAAATCCGCAAGATGTTCAGGTTCATGCAATGTTGCGAACGCCTTCGCCGGGGCCACATAGACGACGACTGGTCGTCCCTGCCGAACCAAATCAACAATATTTGTAAGTGTCCCACGGCTTTTGCCGTCCCACAGCATCAGACCATAATCCGCTTCTTCGACCATCACTCGATCCTTCGTGGAAAAGTAGGCGAAACCGCGTGCACTTGGAGCCGCAGTAATGTCCCGGGTAGGCCATTTGCCAAGGTTATTTCGGCATTGGCCCGCCATGCAGAACACTACCACCTTCTCATGGTGCTTGCTCGCGAGATGCTGTTGCACAGCTTTATCCACACCGTTCGCATCCCCGACCACGACCGTGAAGCCTTTCTCGATGATGTTGTCGAGTCGGCGCTTCACATCTTTATTGAGCTTCGACAACTGTCGTGAGCCGCCAATGAAGACCTTTGTCATGGCTTTCTACGTCCGTTTCCGCGTGAGTGCGAGCATGTAAACCGCTGCCGCTTCACCCTGGGTGAGAAGTACGTTGGTAACCGCGCCAACCGTGGAGCCGTATTCAAACAAATCATCGAGTAATAATATCCGTTTCCCACGGGTCTTTTCCGGTTCACCTCGAAACGCGTCTCGGAGCACCGTCGCCCGCTCCACCGGAAATTCGATATTTTTCATGGGAGGGGTGGCCTTTACCTTAACCACCGCGTTGTCGGACGCCGGAACACCCAATCGTAACGAAAGCTCTCGTGCAATTTCAGCAACCGGCTGTGATTTTCTCTCGATCGAGGGCGGCACAGAGACGATGCATTCGATCTCCCATTTCGATTGTCGGATGAACCACTCGACTGTATCGATGATCGCCGGAAGAGCCGCGCCGTCGCTGCGATACTTAAAGCGATATACCAGCTCGCCAAGCTCTGTGTATTTCGTATCGAATCGAGGGATTGAGCCTTCGTACCCCAAAAACGTGCTGCTAAGCGAATGTACATCGAGCACGTACCCCTCAGACCACGGCCCCGGTAGTTTAGTCGGGTTGATCTTTACGGGTGCCATCTGCAAAAGATACTAATCTCGTGTGGAAGATCAGCCATTATTGCCCCAATAACTGCCCCCTGCCAGCTTTTCAGACCCTAAACAGGACAGCAAAGGGGTCGACTGGCCCATATCCTCACATCGAGTTGGAGAATATCCGATAACGCGCTGTTAGGTCAACTCGGC
The DNA here is from genome assembly GCA_030688735.1 of Deltaproteobacteria bacterium. Classification (GTDB taxonomy): domain Bacteria; phylum Desulfobacterota; class Binatia; order UBA9968; family UBA9968; genus JACPFE01. The sequence goes on from JAUYJC010000597.1 coordinate 3,669, forward strand.
TTATGAAGGGGCACAGGGAAGAGTCAGGTAACCGGGCTATCTTGGCGAGGTCCGCGAACGGGTCGAACAACGCTACGTTGCGTGGCGCATCAGGAGAATCATAAGTTTCCCCCTTTGGTGCCGAGGTTCGCAAGGCCCGCGCGCGGGAGTTGCTAAGGTTTCCAGCCCGCTTGGGTCAGCTCGCTGTCCGCTTTCTTGGCAAAGCTGAACTCGTGGGCGCGCTCGATGGGAACTTCTTTTGTCACGTTGAGGACCTCCCGCACGATGTCGAGAGCGTTTTTCTGGGTTTCTCTGTCGACCACGCCGTTGCAGTAAGTGATCATCTCGCACCGGAGTTATAATGCGCTAGGAACACTGCTCGTTATTCCAAATCGTAGGGAACACCGACCTGCTCGGCCACAGCGCGCAAGCCCTTGAGCACCGAGTCGTGCAAGGGGATGCCATGCTCGGCTCTCTCCTGCGCCGTCTCGAATTCGATCTCTCCCGCCACGTAAACCCGCTCTTGTCCTTCAATCGGAGGCGTCGATTTCAGATCGATGATCAGCCGGTCCATGTCGCGTTTGAATTCGGCGACGGGACGAAAGGCGTCGACGCGCACGGCGGCGAAGAAATGGCCGCGCGGATCTTGATTGGCGTTGAGCGCGGTGATCGTGCCCGTGAGCACGCCGCAGAGAATCTCCACGAGTATCGCCAAGCCGTAGCCCTTGTGGCTACCGCTTTCCCGGGTTCCACCGAGCGGCAATAAGCGCCGCGCTTTCTGCGCCGCTCTCGGATCCGTGGTCGACGCGGCGTTTTCATCCAGCGCCCAGCCGCCGGGGATCGACTTCCCAAGCCGCGCCGCTAGCTCTAGCTTACCGGCGGCGGCCGTCGTCGTCGCCATGTCCAAAACGAATGGCTGCTGCTTATCCGCCGGAACCGCGAAGCACATCGGATTGGTGCCGTACTTCGCCGCGCGGCCAAAGGTGGGGACCACTTGCCGGCTCGCGTTGGTCATGGCGATGCCGATCATATCGTGCGGCAGCGCCATCATCGCGTAGTACGCCGACATGCCGTAATGGCGGCTGTTGCGCACACCGACCATGGCGACGCCGGAGCTCCGGGCTTTCTCAATCGCTACCTCCATGGCCCGGCATCCGATAACCATCCCCATGCCGCAATCGCCGTCGATCAGCGCCGTGGAGGCGCTCTCGGAAATGACGCGCAGCTTGGGAGCGGCGGTCATCGAGCCTTCAGTGAGCCACTTCACATACCAGGCGTTGGGGCTGAAGCGGATAACGCCGTGGGTGTCCACACCGCGCAGATCGGCCTGCACCAGGGCATTCGCGGCAATCTCGGCGTCCGCCTTCGGCACGCCGAGCTTCTCGAAAGAGGAACCGACGAAGCGCCTGAGTTTACGGTGATCGACCCGGGTCATTTTTTCTGCGGAGTTTTCCATTGGCACCTCACGATCGATTATTGTGTGGCGTTCTCCTTATCGCTTCAATGCGCCGCCGATGTCAAGCGCGAAGGGCGTGGCGCCAGGGTGAATTTGTTCTCGCGAATTTGTTTGAAAAATCAACGATGGCCCACCTTTTGGAAAACACGACAAATCAATTGGTTATGGAGAGAACAAATTTACCGTGGGCGTGGCGCGACGCCGGCAATCAATTCCGCTTGACGCTCCGAAGCGCTTTGCATATGGTACGGCAGACCAAGGGAGGAGTGGCACCCATGACACCGAAACGAAGCGTGACGGCACCCGCTCTAATGTTTTGTAGTTTCGTACTGGTCCTCCTCATCTCGTCTGCGCCGACCAACGCCGGCACAGCCGATCTGCCGCTCGTGCGCATCGCCCACGGCGCCTTCAGCGAGAAAATCGCCGTCATGTGGATCGGCACCGAACAAGGCCTCTTCCGCAAGCATGGTGTGAACGTCGAAGTGATCGCGATTCGCAGCGGGCCGCAGACTATGGCGGCGCTGGCTTCCGGTGACATCCAGATCGCCTACACGATCCCCGGCTCGGTGGTCAGCGCCGCGGCGAGCGGCATGGACGTCGCCTTCTTCGGCGGCATCATCAACATGGCCGAAGGCGACTTCATGGGTGGAAAAAACATCGGCAGCCCTGAAGATCTGAGGGGCAAACGACTCGGCGTCCAGAGCATCGGCGGCGGCACCTGGTCGAATTCCATGCTCGCCATTGAGTATCTGGGCTTGGAACCCAACCGAGACAAGATCACGGTGCTCGTCATCGGCGACACGCCGATTCTCGCGCAGGCTCTCAGCGCCGGCAATATCGACGCGGCATATCTCACCTACGGCTACAGCAAGCCGCTCAAGGATAAGGGGTTCCCATTGCTTTTGGACATGGCCAAGGCGCCGATTCCCTACCAGGGTCTCGCGCCGGCGACGCGGCGCCCTTATATCCGGCAGAACCCGCAAATCATCGACGGGCTGATGCGCGGCTTCGTCGAGACAATCGCGTTTATCCACAAGCCCGCGAACAAAGAAGCCGTGATCCGATCCCTGATGAAGAACCAGCGGTTGAAAAATTCCTCGGACGCCGAGGCCGGCTATCAGTCGCTCCAATGGATGTACACGCTGGATATCAAGCCGAACATTCCGGGCATCGCCAACATGCAGCGCCTGCTCGCTCTGGGTAATCCCAAGGTAAAGAATGTCAAGATCGAAGACGTCGTCGACGAAGCGCCGTCCCAGCGCTTGGAGAACAGCACGTTTTATCGCGATCTGGTGGCGCAGAGCAAAAAACCGTAAGCCGTCCGGGCCGCAAGCTTACAAAAAACAGTGCATGGGGTTGGCAATCTGCGCCCCGATTCGCCGCGGCTTTGTCACCTACCGTTTATTTACCTGCTCGACGAACCCCGACGCCTGGATCTTCTGCACGATGGAATTGTCGAAGAAGTCGGTTGGCTTCATTTGCTTTGCTTTGGGGCTTTTGGCGACGTCCAACACCGCCTGGACTTCCGCTGCGGTCATCAGCGGGGCCGCCGGGAAAACATCCCGGTACTCCTCGTAAACCGATTCAAGCACTTCTCGATCGTTGGTCTTGAGAAACTTGGTCAGCGACTTGAAGGTTGTTTCCTTGTCTTTGCGGATTACCGCCATCGCTTCGATGTAAGCGCGTAGAAACCGCGTCAGCGCTTCGTTTTTTTCGCGCACAACCTTGGGCGACGACAGCATAGCGGTGAACAGGAAAGGAATTTTCATCGCGGTGATGTTAACGAGCATTTTATTGCCGGCGGCTTTGGCCTTGATCGACAGCGGCGCGGATATAACTCCGGCAGCGACATTGCCCACGTTGAGCGAATTCACGACATTGTTCATGTCTTGCGCGTACATGATTCTCACGTCCTTGTCCGGCTCCAGGCCGTTTTTCCGCAGCGCGATGCGCGAAGCATAGTCGGTGGAAGCTGCCGGCTGCGTGACCGCGATTACTTTGCCCTTGAGGTCCGCGATAGATTTGATCTCGGGACGCGCATACATCTCAAAAACAAAGGTCGGCACGCCGCTGGCGACGTAAATCAAGTCCGCGCCCTCGAGCTTGGCGTCGATCCCCTGATTGCCGACCAGTCCAACGTCCCGGCCGCCGCCGACCATCGCCTGCACCGCCGAGGTCGCCGCCAAATAGCTCAGCTCGACGTTGACCCCATGCTTGGTGAAATAACCCCCTTCATGAGCCACCCAGATCGGCATCATCACGCCGCCGAGCGCATTGTAGACGGCGCGCAAGCTTAGCTCCTGGGCAGCGGCCGTCCGCACGGTAAGGATCGCGGTTAGAACGCCCAGCAAGATTATGCCTCTAGTGATTACTTTGCGCATCATAGGGATAACTCCTCGGAATAAAGTTTGCCTACATTATCAATGCCTGAGTAAGATTTCCACAAGAATTCCACCGGTCCTTCACGCCTCCCGGCGGCTTTGAATCCAGCCCCGAAACGAACCGCATCGCCATTGCTTCTTGCAGCGGCCGATGTCATAGAAGCCTGGTTAGGCATATGCAAGAGCCGTCCGTTGTTATTTTGATCGTCGCCTTCACGTTTCTCCTTGCCGGGATGGTGAAGGGTGTGATTGGGATGGGGCTGCCCACAGTCGCCATGGGCTTGCTTGGCCTTGTGATGCGCCCTGTTGAGGCGGCAGCCCTTCTCGTTGTTCCTTCGCTGGTAACGAATGTATGGCAGCTGGTCGCGGGCCCGAGCTTCATCACTCTGCTCAGACGGTTTGCCACATTGATGGTCGGTGTCTGTTTGGGTACGGCCGTGGGAATCGCGCTTCTCACCGGTGGGTCAGCCACATTAGCAACCATTGCGCTCGGTGCGGTACTTGCGGCCTACGGCGCCATTGGCCTCATCTCGGCGCGCTTTACCGTTTCACGGCGGTTCGAGCGTTGGCTCTCGCCGCTCATCGGTCTGATCACGGGGTTTTTGACGGGAGCGACAGGAGTGTTCGTGATACCGGCGGTTCCGTATTTCAACTCACTGGGGTTGGAGAAGGAGGAGCTTATCCAAACGCTTGGTCTCTCGTTCACCATTTCTACGCTGGCGCTGGCCCTTGGCCTCATGGCAAGTGGCCATTTTCAGGTGTCTGTCGCGGGCAGCTCTCTATTGGCGCTACTTCCCGCCCTTGGAGGTATGCTCCTCGGGCAAGGCGTTCGCAATCGGTTGAAGCCCGAAGTGTTTCGCCGCTGGTTCTTCGTAGGGTTGCTCGTTCTGGGCGTGTACATGGTTTTGCGTGCGTTAAGTAGAGCCTGACATAGGCCTAACACTGACGTTATGGACCACAACATGCTTACGATCGGACTGTCGCTCCTTGGCCGCGGAAGAGGAAGAAGAAAAGCTCAGCGAGGTTTTCGTCAGGGCCGGTAAAGTTTATCTTTTCGTCATGGCGCTGATCTTTCTCGGTGCCGGTTTTAAACCGCTCATCGATGCCTACCTTCTCAAGCTGCCATCGCAAATTCTCTTCTGGGTAAACATGGTTTCAGCCATCCTCGATAACGCCACCCTCGCAGCCGCCGAGATTGGAGTAAAAGTCTTGACGGAGTGCGTTGCGCCCGAGATCGAAGTAATGATACGTGTATACATAGAGAGGACGTGATGATCAGCCTTTGGTTCACTGTGCACCTTCTATTCGTATTTATTTTAGCTACGCCGCGGGCCGCTTCTGCCTTAGAGAGTGAACACAATCCAGTGCTGTACAAAACGGTTTTGGGGTTGTTCCTTCACGATCGAGGACCCACAAGTGATCGTCACGAGAGCGGGGTTGATCCTAACTGGGAACTGCAATTCAATCCACCCGACTGGAAGGTTTGGCATTGGATAGGCCTCCCCTACCCGATGGTTGGAATCACTCCGAACTTCAAGGGTGACACGAGTGTTCTTTACGCCGGGATCACCTATGAATTCGGTCTGTCGAACAAACTTACCGACGCGCTGACTCATAACTTCACAAAGAGTCTCTTCGTCGCCGGAGGGCTGAGCGCGGCTCTCCATAACGGACCATTGCACAAAAACCCAGTCGGCTGCGAGGAACGGAGCGATTGCGGCTTTGGTTATCGAGTGCTGCCGCGACTCAATATCGAATTAGGAGCTAATTTCCGGGACAATCACGCGATGTCCCTCTTCTATGATCACATGTCGCACAAAGGGTTCCTACCGGGCGAGAATGAAGGAATAGATCACATCGGCATTCGCTATCATTACAAGTTCAACATGGCTCTGCCGTGAAGCTGGCCCCCAGCGAAGATGCTGTTGGCTGAACGCTCCTCAAATTCCATGCGCTTGGCCAGGAGATCTATATTGCCAAGGAGACGGGAGACATCCTTTCCGGGTGGCATAGCGGGAAAGGGAACTCGCAGCGTCCTGTTCGCCATGGACAGATTGAGGATTATTGATCTACATCGGAGTGGGTCCAGCAGAGCCCGCCGGATATTCACGCAGCGGCACCCGTCCTTCGCGCCAGGCTTCCAAAATTGGCTCCACGATGCGCCAGGACTCCTCCGCCTCGTCATCGCGGATGGAAAGAGTCAAATCTCCTCTCAGTAAATCGAGCAGGAGTCGTCCGTAAGCCGATGTCTCTTGAGGAGCGAGGTCTGTGTCCAGCTCGATGTATTCCAAGTCAAATGGATCGCCCGGTCCGTTGATATTCACGCCCAATGCCATACGATCCGGATTCAGTTCCAGCCGCAAAACGTTGATTTTCGGATCCGACTCGTGCCCGAACGCCAGATGAGGAACCGGCTTGAAGTGGATGGCGATTTCTCTTCGGTCTTTATCGAGAGCCTTCCCGGAGCGCAAGACAAATGGAACACCGGCCCAGCGCCAGTTATCGATCCGCAAGGTGACCTGCGCGAAAGTCTCGGTCTCGCGCCTGGGGTTTACGCCCGGTTCATTAACATAAGCCGGGACGTCTCGGCTGCCAATGCAGCCAGCGCCGTAGCGGGCGCGGATTGTCCATTGCCGTATCTCCTCGGGCGATAGGCGGCGAACGGACCGAAGAAACGCCACTTTGTAGCCGCGCAGGTCGCGCTCGTGGAAGCTCGGAAGAGCTTCCATTCCCACCAGGCAGAGCAACTGTAGCAGATGGTTTTGCACCATGTCCCTGAGAGCTCCCGTGGCGTCATAAAAACCGACTCTTCCTTCCACCGTGAGAGTCTCGTCCCAGGTAATCTCGATGCGCTCGATATGTTGGCAGTTCCACAGTGGCTCGAAAATGCAATTGGCAAAACGTAAACCGAGGATGTTTTGCACGGTCTGCTTTCCGAGAAAATGGTCCATGCGGAATATGTTCTGCTCTGGGAAAGCACTGTGGAGCAATTGGTTCAATCTGTGGGTGGAGTCGAGATCCACCCCGAACGGTTTTTCCACTACGATCCGACTTCCCGGAAGAGCCCCAGCGGCGATAATCGATTGAGCGGCGGACAACAACACCCGCGGGGGCAACGCAAGATAAAAAATAGCCGGCTCATTGACTGAAGCGAGGGCTTTTCTAATCTCATCTGGTTTGGTTACGTCCGCTTTGCCGTAGTCTAGCCGAAGGATTAACGCCTCTCGCGACGCGTCCACGACGTCCGATGCGTGACGCGCCAGTCGCTCGCGAACATACTTTTGAAAGAAGGTCTTGTCCCATGTCTCCGGCGCAATGCCCACGATGGCCATCTCGGCTGGAAGCTTGCCTGTTTGATGGAGCTGCGCGAGCGTAGGCAAGAGATATCTTGAGGTAAGATCCCCGGAAGCTCCGAAGATGATGAAATATCGAATCACCTCGAAACCTCTTTCTTGATCAGTCGTGACAAATTCACACCGCTCGAGATAACCCCGATGTGGCTGAACGCCTGTGGATAATTACCCAGAAAAGCGCCGCTGACGGGGTCGATTTCTTCCGGCAACAGACCTAAATCGCCCGCGCGCGCGCACAGCGAGTGGTATAATTCCAACGCTTTGTCTATTCGGCCCTGGTACGCCAGGTTGTCGACCATCCAAAAGCTGCAGAGCAAGAATGCTCCTTCGTGTCCCGGCAAGCCGTCGGGCGACTCTTCGGGCAGGTAACGATAAAGCAGCCCAGTGCCGGCGCCCAGTCTCTCCGCAATAGCTGCCGTGGTCGAAACCATTCGAGGATGATCCGCGGGAATCACGCGTCGAATCGGCAAAGAAAGCAGGCTTGCGTCGAGTCCTCCGCCGCCAAGATGTTCGGTAAGCGATTGGATCCTTTCATCCCACGCTTCCTCGAGAATGGCATTCCTGATGCGGCCAGCCGCAGCCTTCCAAATCTCAGTGTCTCCCGGGAGGTCGAAGCGTTTTGCCAGACGCGCGCCACGATCCAAAGCAACCTGGCAGAGAGCTGCAGAATAAGTGAATGGCCGGCCCGGCGTTCGAACTTCCCAGATGCCGTGGTCGGGCTTGTGCCATTCCGAGTGGGCGGCCTCCACGAGAGCTTTCAGCCTCGCCCATAAGACACCATCGATCTTGCCTCCGTGGGCTGACCACTGATAAGCGCAGTCCAGGATCTCTCCGTAAACATCATGCTGCCACTGCTCTGCTGCGGCATTACCCCAGCGCACCGGAGCTGAACATCGATAGCCTTCCAAGTCGGGATCTTTCCTTTCCGGCTGGGGCTGAGTGCCGTCCAGATTGTAGAGCACCCTCGGACGTCCCCCCGACTCCAGAGCATCCAGCACCCAGCCGAGAAAACGCACCGCTTCGACAGTGAATCCGATCCGCCGCAGCGCATAAACAGAGAAGGCCGCATCGCGGACCCAAGCGTAGCGATAGTCCCAATTGCGCGAACCGCCAATCAATTCTGGAAGCGACGATGTCGGCGCAGCCACAATGGCCCCGTTCGGTGTATAGTCAAGGAGCTTGAGCGTGAGGGCGGAACGCCGCACCAGCGCCTCCTCCGGACCTTCGTACTGGAACTGATGCATCCAACGGCGCCAGCCTCTGAGCGTTTCCCCTAAAAGCTCATCTGGAGAAGCGTACGAACGACTGGTAAGCCCTTTCCCCCAGCGCAGAATCAGTTCAACCCGATCACCAGCGCTCAGTTCCACCGACTCGTAAAGGCCTCGTAGCGGATGCGGACCCCTAAAAGACAGTTGGAGCTCGATGTCGGGAAAAGAAGGACATTGGATCCGCAGGCCATCCCTGTCGACCTCTGCGTGAGCTCCGCCCCTGGGCTCGATTTCGATTCGCAGGCGGACCCGTCCGGTTAAGACGCTGATCATCCGCAGCAGTTCACGTCGTCCCGCAGAGACATCTTCGCTCAGATCGGCTCCGGATCGCAGTGAGAATGCATCGGTGACTCGGATCAATCCCGACGCGCCCCGCATCTCGGTGACCAGCACGCCTGTGTCGGCCTCATAGCATTGCCGTGACTCGCTGAGGCCTTCGGGCGCAACAGTGAAAGAGCCGCCGCGTTTGACGTCGAGAATCCCGCAGAATAGCGGCGGTGAATCGAAGCGCGGCACACACATCCACGAGATCGCGCCATCACGGCCGACCAGCGCAGCCGTGGTCCCGTCGCCGATCAAGCCGTGATCTTCGATGGGAAGATAGGCGTCAACCTTCTCAATTGGAGCGAATACCGCCATGGATACTTTTTACCCATTTCAGTTCGGAGATGAAAGAGCAACCGTCAAGTTGTCAGAATGCCGCGCGCCGAAATAGACCACCCAGGCACACCTGGTCTTTTGTTAGTTAGACAACTGACGCCACGCATCTCGCCCAGGAAGAGTATATGATGGTCCTTACGCTCTGAACAACAATGACGAGGTTGAGTTTCCTGGGAACAAGAGGGCGCGCCAATGTATCTCCTGCGGCGAAAAAGCGCCCCGAGCACATTTGAACGGCGCGTTCCTTTGCAGTTTTTATCGAAGATTACATATTGGAGAAAATGAGTGATGCCGGATGACAAAAGACCCCACTTTATTCGCCGCACGTTAATCACAGGGCTGCTGATTCTTCTGCCCTTGTTCATTACCTACGTTCTCATTGCTTTCTTGTTTAACATTTTTACTGGTGTCGGGGCTCCGCTGCTTACCGGCCTGCTGCGTCTCTTTGGGGCCGGAGAATTGGCCTACCCTCTGGTGCTCGTAATCAACCTCGTTCTTTCCCTCGCTGTGATCTTTCTGTTGGGCTTGGTTGGAACCAATATCTTGGGGCGGCGGCTGCTGACAGCATTCGAAGGACTGCTCCTCAGGTTGCCGCTAGTGAAGACGATTTATAGCAGCGCTAAACAGGTGATAGAAACTTTCCAGGGACCAAGCCGAAGCTTTCAGCGCGTCGTCCTGCTGCAATATCCTCGTCAAGGTCTCTGGAGCATAGGCTTGGTCGCCACCGAGCGCGCGGATAATCTCAATCTGGTACCAGGAAACAAAGTGCTTACGGTTTTCGTTCCGACGACTCCCAATCCTACCTCGGGGTACCTGGTCATTATCTCTCCCAAAGATGTCATCGACCTAGATTTCTCAATAGAGGACGCCTTTAAGTTCATTGTTTCAGGCGGCATCGTGGGAAAGGATCTTGCGTAGAGGCGCGGTTGCCGGCGTGAGCGCGTAATCCTAGGGCGAGACAGGTTAGTGATTTTTATGGTGCCCTGGCGTCTCGGCCTGGAAAAGATTGTTTGTCGCAAAGCCGCAAAGGACTACATGTTTGGATCGCCGCCTACTTCGGCGGATCGGAAGTGCGGCAGGGTCCCAGTATTGCCATCAAGATGATTCCGCGCCGTATATCCGGCCTGCCACCTAAAATCAATTTCTTTACGGAACGTCTCCTCGGAAGCGGCGTGGAAACCGTTGGCGCTTGTAACCCGTGGAGTCGGTCGCGGGATATGCGGGGTTCTGGCGGGTGTGGGGGGATTGCCCGCGCCCGCTGTGCTATTTCCGGTCTGGACTCATCCTCCGGGTGTTTACCCTCGGAACGTCTCTTGACTCGCTGAAACAGCAAGTTAAGGAGCGGCAGAACGATGAACAGTAGCAGGATAAGGATCTGTTCCAAACTGGGAGTTTTCATAGCTATCTCTCCTACTTCCTCTGGGGTGCGCCTGGTTCGTCTCCGGTACTGGCAATAGCATCGCGCATACTTGTATCGGCCTGCACGTTCTTCATCTTATAATAGTCCATGATCCCCAGGTTGCCCTGGCGGAAGGCTTCGGCCATCGCGCGCGGCACCTCGGCCTCCGCCTCAACGACGCGTGCCCGCATCTCCTGCTCCAGGGCCACGGCCATGGCCCGGCGTTCTTCCGCCTTGGCCTGGGCTATCTGCTTGTCGGCATTGGCCTGGTCGATTTGCAGCTTGGCGCCGATGTTCTCGCCCACGTCCACGTCTGCAATGTCGATGGAAAGGATCTCGTAAGCCGTCCCTGCATCGAGTCCCTTGCTCAGAATATTCTTCGAGATGTGATCGGGATTTTCCAGCACAGCCTTGTGCGACGTCGCGGAGCCGATGGTGCTCACCATGCCCTCCCCGACCCGCGCGATGATGGTCTCCTCACCAGCGCCTCCCACTAGCCGGTCAATGTTGGTGCGAACGGTCACACGAGAGATGGCGATGAGCTGGATGCCGTCTTTGGCGACGGCGGCGATTTTCGGCGTCTCGATCACTTTGGGGATGACGGACATCTTTACCGCCTCCACGATATCACGCCCGGCCAGATCGATGGCGGCGGCTCGCTTGAAAGGCAAAGCGATGTTGGCCTTGTCTGCCGAGATCATGGCGTTCACCACCCTGACAACGTTTCCGCCCGCGAGGTAGTGGGCTTCCAGGTCGTTCAGCGGAATATCCAGCCCCGCTTTGACCGCGCTGATCCGCGCCGTGACCACGGTGCCGGGCGGCACTCGGCGTAGGCGCATCCCAATGAGGGTGAAGAGCCCCACGTACGCTCCAGACGCCCAGGCGGCGATCCAGAGCGGGAGGGGGACGAGATACAAAATAAAAACCAACCCCACCAACAGCAGCAGTATTAACGCGAAGCCTCCCGCGATTCCGGTTTCAAATCCAGGCATGTTTAACTCCTTTCCGTTAACGTGCGGTCTCGCCGCACGACGATGCGGTTGCCATCCACGCCGGTCACCACAACGGGCGCTCCCGCTTCGATGAGATCTCCTTCAGAGACCACATCTACTCGCTCACCTTCAATCTCTGCAATGCCCGCCGGTCGAAGCGGCGAGAGTGCTGTTCCGGTCTTTCCCAGCCACCTCCTATCGCTCTCGGGCGCCGAGCCGCCTCCTGCGCCCGCTAGTAGCTCCGTCTCCAGGATCAACCGTCGCCCGAAAGGCAGGCGCGGTAAAAAGCGCAGCATGACGAGACTTCCGATAATCGCCAGGAGGAGAGAAAAAACGACGCGGCCAACCGCTCTGAGGACGAACTCCCATGTGGCTCCGGTGCCGATGACGCTCAGGCTGAGCCCCGAGAGGACCGCCGCTATGCCCAGGACTCCGGCGAGTCCGAAACCGGGAGTGACAAAGATTTCCACGGCCAACAGAACGAGGCCGGAACCCACCAGCAGCAGCTCCTCCCAGCC
>JAUYJC010000605.1 GCA_030688735.1 Deltaproteobacteria bacterium
GGCTGCCGCCGGCGACGTTGACCAGAACATCGAGGCGGCCGTGGTCGGAGATGATCCTATCGAACGCCGCTCGCACTGTACCTTCCTGGGTCACATCGACACACATGAACGCCGCTTGCTTACCGCGCCGTTGAACTTCGCCGGCGACTTGTTGGCCATTTTTATTATCGATGTCCAAAATGACTCCAAAGACGTCTTCTTTGGATAAACGCTCGACCACCGCCCGTCCAATTCCTGAGGCTGCACCGGTGACAACGGCGATTTTGTTCATAGCCAACTCCTTCCAAATCGGATTCTTTCGTTAACTACCGCAAGCCCTGAAGCGGCGTCAAGCGCGGATTTCCGCAGTTTCGGGGTTCGAGTCCTGCGCGAGAGCCGAAACCCGCGCGCTCAAAAGCGTGCCGCCTCTTGCCAAGCCGCCAAGGCTAAAATAGAATTCGGTCGTTTGCTCAGTCCTGCTGCGAACATTCTTATACTATTAAGGAGGCTGCGCCATGGCAGACAAAGCCATCGAAGTTCTATTGGATGAAAGACGAAGTTTTCCGCCGCCGAAAGGGTTCAAGAAATCGGCGCACGTCCGCAACGCGAGCGTTTTCAATACGGCGCGCAAGAATCCCCAGGCATTTTGGGCCAAGGCCGCCAAGGAGCTGCACTGGTTCAAACCATGGAAAAAGGTCCTGGAGTGGAACTCGCCCTGGGCCAAGTGGTTTGTCGGCGGCAAGCTCAATGCTTCGTACAACTGCCTTGACCGCCATGTGAATTCCGGGCGGAAAAACAAGGCGGCGATCATCTGGGAAGGGGAGCCCGGCGATGGGCGGGTGCTGACCTACCGAGACGTATGGCGCGAGGTGAACAAGTTCGCCAACGTGCTCAAGAAGCTCGGCGTCAAAAAAGGCGACCGGGTTTGCCTGTACATGGGCATGATCCCGGAGCTGGTCATCGCGATGCACGCCTGCAACCGCATCGGCGCGCCGCACAGCGTGGTGTTCGGCGGCTTCAGCGCGGAATCGCTGCGCGACCGGATTAACGACGCCCAGGCGAAGGTGCTGGTCACCGCCGACGGCGGCTACCGTCGCGGCACCACCGTGCCGCTCAAGAAAAACGCCGATGAAGCGCTCGCCGACGCGCCGTCGATTGAAAACGTCGTGGTGGTGAAACGAGTGGGCGCGGAGTCCGGCGCCCAAATGAAGGATGGACGAGATCATTGGTGGGAGGATCTGATGGCCGACGCTGCCCTGTGGTGCGAGCCGGAAAAGATGGACAGCGAGGACATGCTCTACATCCTCTATACCAGCGGCACGACCGGGAAACCGAAAGGGATTGTTCACACGACGGGCGGATATCTCACCGGCGTCACGCTTGCGAACAAGTGGATCTTCGACATGAAGGAGGACGACATTTTCTGGTGCGCCGCCGATATTGGCTGGGTGACGGGGCACACGCATATCGTCTACGGCCCGATGGCCAACGGCGTGACGCAAGTCATGTACGAAGGTACGCCGGATTGGCCCGATCGGGGCCGCCTGTGGCGCATCGTGGAAAAATACGGCGTGACGATATTTCACACGGCGCCGACGGCGATTCGCACCTTCATGCGCTGGGGCACGGAATATCCCGGCGAGCACAACTTGAAGAGCTTGAGACTGCTCGGCACCGTCGGCGAGCCGATCAATCCCGAAGCCTGGGTTTGGTACCACAAATACATCGGCGGCGGGCGCTGCCCGGTGATGGATACCTGGTGGCAGACCGAGACCGGCCATCCGCTGATCACGCCGCTGCCGGGGCTGACGAAGTTAAAACCCGGCTCGGCGACGATGCCTTTCCCCGGCATCGAGGCGGACGTCGTCGATGAGAAGGGCCAGTCGGTGCCCAAGGGCGGCGGCGGTTATCTCGTTCTGACCAAGCCGTGGCCGGCGATGATGCGCACGATCTACGGCGATCCGGACCGTTTTGTCCAGACCTACTGGAGCCGCTTCCCCGGAAAATATTTCACCGGCGACGGCTGCAAGCGAGACAAAGACGGTTATTACTGGCTATTGGGTCGTGTCGACGACGTGATGAACGTCGCCGGCCACCGGATCAGCACGATGGAGGTCGAGAGCGCGCTGGTCGATCATTCCAGCGTCGCTGAAGCGGCGGTCATCGGCAAAGCCCACGAGATCAAAGGGCAGGCGATCTGCGCCTTCGTGTCGCTCAAGATGGGCATCGACGGCAGCGCGGCCCTGGTGGACGAACTCAAAGCCCATGTGGCGAAGAAGATCGGCCCCATCGCGCGGCCGGACGAAATCCTCTACGCCGCCGAGCTGCCCAAAACCCGCAGCGGCAAGATCATGCGCCGGCTACTCCGCGACATCGCCGACGGGCGGGCGATGGGCGACACGACGACCTTGGCGGACCCGGCGGTGGTGGCGAAGTTGAAGGAGCAGTACGAAGAGGAGTAGGAGAATGCAGGCAAGGGGCAACAGGCAGTAGGCAATAGAAAGAAGGAAGGACCATTTCGTGGCTCGACTGAAGCTTCTCATCGTGTTCCTGATTCTAGTTTTCCCGGAACTTGGGTGGGCGCAGATGGCGAAGGAAAAGATTCGCGTCGCTCTGGGGTCGGTCTCGGTCAATTCCACCGTCATCCCTATTGGCAAGGAAGCGGGGATCTTCGCCAAATACGGCATGGAGATAGAAGCCATACACATCGGGGGCGGAGTGAATTCCTTGGCAGCGGTCACGTCAGGTTCGGTCCAGTTCCTGTCCGCCGGATCGACCCCCAATGTGAGCGCACGGTTAGGCGGGGCCGACATTGTCATGCTGGCCGTCCAATCGAACAGGCTTGACTACACCCTCTTTGCTTCCCCTGATATCCACAAGGTGGAAGACCTCAAGGGCAAGATTGTTACCGGCACGCGGCCGGGCGCGTCCGCGGACAGCGCCCTGCGCCTGGCGCTGCAAAAATGGGGACTGGAGCCTGATAAAGACGTCATCTTTATCGCTGTGGCCGAGAGCCAGCAGGGCAGGCTAACCGCGCTTCAAAGGGGCGCTGTCTCGGCAACGCTCCTCTCGCCTCCATTCGGCAGCATGGCCAAGCGGTTGGGACTCCGCGAATTGGCCGATCTGCGCAGGCTCGATATCGAATTTGCCGGCAGCTCCATCGCGGCCACGGGCTCCTACGTCAAAAGCCATCCGGCGACGGTCGAAAATTTTTTAAAAGCCTATGTGGAATCGATCCATTTCATGAAGACACAAAGAGAAAAGAGTGTCAGCGTGATCATGAAATACCTGAAGATGAATGACCGGGCCAGGGCTGAGGAGGGATACGATTACTACGTCGAGATCTACCCGCAGATCCCTTACGCCACCCCGAACGGGGTGCGCTCAGTCCTGCAGTTCCTTGCCGCCAGACAACCCAAGGCGGCGACCGCCGCACCCGAAGAGTTTTACGACATGAGCTTTCTCAAGAGAATCGAAGAGAGCGGCTTTGTCAAAGCGCTCTACAACAGGAGATAAACGTGGTTTCCTCTCGGATCATCGATGCAGGCGGATAAGGTGACAAAATAATTGTCGATTGCCGTCTGCGGGGCCGCTTTTAGATTCCTCCGAAAATGGAACATCAGCTCAGGTAGATTCCCTCTCCCTCGCCCGCTTCAGCCAAAGGCTGATCCGCCTCTGGCGGCTGCGGGAAGGGGTGAGGGTTTTCATGGTCAAGGGCGAAGCGTAATGATTCATGACAATTGGGGGAAAGAGCATGACTAAAAGATCTCGG
>JAUYJC010000611.1 GCA_030688735.1 Deltaproteobacteria bacterium
AGCTCGATGCTACCGTGCCTCCGGGTATTCCCAAAAGCTCAGCTATTTCCCTATCCTTATAGCCTTTCGCCTTCATCAGAAATATCTGCTGGTGGTCCAAAGATAGCTCCTGTAGCTGCTTTGCTAATCGATCCACATCCGCCTTTGCGACGGTCTGTTCTTCGGGGTTGGGAGCCCCGCTGGGGATTTCAGTCCCGGGGCTAGGATCGCCGGACGACGGGTCTTGATCAAGGGATATTTCTTTACTATGCCCAGCCGTTAACCGGAAATATGTTTTCGCTTCATTGATTGTTATGAGCTTTAGATAGCTCAGAAACTGATACCGATTCGCGCCACGAAAATCCCGCAGGCCCGTTTTCCACAACTTTATGAAGACCTGCTGCGTAACGTCGTCGATCTTTTGGTCATTGCCGCTGAAATAACTTGACAAGCAGCCCCGCACGACCTTTCCGTAATCGCCAACGAAGGCGTGCCACGCTCCATCGTCTCCCTTGACGCACGATTGAAGAAGGGCCAATAGTTTTGCGTCCTGGTCGCTCATCAGCTGAAAACCTGGCGGATTATACCGCAAATTCGGTCCTCAACAAGTTCTTATTCTTAAGTGAATCCAATCGGTTGGGAGTTCGGAGTTTTGCTTCAAGAAAATTCTTACCAAAAGCTGGAAGAAAAATCGGTGCCCGGTAGTCCTAACAGTCAGAAAGCTTAAAACTACACAAAGGAGACTCGTATGAAAAAGATTATACTGCTAACAGTTCTTGCACTCCTCTTGGGTCACTCACCGGCGCAGAGCGCCTCGGTCGACGGCTACTACCGCAAAGATGGGACTTACGTCGCCCCATATCAGAGGACGAATCCGGATCACAACCCTTACAATAACTATAATTTTCCGGGGAACTACAACCCAAACAGTGGCCGGACCACACCTGGGAACCCGGACACCTACTTGGATCGGTATAATAACAGGGGTCGTTCATCGGGCGGGCTCGGTGGCTATAATTCCTTCGACTATCGTCGTCGGTAGGTAATACGCTCAAGAGGGTGTTGCATCGATTCGCCGGGTCTCTGTCTGAACGGCCCGATCTCGGAAAAGATCGGGCCGTTCTTTATCTGGCAAAACTAACGACTGGGCAAAAACGAAAAATCGAAAACCTGATTGACCGGCACCTCCTTTGTGATCCCTTCGGCCTGGAGACTGTCGCGGATGGTGTCGGCTGCTATCACGGCGTCGATCTTTCCGTCCGGCGTCACGGCGCTCTTGTGATAGTCGTAGATTTTTCCTGCTAACTCGTCATCGCTTATCCGAACAAAGCGTTTGAGGATCGCCACGGTGGCGGGCTTGTTGTCTTTCGCGAACGCCTGGGCGCGGGTCAAGGCGCGGAGCAGCCGGCGGACCTGATCGGGAGAGCGCTCCAGAGTTTCCCGCATGGTGACGATCCCCGTGCTTGGAGAGCGCACGAAGTTGCCGGCGAAGGCCAGGTTTTTCAGCCCCTCGCGATAGGCGAGAAAGTTATGCGGCGGGTTGAGCAGGCCGGCGGCGATCCGCTTCGCTTGCAGCGAGGCGAGCATCGCGCCCGGGCCGCCCACCGTGATGAAAGTCGCCTGCGACGCGTCCATCCCCGATTGGGCGAAGATGCGGCGCATGACGACGTCGTGCAAGCCGCCCCGCGAAGAGATGCCGATCAATTTCCCCTTCAAGTCCGCAATCGACCCTATCTCCGAGTTGCCGACGAGATCCAGGAGGGCGCGATCGACAAAGCACATGACGACGCGGGTGTTGATCCCGCGGATGTTGGCGACCACGCCCGAGGTGATCGTCGTCGCGTATTGGATGTCGCCGGCGAGCAGTACCTTGATGTTGAGCGCGGCGGGCATGAGCACTATTTCGACGCTCAGCCCTTCCTTTTGAAAGAATCCCTGCTCCTTGGCGACTGCCAACGGCAACATGGTGACCGTGAGCGACGGGATGCCGATCTTGATGTTTTCAGCGTGGGCGAGGCATAGGACAAACAGGACCGATAAGACCGATACAGAAACGATCGCGAGCGTTCGTTTGGGTTTTGACTGCATAAGGGGCTCCCTTCAATCCAGCGGATAGAGCCGGCGTGCGTTGTCGTTGAGAATCTTTCGCTTCGATGCGTCGCTCAGCTTCGGGTGGTTGATGATTCTTTCCGAGGCGCCGGCAAAGCGGCTGTCGACGAAGCGCAGCTTTGGGAAGCGCTCAAGCACGCCGACGCCGATTCCTGGTATGCCTGCCATAGATGCTCCTTGTGATCTCGTTTCAGGTCTCCAGCGTCGCGGCGGCAAACAGCTCATCAATCCGGGCCAATTGCCTGGTTAATCCCTCGGCGTGGGAGCTAGCGGCGAGCATCTCTAGCATCTTGCGGTTCGCGCTGACTCCGTAGGGAAAAGGATCGTCGCCAAAGGTGGCCGCTTGGCTCTGCGGATCGTCGCCCTCGAAGTACATATAGCCCGGGCCCCGGCGCTCTGCGGCGCCGTAGGCGATCCGCTTGGATTCGCTGAAGAGTTTCACAAGCTCAAGCGCGAGCCATGGGTTCTCCTCCAAGATCTTTCTTTGGACCGTGAGTACGTGGTTAGTCGGCACCACATAGGTTTTTCCGTAAAACGCCGTCACTACCTCACGGCCGTCATCTGGGAATAATTTTCTCAGCCGTGGATTCCCTTCGATCGGCGTGCCGCCGTAACGGTCGATATTGTAACGTTGCAGTTTCCGATCATGGCGCGGCGCGAAACCATAGGCGGCATCGATCTCCCCGCGGTCGAGCATGACGTCGAAGGTTTGGTTGTCGCTCAACCAGGTGATGGATACTCCAGCGGGCGGTTCCTTATCTAAACCAAGCAGGGCGCCGTGACTAAACTCCTTGGTCCGGCCGATGTACCAGGATATTTCCTGCGGTCGGATACCGTATAGCTCGCGAAGGAAGATCCGCAACCAGAGCGACGCGGTCATGACATAATCGGGCACGCCGACGCGCTTGCCGCGCAAATCCGCCAGGCTTTTGATACCGGAAGTGGTATTGACAAAGAGACCGAGCCAAAAGAGAGCCTTGGCGGGAAAGATCGGCAGCGCGATCCACTGCCACCTGTCCGAGCCGCGCCGCTCCCGGGTGATGAGGTACTCCGAGATGGACATCTCGAAGAGATCGAATTCATCATATTTCAGATTCCGATAAAAAAGCTCGGGCGGCGTGGTGACGGTTACATGGAAAGTAACCTCCCTCGATTTCGCCCTGCCGTCGATGAGCGGCTCGAAACGAGGATTCTTGGTTAGGCCGAGTTTAAGATTCATCATATGTGGACGCTTCTTATAACAAAAACTTTTTGACTGGAAACTTACTTTACATACGACGGCACGCGGGCGCCGTCAAACGCTTTGAAGTTCGGTGGCGGCCGACCGGCTCATTGGACTTTGCGTTTTCCTTCAGATATGAGAAAACACTTTGCGATCCTGGTTTCTTGGAGGTTCGAATTGAAGATCTGTCAGTATGACAACAATCAAGCGGGAGTGGTCGAAGGCGACCGGGTTTACAACATCGGCGACGCACTGATCAAAGCCGGTCTGGCGCGCCAGGGCTACACGATGCTCGAGATCATCGATGCGCTGGCGAATAATCCGGCGGCGCTGCAGATCGCGCGCGACGCGTCGCAGCACGGCGGCTCGGTGGCGTTGGATTCCGTCAAGCTTCTGGCGCCGATCCTCAATCCCGGCTCGCTCTGGGCGGCGGCGGCGAATTACCGCGCGCACCAGGCCGAAATGATTACCCGCATGGGCAGCGCCGATCGCGTGACCAAAAGCAAGGATGAATTGATGGCCGAATTCTTTCTCAAGACGACCTCATCGATCATCGGTCCTAACGACACGATCATTTTGCCGAAGATTTCCAAGCTCGTCGATTTCGAGTGCGAGCTTTGCGCGGTGATCGGCAAGCGGGCGCGGAGAGTCACCGAAGATCAATCACTGGATTACGTTTTCGGTTATACGATCTGCTGGGACATCAGCCAGCGCGATCCCTGGGGCAAGGGCATGCAAAACACCCGCAACATCCGCAAGGGCTTTGACACTTTTACCGCTCTGGGGCCGTGGATCGTGACCCGGGACGAAATCGACGAACCGCAAAATCTCTCGATCAATGTCCTGCAAAACGGCAAAGAGGCGATGACCGCGCACACGAGCGACATGATCTGCGGTCTGCGCGATCACATTCGTTTTCTGACGAGCTGCCTGACGCTTCGTCCGGGAGATTTAATTACCACCGGCACTCCGGCAGGCGTGAGCAAGCTCAACGACGGCGACCGTCTGCACGGCACCATCGAGAAGATCGGCAGCATGGAACTTTTTGTCAAGGACGAAAAGTAAATCGCGAACTCGATGAAAACTCGTTTCAACATTGAGACCGGAGAATAGGCCATGCCTCTTGGGACACTAACCGGATATGGATTAAAGATAGTTGGGATTCCTGCTGAGCATACGTACGTAGAGAGCAGTCATGGCCATATTTGGGCATGTGGGGACGATGTGCTGGCGGTCGCCAAATTTGTAATGGGAGTGGGAACACAGGCCAAGCAGACTGTCTCTCGCAGCCTAATTCAACTGCCGGGATTCAATACGGTAAGACTGGGGTTTGTCACCAAAAAGCGAACCGTATTCTTTACCCGGCGGGTCAGACAGTTTCTGGAGCTGTTGGTTACAGGGGTTCATTTTTTGCTTGGGGCGCATATGGAAGGGAGCCTCTAACTGGCCTCCATTACTCGCCACTTTCGTTTCCCTGGCCGGAGCTGTATACTTGTAATGTAAGTCACAGTCACCCATGAGTCGGAGGGTGAGGCATGTCTCTAGAGGAAGAATTCGAGAGAAGAGTCGCTGCAATTCACGGGCTTCACAAACAGAACAGTGGCGATGATTTGAGACGAAAAGATAGAGTGGATATCCGGCGCGCAGAGTTTCACGCAATGGCCGATACCTACCTCGGGAAGCATTTTGATCAATCCATCCTCGAGAAAGTTGAAGGTCTACAAACAAACCTCCACAAGAAGCAAGCAAAACTTTACGAGAGTTACCAAGCTAAGAAACTGAATCCAGAAGACTACGTGGGGTTATTTAATGCGTTGCTCAACGAAACCTTTCAAAAATGCGAGGAGATTTTAGGACAAGACGATTTCTTGAAATTGTTCGGGGCCCCTCGCTCCGAACTTGCGGGTTTCATTGACAAGGAGACCTTCCTTCAGGCAGAGCAAAATCCGCGACCCGTAGGTATGCCATTGCCACCCAAGCTCAATCCGCCCTCGCGGCTTCTCTTGGGACCTGGCCCGAGTCCGGTTCATACGCGCGTGCTTCAAGCTCTATCCCTCCCGGTCGTCGGCCACCTCGATCCAAAGTTTTTGGAGATTATGGATCAGAGCATGGCGATGCTGCGTGAGGTGTTTCAGACCGCGAATCGTGTGGCTTTGCCCATGTCCGGCACCGGCAGCGCCGGCATGGAAACTTGTTTCGTCAACTTGATCGAGCCCGGCGACGCGGTGCTGATCGGCGTCAACGGTGTTTTCGGTACACGCATGGTGGACGTAGCGCAGCGCTGCGGCGCTCAGGTGGATGCTGTGGAGGCGGAGTGGGGCACGGCGCTCGAACCGGCGCAAATCAATAAGGCGCTGGCGAAAAAGAGCTATAAGCTCGTCGCGCTTGTGCACGCAGAGACCTCGACGGGTGTCTTGCAACCCTTGGACGACATCTCCCACTTGGTTCGAGAGCATGGCGCGCTGTTGCTGGTCGATGCGGTGACTTCCCTGGGCGGCGCCCCGGTGCGCGTCGACGCACTGGGGATCGACGCCTGCTACAGCGGCACGCAGAAATGTCTCAGCTGCCCGCCGGGTCTCGCGCCGGTGACTTTCAGCGAGCGTGCGATCGCAGTCGTTCGCAATCGCAAGACGAAAGTCCAAAGCTGGTATCTAGATCTGTCGATGATCGAGAAATACTGGGGCAGCGAGCGGGTTTACCATCACACCGCGCCGATCTCGATGAACTATGCCCTGCATGAAGCGCTGCGCGTCCTGCTCGAAGAGGGATTGGAGACCGCATGGCAGCGCCACCGCCGGGTGCACGATCATTTCATCCGCGAGATGCGCAGGCTGGAGATCGAACCCGCAGTGGCGGAAGCGGTGCGGGCGCCGATGATCAACGCGATCAAGATTCCTGACGGAGCCGACGACGCGAAGGTTCGCCAGCGGTTGTACGACGATTTCAATATTGAAATAGGAGCCGGCCTGGGGCCGCTCAAGGGAAAAATCTGGCGCGTCGGGCTCATGGGCCACGGCGCTAGAGAAGAGAACGTCGAGTTGCTGGCTAAGGCGCTGAAACAATTGATCTAGCTAATGAGCCGGCGATCAGAAAGCATCGGGCGCTGTTATGCGATCGGTGGGCGCTCGGCTTTTCCTCGCGTGAACTGGTATCGGGCATGCCTATTCGTGGAGCGCGCCGGATCTCCTGCTGTTGCCGCTGAATTCTTCCGCATTGCGAATGACAAAACCGTTGAGCACGTTGGCGTTGTCCGAGAGGCCGCTATCGAAGCCGACGGGTCGGCGACACTCGGCGTAAAAGTAACTGTTCGGGCCGGTGGTCCGGTTCGTCCAGCGTAAAATTTCGACCGCTATGGGTCCATCAATGTTGGACTCGTAAGGGTAAAGCGCGTAGCTTCCGCTCCCCTGAGCGGCCGTTATGGGCGGTGAAGGGCCGTAGCCTAGCCATCCTAGCTCTTCGGGCTCGGAGGGCCAGCCGTTTGGAGATCCTGGATGGGTTGCTGTCTATCTAATGGTCGCGAATGCGCGTAGAGCGTTTGTTCAGGAGGGTCGCGTGGAACGCCCACGGCGCGTGAGAGAAAAAGGTAAGATTGCACCGCAGCTATACGTCCGCAGGTCTGAAACTACGGAGCGAAAAAGGCGCCTCGTCCGGAGTTAGATTGGCAGCGATGAAAAACGATCAGTGTTTGGAGTAAGCCGGATTAGGATTTTTTTGCCGCATCGGGGAAGTCGATGAACTCCCGGCGAATGAATCCGGACTGTCCGGTGCTCTCCTCGCGTACTTCGAGCCAGTCACCGCGACTGCCAAGTAACGAGACTCTTGATCCGACCCATAATTTTGCCACCGAACTCGAGGAAAAATTGGGTTCCTTGCGCAGCGAGGTCGCGAACTTGAGTTGGTGGATGGCGGACGGCTTGGCTGCGCTCTCCCGCGGCGCTTTTTCGGCGCCGGTGATTTTGGATTTCGTTGCGGATTCGGACTGGCGGTTATTTTCGGTTATCTTGCTCTGTGGGTTCGACGAGATCACCACAGGCTTAACGGGAGCGGTATTGGTCTGAGTAACGGCTACGGCGCCGATTTCTCCGTTTTGACCGAAGGATTTTTCCCACAGGACAAGCGTGGTGATATCCATACCCTCGCGCACGAACAGCAGCGGACACTGGATAATGGCTCCGTTGGCAACGACTTCCTGAAAAGACCACTGGGAAACCGCCGAGATCACCGCTTTTTTGAAATCGGAGTTGGACAGGCGGGAAGAAACTTCCTTGACCTTCGTGACCTCGCCGGACGGCTCGATCACGAATTGGATCGTCATACGTCCCATGAGTCCCGGATTCTTTTCACTCTCGTGACGGTAAATTTCCCGCAGGCGCTGCAGTTGACTCTCGATTCTAGCCACGACCTTGTTCTGTTCGGGCGCTGGCTCCTTCGCCGGCTTGAGGCTCAGTCCCAACTCAGGTGCCACGACGACGACGTTGCCCAGGGCAATGTTCCATGCTCGAGCCGGTTTCTTGCGCGCCGGTTCTGCACCGGAAGCTTCACGTTCCACAGCGGGCGCCTTCTTTGACCCTTTGGATACTACGCTGAACGCGAAGAACATTAGCGCTACTCCCAGGACGCAACTGGCAATTGCCACGGCGCGCCGCATATTTCCCCGACCACTGGCCGTCGATCCGGTGCCCATCAAGACCTCCGCGTAAATTGGATGCCGATGTTACTCAAGCAAGTTTTATACCCCGGCGATCGAAACCTACGCGATTTCGGCGGCACATTCATGGCGCTCGCCGCCGAAGTTGAAATACGACAGGGTCCGTAGAAAACCGTAAGGCGTTCGCCCGTTTGCGGGTCGGGACGCCCGATGAATGATCCTCAATGCAGGCACAGGATAGATGCTTGGAGTAAACGCCGCCGCACAAATTTCGCTCTCCGGACTGTGCCAGCGAACGTTTTTGGCTTACGTCCGCTTGCCGATAAGGGCGCTTCTAGTCTAGTATAGCGCGTTGTCAGAAGAGGAGAGTTGGGATTTGAAGCGTCGATCATTTGGCGCTCAACTTTCGCCAAGGAGGCGGCATGAAAAAAAGCGATTTTGTTTTCATTCTTGTGGCTTTTGCTCGGCGCGGAACTTCAGGCCCAGGCACCGTTCTACCAAGGCAAAACGATTACTTTCCTCGTCGGCTCGGGCGCAGGAACCGCCTATGATATGTATGGGCGCCTGCTCGCCAACTACATTGGCAAGCATATTCCGGGAAACCCGACCGTGATCGTGCAGAATATGCCGGCGGCGGGCGGGTTGGCGGCGGCCAATTTCGTTTATGGGGTTGCCAAACCCGACGGATTGACGGTCGCCTCGATCAATCCGGCGCACTACTTCAATCAGCTTCAGGGTAATCCGGAAGTAAAATTCGACTGGCCGAAGTTTACCTGGCTCGCCAGTTCCGACAAGTCCGAGCACATGCTCTATATGCGCGCTGACGCGCCGTACAAAACGATACAAGACATTCGCAATGCCAAGGAGCCGCCCAAGTGCGGTGCCACCGGGGCCGGAACGACCGGCCACTACGTTCCTCGGATGCTCGAAGAGACTCTCGGCGCCAAGTTTACCATCGTGGCCGGTTACGCGGGCGGCACCGAGATCGATCTGGCCACCGAGCGCAATGAAGTGGTTTGCCGTTCGTTTACGACGACGGCCTTCTTTGCCCGCGAGCCTTACCTCAGTTGGCGTAGAAAAGCGTTCGTCCGCGTCCTCTTTCAAACCGGCAGCAAGCGGGATGCGCGGTTGCCCGAGGCGCCTTTGCTAGGCGAATTGATGGATGAGTTCAAAACTTCCGATCTTGGGCGGCGAGTTGCTACTGTTATGCTAGGCTCCGGCGAGCTCGGCCGGCCCATCGTCACCCATCCAGCACTGCCGCTGGATCGCGCCAAACTCCTGCGCGATGCGTTCGTGAAGAGCCTGAGTGATCCCGCGCTGCTCGCGGAGGCAAGCAAAAACCGGCTGGAGATAAGGCCCGTCGGCGGCGAGGAGCTTAGCAAAATCGCCAAAGAAGTGATTGATCAGCCGCCGGAAGTGATCGACAGGATCAAGAAAATTTTGGCGCAGTAGTTGACCCTTCGACTCGAGCCCCGGACTTAACCAGCGCTCTTGCTCAGGATTCCGCCCCACGGGCGTAGTGGAACGTGCGGCTGGGTGGAATGAACCCGGATTCCGCATTTGAAAGTTAAGGCCCTGAGCGAGGTGCGAGCCTTCCGTAGCGAAGGCAATGGTCCTTTGCCTCTAAGAGTTTTGAGATCACCGGTGCCCTGAGTGGCGTCCGTAATCCGCTGATAACAGATTGCCAAGCACCAAAAACGACTTTGATACTGCAGGGCTCGGTGCCTTCGCTACTCCAGTCTCACACCCCGCTCAGTAGAGATTGTAACTTCAACTCCGGAATTCGGGATGAACCGCAAAGATTTCTAAGGCGAGCGAGCCTTTCCGCCTGAGAGTCATTGATTGCCGGGTTTCTGCTCTAATTCCCCAGCACCTTTTTCATCCTTTCGATCACCGAGGGCGGTTGGGCCATAACTTCCTTGGCGAGGCTCTCCATCTCTTCGCCGCTGACTGGCTCCAGTTCGTAACTCCGTTTCTCGGCCTCCACCTTCAGCACCGGATCTTTAACCGCGCTGGCGAAGGCGCTCCGGAGAATTTTCACGCGGTCAGCCGGCATGCCGGGCGGACCGACCATGGGACGGCCGAAGACGCCGGCGGCGAGAATCACGGTGGCGACGCGTCTTGCCTGCTCCGACGTTTTGTATTGGTCCATCAACTCGTAGATCGTTGGTGCATCAGGCAAACGGGAGTCGCGCTTGCGCGCAGATTGCGCGATGCTTTTAACGAAGTTGTTCTTGCGCCAGGTATGAAACGGCTCGCGCGCGAATAAAGACTCGATGGTCATCGCGCGGCAATGAATCTCGCCCTTCTCCACCGCGAGGTCGATGGGGCCGCCGCCCTGATAGCCGAGGACTATATTGAACTTGGCGCCGACGGTCTCTTCGAGGAGTCTGGGAAAATAAAAACTCGTGCCGGCAGCGCCGCCGGAACCGCATTTCGGCGGCTCGGCGGCCCGCCGAACGTCGTCGATGGTTTTGTACGGACTGTCCGTGCGCATGTAGAGGTGGTGCTCGCTTTGCGCTGGCGAGCCGATGAAGCTGTACTTGGCCCAATCGTACTGCGCCTCTTTGCGCGCCACCAACTGATCGAAGTAAAGCGTCGGCGCGATCCAGCCGAGCGTGAGCCCATCCGGCTTGGCGACGGTGAAGACGTAGTTCGCTGCGATCAAGGAAGTGGCTCCCGGCATATTCTGGACAATGAAACTGGGATTACCGGGAATATACTTCGTCATATGCTGGCCGATCAGCCGGGGCCAGAGATCGTTGATGTCGCCGGCGGGGTAGCCGGTGACGATCCGGATGGTTTTTCCCTGGAAGTACGGCGTCTGGGCGGGGGCAAGGGGCACCCCTAGGAAGAGCAGAGAGATAGCGACGATCAGCTTTTTCATGTCAGTCCTCCTAAGGATTCCGAACGATTTCCGCGGCGGCGATTCGCCGACAAGCTACCGCCCTCATAGTACAAAGGACCGTTCCCGGTCAAATTCGATTTTAGGCCCTTGACGCCGGCGTGAAGTTTCGAATAGTTTAAACCGGCTCATAACACCGCCATCGCTAAAGGCGGCGACTATGAATTTAAGGATCGGTACGGTTTTTCTCGTTTCTCTCATTCTAACTTGGGCGTTACCGGCGCGCGCCCAGGAGATCGTGACCCTTGCCACGCGGCGCGGCTTTCGGACAAGTATCCTTTGATAACGGTGGCCGGCGGATCTCCGCCGCAGTCCGGGCCCTGCGATCCATTCAGCGCCCATGGGTTTTTCGGCAAGGAGTCCGAGACGGTGGAACAGATCGTCAACTGGATGCTGAAGAAACAGTACCAGCAAGAGGTGAAGTAGGGAGGTTGCAATGCCCATCGTCTCGTTGAAGCCCGTGGACAAGGTGGAGATTCTCAGCGTCATGGACAATTCCATCGACGTACTGATGGGCAACACGCCGGTGGCCAAGCGGCACAAGCGCGGGCCTGACGCGCACACGCGGCCGCAGCTGCGCGCCGAGCATGGTGTCTCGATGCTGGTGACGACATATGAAGGCGCTAACAAGGAGTCGTTTCTGTTCGACACCGGCGTGACGCTTGACGGTGTGCTGCACAACATGGACGTGCTGGAGATCAAGGGGAACGAGCTGCATGCCGTGGTTTTGAGCCATGGCCATACCGATCACACCCGTGGGCTGATGGGATTTATCAAGCGGTACGGGCGGCCGAGGGTTCCCATCGTTCTCCACCCGGATGCTTATCTCAAGCGCAAGAATATTCAGCCCGATGGACACGAGTCCGAGCATATCCCGCCGAGCAGACGTGACCTCGAAGCGGAAGATGTGCAAATTATCGAAGAGCGCGGGGCCACAATGCTGATCGGGGACTATGCGCTGGTGACCGGGCAAATCCCGCGCACGACTCCCTATGAAAAAGGCAGCCCGCGCCAGGTGGCGCTGATCGACGGCGAGTGGCAGCCCGATCCTTGGATACATGACGACCAGGCGATCGTCATCAACGTAAAGGGCAAAGGTTTAGTCGTGCTCACCGGCTGCGGTCATGCCGGCGTCATCAATACGCTCAACTGCGCGCGGGAACTCACCGGCGTCAATCAAATTCACGCGGTGATCGGCGGATTTCATCTTACCGGCCCGATCTTCGAGCCGATCATCGCGCCGACGGTTCAAGCGTTGAGGGAATTTAATCCCAGTATCATCGTACCGCAGCACTGCACCGGTTGGAAGGCGACGCATTCGATTGCACGGGAGTTCCCGGAGGCTTTTGTGCCGAACAGCGTCGGCACGACGATGGTAATCGGCGCTTAATATTCGTTCAAAAGTTCAAGCGTTCAAGGTTCAATGTTTGATCCGAACAAGACCGGCCGGTAGTTCCAAACGGCCTAGCCGGTCAAATCGAGAAAGGCCTTTGAAAAGTTGCATCGGGCCGTGGCGGAAGAATCGACCCACATTATGACCGTCTGGGGCACTCCCGAGGACTAAATCGAGAATTCAAATTTTACGCAGACTCGAGCCAACCGGAACAGCTCATGCTCAACATCGCGCGCGGGAGTAGCGTAGATATAACTACGCTACAGCCTTGAATGGGCGAACTTCCCGGGCCACTCGTTTACCGAGCTCATCCTCGGCGACGTCCATGTCGTAACGGTTTTGAAGATTCAGCCAGTAACGCGGGTCTTGGCCAAAGTAGTGACCGATACGAAGCGCGAGTTCC
>JAUYJC010000613.1 GCA_030688735.1 Deltaproteobacteria bacterium
GGCTCCATTACCCTCGCACGTGGCTTGCAGCGCCTTCATGATATCGTCACCGGTATCTTGCTTGTTCAAAATCTTCATTCTGCTCAACAACCTGCTCCGTCATCGTCCCGCCCTTTTCCCAGCAAGCGGGATTATGGGTAAAGACCAGCGCGACGCGGGGGAGGAAAGCCGATCGTGGCCGCTTCGAAGAAAAGTGGGGGCTTGAACGGAGCGCAGCGGTTGAACGTCTTGAACGTTTTGAACGAGAGTAATATCAAAAGTTATGGCAAACTATGACGTTATAATCATCGGCTCCGGACTCGCCGGTCTAACCGCCGGCCTGTTCGCTGCGCGCTACGGTCTCTCGACGCTGGTACTGGAGAGCAATATCCCCGGCGGCCATTTGATCAGCGTCGAGAAGATCGAAGACTTTCCCGGCTTTCCAGGCGGGATTGCCGGCTACGATCTTTGCCCGACCGTGCAGCGTCAGGCGGCGGATCATGGAGCGCAATTTCAACGCGCCGAAGTGTTGAGCTTGGAAGCGCAGGATCGTATGTGGTCAGTGGGCACCGACGAAGAACGACACCGCGCCAAGGCCGTTATCGTCGCCACCGGTTCTTCGCTCAAAGACCTGGGCGTACCCGGCGAAGCGAAGTTGATGGGGCGAGGCGTCAGCCACTGTGCAAGCTGCGACGGCCCGCTTTACAACGGCCAAACCGTCGGCGTCGTGGGTGGCGGTGACTCGGCGCTGCAAGAAGCGCTCACCTTGGCGAACTACGCGGATCAGGTCATCGTCTTTCAGCACGCAGCCGATTTCTCCGCGCAACAATGCTATCGCCAAAGAGTGCTAAGCGAGGCCAAGATCAGCGCGCGCTATCAAACCGTCGTGGAAGAAATTTTGGGCGACGATGTGGTAACCGGCGTGCGCTTGCGCGACCTTGTGTCCGGAGAATCATCGACGGTCGATCTTACTGGACTTTTTGTTTACGTCGGCTTGAGGCCCAACACGGAGTTCTTAAAAAACCTCCTCTGCCTCGGCGATAGCGGCCACGTGCCGACGGATGCCTGGATGAGAACCGAACGGCCCGGCCTATTCGCCGCCGGCGACATCCGCCAGGACTCTGCGGCGCAAACGATCACTTCGTCGGGCGACGGCGCAACGGCCGCCATCGCGGCGTATCGATATATAAGGGAGTCGTTTCGCTAAGAGAAACTCCATGAGTAAAAAAATCATTGTCTGTGCGTTAGGCGCTATGCTCCTGGCTCTTAGTATTCCCGCCCATGCGCAGCCGGATTTCTTCAAAGGAAAGTCGATAAGAGTTGTCCGCGGCGGCCAGCCCGGCGATCTCTACGATCTGTGGACGCGGCACATCGCGGCCTATTTGGGAAAGCATATTCCAGGCAATCCCGGCATCACGGTGCAAAACATGCCCGGCGCCGGCTCTGTGATCGCGGCCAATTACGTCTACAACGTCGCCAAGCCGGACGGCCTGACACTTGGCTCGCTCAACTCGGGCATTTACATGGACCAGTTGATCGGCCGTAAGGAAGTGCAATTCGACTGGGGGAAATTCAATTGGCTCGGCACGCCGGAGCCGACCGAGTTGGTATTTATTATTCGCGGCGACAGTCCGTACAAGACGATCGACGACCTGCGCAAGGCTGGCGAGCCGCCCAAATGCGGCTCCACGGGCACGGCCTCGATCACTTACCATATTCCTAAGCTCATAGAGGACGTTCTCGGCGCCAAGTCCTCAGTTATCGCCGGTTATCAAGGCGCGGCGGACATCGACGTGGCGCTTGAACGTGGCGAATTGCAATGCCGGCTGATCACCATCGCGGCGTTTTTCGGCCGCGAACCGCACATCACCTGGTTCAAGAAAGGTTTCACCCGTCCGCTCCTGCAGACCGGCCGAAAACGAGATGCCTTGCTGCCGGACACGCCGACTTTCTACGAGCTGATGGATCGCTACAAATCGCGTGATGCCGACCGGCGCTTGGTTACGCTGATCACGGCGTCCAATGAGTTTGGCCGGCCCTGGACCGCGCCTCCCAACATGCCCGCGGATCGGTTGAAAACGCTGCGCGACGGCTGGAACAATACGCTCAAGGACCCCGAACTGTTGGCCGAGGCAAAAAAACGCGGCTGGCCGGTGGAACCCATTGGCGGCGAGGAGCTTGCCGCGCTGGCAAAAGAGGTGATCGCCCAGCCGCCGGACGTCGTGCAGCGGCTGAAGAAACTGTTAGGGGAATAAGGATCGTGATTCGTGTTCGTGGCTCGTGTTCGTGAAAATCGCGTGCACGAATTAGGAGCACGAGCACGGAGAAGGAGCGTAATTATGGCAACCCAATATCGCGCCGCCCACATCGGCAGCCTTTTGCGGCCCGCGGAACTATTGCAGGCGCGCAGCGCGGGTAGCGAACAACTGCGCGCGTTGGAAGACAAACATATCCTACGGGTGCTCCAGCGCCAGAAAGACCTTGGCTTCAGGATCTTCACCGACGGCGAGCTGCGCCGGGTCAATTTCATGAGCGACTTCAACGACGCAGTGGAGGGCATCGACGAAAGCGATAACCTGCTGCGCCAGTGGCAGGCGAGCGTGGCCGGCTCATCGACGCAACCCTCACGGGTGCCCGGCATCGTCGTGGGCAAGATCAAACAAACGCGGCGCTTGACCCAGCATGAGTTCGCCTTCGTCAAGCAGCAAAGCCCGGGCGACATCAAGGTCACGCTTCCCACCGCCAACCAGTTTCCCGCGATCTATTATAAGAAAGGCATCAGCGATAAGATTTACCCGACTCACTCCGCATTCCTCTGGGACATCGTGCCGATCATCAAGGCGGAGATCCAGGCGCTGGTGAGCGAAGGGGCGCAGTACGTGCAGATCGACGCGCCGCGCTATAGCTACTACATCGATCCCAAGTGGCGGGGCTACGTTCAGAACGAGATGGGACTTGACCCTGACGCCGCACTCGACGACGCGATCCGCGCCGACAACGCTTGTCTCGAAGGCGCGAAGCGTCCGGGCGTTATTCTCGCGATCCATCTCTGCCGCGGCAACAACCGCAGCCAGTGGTACGCGGAGGGCGGCTACGACGCCATCGCCGAGAAATTATTCGGCCAGTTGCAAGTTGACGCTTTCCTTCTGGAATACGAATCGGAGCGCGCGGGCACCTTCGAGCCGCTGCGCTTCGTGCCGCGCGGCAAGACCGTGGTGTTGGGCCTGGTAAGCAGCAAGCTACCGGCGATGGAATCCCAAGACCAGCTTGCCAAGCGCATCGACGAAGCGACCAAGTACGTGCCGCTGGAGAATCTCGCGCTTAGCCCGCAATGCGGCTTCGCCTCGACGATGGAAGGCAACCTGCTCACCGAAGACGAGCAGTGGCAAAAGCTCAAACTGATCGTTGACACCGCCGTCAAGGTTTGGGGGCGAGCGTAGGGCCGTGACGATACTGCCGAGCGCTTGCTTATTGCTCGAAACTGCCATATCAACAAGGTTCTCCCAAGACGAGACTTTGAGCATTCGGTGGCCGGAATCTTTAGCTACCCGACAAGGACGCATGAACACAAAACGCGTCCGCATAACTCCCACGGCTTAAGCTTAAATGAGTACCTTTAACCGATTCTACCGCAAACACAGTAAGTCTTCCTCGCACGAGCTACTTGATACTGCTGCCGATACCGGGTTGCAGGAGAGTTCCGGTGAAAACGGCTGGGACTATCCTCAACCGCTGGATCATGCAAATCAGTTTGACGGGCTATCCGAGGCGGAAGAGCCCGAGGCTGACATCGAGGTCGAGACTCCAGGAAAGAGCACGGATCCCGTCTTCTCATATCTAAGCGCGATAGGACCCATAGGCGTTCTCAGCCGCGAAGAAGAGAGCGAGCTTGCCAAAAGCATCGCGGAAGGTGAGGCGCAGATCGCTGCTGGGGCATTGTCGTCCCTGGTCGCGCTCCATCGGGTGCTCGATGTCGGGGAAAAAGTCACCAGCGGCCTTGTTGATGCGCGCGATGTCATAGACGAGCCAAGACAAGCCTCCGGGAATCCGGCGAACGACGGCAAGATCACTCAGATTCGTTTCCGAAAGGGATTGGCGAAGCTCAAATATCTGGCGTGCCGGTACGAACGCACAATCGGACAACTCGGCCATCGGATGAGTGCGATCAAGCGCGACAAACTGGATCGGAGTTTAATGCGCCAAAGGCAGAAGATTGCCCTATCGCTACGAAGTTTTGAGCTTAACCGCAGTCAGATCGCAGAAATCGTCGACAGCCACAAACGAATCTACGACAACCTCCAGAAAGTGGAACAGGAAACCGGAGGAAGAGCGAAGCAACGAGCGCTGCACACCATTGAAGCTCAAATGGGAATTCCCGCCGCGGAAATACGACGGCTGGTGGCGAGCACTAACGACAAGCAGGGGAACGTCGCCCTGGCCAAAAAGCGTTTCATCGAGGCCAACCTGCGCCTGGTCGTCGTCATCGCAAAGCACTATTGCGGCAGGGGCCTTCAGTTTCTCGATCTGATCCAGGAAGGAAACATCGGTCTGATGAGGGCGGTGGAGAAATTCGACCACCGGCTGGGCTTTAGATTTTCGACCTATGCGAGCTGGTGGATACGCCAAGCGGTGACTCGCTCTCTCGCCGACCAAGCGCGGACCATCCGCATCCCGGTTCACATGGTCGAAATGGCAAGGAAATTCACCGCTGCGGAACATAGCCTCGTCAGGAATCTCGGCCACCAGCCGACCCTGGAGGAAATAGCTAGAGAAACGGCGCTGCCCCTGAAAGCGGTCGGGGCGGTGCGCCAACTGGTAAAGGAACCCGTTTCGCTGGAAGCGCCCATGGGCGAGGACGGAGAAGCTTCTCTCGCCGATCTAATCGCGGACCGTCACGCTCCCGACCCTGAGGCAACGGCCATTTCTTTGGACTTCCAGCGTGAGACCCAACGCGTATTGACGACTCTCAGTCCGCGCGAGGAAAAAATCATCCGCATGCGCTTCGGAATTGGCGAAAAAGCCGAATACACGTTGGAAGAAACCGGAAAAGTATTCGGCGTCACCAGAGAAAGAATTCGCCAACTTGAGGAGATGGCACTGAAAAAGCTCCGCCACCCGAGGCGCGGCTTTGCCAAGGCTTCCGAATAGGATCAATGCACGAGAGTCAACAACCTGTTTTCGACCAAGGAGGAGAATATGACAAACAAAGTTTACGTCGGTGGATTGTCCTACGCCACCACCGACAAGCAACTGGAGGATCTTTTCGCCGCGCACGGAACCGTCGAGTCCGCCCGGGTGATTACCGATAAACTTTCCGGTCGATCCAAGGGTTTTGGCTTCGTCGAGATGAGTTCCGGTGCCGAAGCCCAGAAAGCGATCCAGGCTCTGAACGGAACTGAGTTTGACGGGCGCAACCTCACCGTCAATGAGGCCCGGCCTCAAGAGAAACGGTCGGGGTCCGGCGGCGATCGCAGGGACGGCGGTGGCGGGCGCGAGCGCTGGTAGTTTAATTTCCTGGTTCTTCCGGTTTTGCTGTGAAGACATACTCACCACAGAAGAGACGCAGAGTTCGCAGACAGATAGTTCCGAGTCCCGAGTGATCGGAATCGGTTCCGAGTTCGCAGTCCTGAGTCTCGAGTTGTCCGACTCGAAACACGGGACACTAGACCCGAGACTTTTTTGCCGAGACTCGAAACCCGAGACTCGAGACCCAAAATCTCGCCGATTCGCCGGTAAGCCACCCGGGATCCTGAAGTCCCGAAAATAAGAGGCCCCAACCCAACCTGTTGCACCCCCTCTGGTTAGTTTAGAAGTAGAAAATTATCAGCGATCACGTCCGCCGCCTCGATTTCCTCAGCTTCCGCCGTTACTATCGAGATTGGATCGGCTTGGCCTCATTCACGGAGAGCGCTGCACCCGGGAGTCGTGGATGAGCCCGGATTCCGCAGTGGGAAAGTGACGCTGTGAGCGAGGGGCAAACGTTGCGCAACGAAGACAATGCTTTTCTACCCCCGAGCTAAGGACAGATCTCGCTGCTGTGCGAATTTAGTCGGAGTAATAAGGCGTTGTGCCAAGCGGCAGAAAAGACTTTGAAACAGCACCCCTGGGTGTCTTCGCCGCTCCAGGCATGTCCTGAGCGCAGTCGAAGGGTTCGCCCCTCGCTCATGTTCAACTGCGGAATTCGGGATGAGTAGCTTGCGGCCGGCTGGCATGGTAGAAATAGACATCCCTTCGATTGAGGAGAAATCGTGAAGAGACATTTTCGCGTCGTAGCCGTTGCTTTGATATTTGTATCGTTTCTTATCGCCGCAGTTGGAGAAGTCAGGGCTGCCGAAACCGCCAAGCCTGCGGCGCAGCAGTCGGGCAAGGTTTTGGAGGTTCTCCAAGCGGGTAGCTACACCTATGTGCAATTGGATACGGGGAAGGAAAAGGTGTGGCTCGCCGGGCCGACGTCGCAAGTTAAGCCGGGTGAGAGGGTGGTCTTCGTACCAGGAATGCCGATGACGGGCTTCGAGAGCAAGACGCTAAGGCGAACCTTTGATCTGGTTTATTTCGTCGGCAGCATCGACCGCGAGGGCGCCGAGCCGGCAAAAGGCGCACTTCCTCCGGGACATCCGCAAACCGCACCCGGCGCAGGCGGCACGGTTGTAGCCAAAATGGATTTTTCAAAGATCACCAAGCCCGCCGGGGGCAAAACCGTTGCAGAGATCATTCAAGAAAAAAAACGGCTTTCCGGGAAAAAAGTCGCGGTGCGAGGCAAGGTGGTCAAGTTTGCCGCCGAAATCATGGGCAAGAACTGGATTCATCTTAACGACGGCACGCTGAAGGAAGGCGGCGAGGATCTCACTATTACGACCAAAGCAGAGGCCAAGGTCGGCGACACAGTACTGGTCCGAGGCGTGGTTGTGACGGATAAAGATTTGGGCTCCGGCTATCACTACGCGGTCATCATCGAAGATGCCCAGGTCACGGTCGAATAACCCGCTGCAGAATCAAAGGACTTCAGGCTTTGGAGTGGGTGGCAAGCTGATTTGACATAGGCAAACTCCGTTCGCCCTGAGCCCCGTCGAAGGGGTCCGACGGCCAGTCGAAGCTTGAGAGTAGGTCACCCTTCGAGCGCCTCAGGGTGACCGGGGGTTATCCAAATCATACCCAGAAGAACCGAAAAAAAAGGGGCGCAACCCGACCAGTTGCGCCCCTTTGGGTTAGTTTAGAACGAGAAAACTACCAGCGTTCGCGGCCGCCGTCTCGATTTCCTCGGCCACCGCCGCCGCCACCGTTACTATCGCGGCTGGCCATCGGCTTGGCCTCATTCACCGTCAGCGAGCGCCCTTCGAATTGGGTCCCGTTCAACGCGCTGATGGCCGATTGGGCTTCGATCCCGGAACTCATCTCGACGAAGCCGAAGCCGCGCGATTGCCCGGTAAACTTATCCGAGATCACTTTGGCGGACGCAACGCTTCCGTGCGTCTGAAACATTTCCTCCAGTTTCCCGTCGGTAACTGAGTAGGGCAATCCGCCCACATACAATTTATTATTCATGTTCTCCTCCTATAAGAGAATGTTGCTGTCTCTATCCCTGGGAACTTGACCGCTAATGGAAGCAGAACATGAGGAACCGGGTAACGGAAACCACGCCCTGGTCGGATTGTCCTTTAGATATCTTTTCGCTAGGTGAGACTGACTGGGTCTTCAACTTCTGTCTTTTCCTCTTTCAGAAGACCCTTTACTGAAGTAGGTGCTTTCACCCTATGTGCTTTACTCTCCCCTGTCAACCGTCACGGGCTTTTTTTCCGAGCGGCAAGCTTCTTAGCCTGGCGCTTTCGTTGCCGTAAGCACACCGCAGCCTTGCCCTTGCCCGTTGGTTCATCGCTGGCCTGGCAGGCCAAACAGGCCGGACAGATCCATCCGCCGCATTGGCAGCGCCCTGCCGCCTTGTTCTCTACACCGGGCTTGCTGTGATAGTCATAACCGCAACCAGGGCAGACAATCT
Organism: Deltaproteobacteria bacterium; assembly: GCA_030688735.1. GTDB lineage: Bacteria > Desulfobacterota > Binatia > UBA9968 > UBA9968 > JACPFE01. The sequence goes on from JAUYJC010000613.1 coordinate 7,973, forward strand.
TGAGCGATTGCTCCACAATCTCCAGATCCTCGGCCGGCGCGATGCGCCGCATGGCTTCCCCTGCCACCATGACCCGATATTGAAAAAGCTGCTTGCTGCTGGGCATATCCAACGATGCGCCCGCTACCGTAAAGCAGCTCTTGATCCCGGTGGTCCCTTCTATGCACCCTTCGTACCCTGCCGTCTTGTGCCGAATCAGTGTCCCGTCTTGCAACTTAATCTCTTCCACTGCCTTTGACATGTCACCCTCCAAACGCCCAATAAAAAAGCCTCCGGCTCATCTAAAGCCCAGAGGCCTTGTCGAATAATCGAGAACCAAGCTCTAAATGAGATTTGATAGTATCACTGTTGGCCCCAGTTCAACAACCCTGCCCAGCCTTGGCGAAGCAGGGTCAATCAA
>JAUYJC010000615.1 GCA_030688735.1 Deltaproteobacteria bacterium
AAGACTGCAAAAGACCTACGAGTTTTTTACCAAACAAGCCGGGTTCAACGAGGATCTGACGGTGACGGAGCAAGGTGTTCAGCAGATATTGACCTTTCTCGGCTCCACCGTGCTTCCGGCCGCCAAGAACGCGTCCCCCAAACAGATTTACGATACGCGCATCTTAGACAAAATACGCCAGTGACGCACGCCCAACGAGTTTCGCTTCAATCCATAGCTCTCGTCAGCGTCGGGAAAAAATTCAGCAAGTTCGATTCCGCGCGGACTTGACCGACGCCATTGTTTTACGCATGGCGATAACCCCGTGCATCGCTACGAGCAGACTGTTTTTTAATTCGGGTTGACTCAACGACGCGTTCCTGAGTAATCTCCTAGCAGATGATCCCGCGCAGGTCACGCGAATGCCTCATGTCGTCGGCTACCGTCGCCTGAACGGGATCACAGAGGATCGCGAGGGGGAACTTCAAAGCTGTCCGGAACGACGCCCCATAGAGAAATTGTTTATTTCTTTTCATAAGGAGGATGGTCATGAGGATAAGATTAGCGAACAATCGTCACTGTGGCCTGGCAATATCCGTGTTTTTTGCGGCCGTCTTTAGTTACTCCGGGGCTATGGCGGCAGACAAGGTGGTTGTTCTCTATTCGGCGCGTTCGCTGTCTCAATCCATGCCCTGGATAGCAGAAGCGGCCGGTCTCTCAAAAAAGTACGACCTCGATATGGAGCTGGTGTATGTAGGAGGGGGCCCGCGGGCGGCTGCAGCGACAATTGCCGGGGATACTGATGTCACGGTGGTGGGAGGGGTGTCGGTCGTCCGGCCCTTTGTGCAGGGGAACAAAGATGTGGCATTCATAGGCTCTGTAAAAAACATCCTGACGCATAGCATTTTCGCCAAGCCGGACATCAGGAAACCGGAGGACCTAAGGAAGAAAAGGATCGGCGTCACACAAATCGGCAGTAACCCGCATTACTTTGCGGTTCAAGCGCTGCGTCATTTTGGGATCGACGCGAGAGAGGTTGCCTTCATCCAGACCGGAGGCACGGCTGAGACTCTCGCCGCGCTGATTGCCGAAGGAATCGACGCCGCTGTGTTGCTCCCGCCGATAGATGCCCAGGCGATTGATTTAGGCTATCACTACGTTATCAATGGTCCTGAACTCCGTATACCCTATGCAGCCACAACCCTTGTCGCGCGCCGGTCCCTAATCGCCAAGCGTCAACAGGTTTTAAGCCGGGTCATGCGGGTAATGGCGGAAGCAGCGAAGATTTTGCACACCGATAGGGAGTTCACTTACAAAGTTCTTGGAAAACAGCTACGAATCACCGACAGGAAAATTCTGGACGCCGCCTACAATTCGGAAATCAAAGCTCTCGAGCCCAGACTGGTATTCAAGCCCGAAGCGCTTCAGGCGATTCTGGACGAGGTCGCGGAGATAGACTCGCGTGCCAAGAAAACAAAGCCGCAGGATCTCGTCGATACCCGTTTTCTCGATGAGATGGAGAAGAGCGGGTTTTTCGACCAGCTTTGGTCAGGCAAGCGATAGGAGATGGAGAAGGGCGAGCGGCTATTTGTCGGATGATGATTAGGTATTCGTCCAATGGTTTCTCGCAAGCGTAACCAAAGCCTGGCTGCCATCTTCGGACTCTAAAAGCGACCCTCTTTTTCCAATTTTCTGACAAACCGGTCATCCACCATCTCTTCAGCTCTGAGGCGACCCATTTTTTCATTGCTCGCTCCCAGAAGGCGGATCACGTTGCGCAGCCCCTCGATGTTGGGATAGATGCGCCGCTCATAGAGATTGGCCAGGCTTTGATAGCCTGACGCTGCGTCTTCCACCCTGGGAAAGCGAAGCCCGCGAGCCAGACTCTTCATGACCAGCGGTTTGTTTCCCGGCTCTTGAATAAAACCAATCGCCTCAACCAGACCCTTCAGAACCCCTTCGACGGTGTCGGGCGACGAAGCAATAAAACTGCGCCGGGTCAGAACCCCGGTTCCTTGATACGGAATGGGCAGCTGTGCGAGGTCGGCAAGGGGGCGATAACCCTCTTTCTTGAGAACGGCGGAAAAGGTGTAGCCGAGCTGAGCGCCGTCGATGATCCCCGAAGTGATCGCCTGAGCCCGCACCGAGTCATTGCCAACAACTCTTATCGTAATCCCGTCTCGTTTCGTTTCCAGTCCCCAATGATCCAGCGCCAGCATAGTGAAAATCCAACTGCCGCCGCTCATGCTGCTGACTCCGAGTGTTTTTCCCTTGAGGTCAACGGGAGCCTTAATCTTGGTATTCACCATGAACGTGCCGGTCAGTCTGTTGATGAGTCCGGCGACAAAGACCGCATCCGATCCTTCCGCAATGGCGCCGAGGGTGGCCCCTGTGACCGATCCTACGTGGAATTGCGACTCGCCAGCGGAGAGCGCGGCCATGCCCACTGGCCCGCTGCGCACGTGGACGAATCTCAAGTCCAAGCCGTACTTGCGAAAGAAGCCCTGGTCTTGAGCGACAAAGACTACGCCTTCTCTCTCACTGAAGGCGCCCGTGGTCATGAGGACGGGGTGCAGCGAGGTAGCCGCTTGCGCCCGCGGATGACCCATCACAAATAAGAAAAAAAACAGAGTGAGCA
>JAUYJC010000618.1 GCA_030688735.1 Deltaproteobacteria bacterium
GCAAGGCTCTTTGCTCGCGCCCATGCGGTCAGAGCGGAGCGTTCTTCCGAGGACAGGAGGATGGGTGGGGCCAAATGCATTATGCATAGGATAGCTTTCGTCGTAGTCGATTGTCAAGTTATTTATGGTACACTACACTAGCGTTTATATCCAATAATCCTCCGCTCACCTGGACCCAGCAGTTTCCTTCGGCCACGCCGCTAGCCCGCTTTGGGCACGCGATGGTCTACGACGCGGCGCGCGAACAGGTGGTTCTCTTTGGAGGGTTCGGCGACAGTCAATTCAGTCCGAGCCAAGTCGTTCTCCTTGGCGATACATGGGTCTGGGACGGAACGAACTGGACACAGAAAACTCCGGTGCATAGCCCGCCCGCGCGCGTATGGTCCGTAATGACCTACGATGCCGCTCGCGGAGAGGTGGTCTTGTTTGGAGGATTCGATGGGCTGAAACTAAGCGATACCTGGGTATGGAATGGGACCGACTGGACTCAGAAGAGTCCGGCGCAGAGCCCGCCAGGGCGCCACTGGTTTGCTATGGTTTACGATGCAGCCCGCAGCGAGCTAATCCTCTTTGGAGGAGGGGATGGAGTCTCAATCCCATTGAACGATACTTGGGCCTGGGATGGCACGACTTGGACTCAGAAGAGTCCCGCACACAGCCCACCTGCGCGGTCTGAGCACTCAATGGTCTACGACGCGGCGCGCGGCCAGGTGGTTCTATTCGGCGGCAGCAGCTGCTGTGGGCAGCCTGACGATACCTGGGTCTGGGATGGGACGGACTGGACTCAGATGAGTCCCGCGCAGAGCCCGCCGCCAGGGGGTTTGCATTACGCGATGGCGTACGACGCGGCGCGCGGCCAGGTGGTTCTATTCGACGGCGATCAGGGAGACATATGGGTCTGGGACGGAACGAACTGGACACGGACTGGTCCAGCCTCCAGCCCACCTGCGCGGTCTGAGTACTCAATGGTCTACGACGAAGCCCGTGAGGGATTCGTCCTATTTGGAGGCTGGGTACCCACTGCCAGTGACCGTCTCGACGACACCTGGTTCCTCAGGTGAGCCCGGCGGACCGGTTGATCGTAAGTACTCGCGATGCCCCACGCCGACCGGCAGCCAGGTCGGTGCCAGGCTTTTGTAATTTGCTTTTCACTACAACATGCCCCAATAAAAAAGCCCGACTAGGTTTACCCCAATCGAGCTCTCAGAAAATGAATCGCTGCCACCCCACCGCCCCCCTCTTCCGGAGCCACGGGCCGGACAATGATGCGTAAAAACTGACCGTCCTATATAGAAAACTCCCCTTGCTGTCAAGCGGCTGCTCACCGAGGGCACCGCGGGAGCAGTGAGAGGTGAGATAGTGAACTTTTAGTCCTCCCAGTTTTCCACACCTATCTGAAGGTCGGTGAAATCCTTGGTATTCCGGGTTACCACCACTGCGCCTAACACATGTGCTTGAGCTGCGATGAGGAGGTCCCCGTCATCGTCATGGGGTTTTCCTTGTCGGCGACATTCGGCCCAAAGATGGGCGGCTCGATCCCACGTGGCGTCCGACACTGGTGCCCAATAGAGAACATTCTTGAACTCCTCGTCTAACTGCTGAAGCTGTTTCGCGGCCCCAAGGTGCAGAAGTCCTCGCTTGATTTCATAGTACACGACAGCGCTAAAATAGATCTGTGCTCCCAGCTCCAGCGCGCGCCGGTATCTTTCCACTACCCTGGGATTGCGCTTTAAAAGTTGCGTTACAACGTTCGTGTCTAAGAGATATGGCATTCTAGGACAGCGAGCCCTTGCGAATCCTCAGTGGATGCTGGTCAACGATTTCTTCTAATCGCGTCCACGTCTCTGATGATTCACCATCGGCCTCTGCCAAAAAACGAGCAAGCGCTTCCAAGGCTACGCAGTTCTGTTCAAGTATCTGAGCCGCCTCCAGCTGGAGCGGCTCAATGACAACTCTTACCGGCCCTTGCTTACAGGGCAGGGGCTCGTTTAGTCGTATCAGCCGACTATCTTCAAGCACGCCTCCAACTTCGTAACGGTCGGACATTGTTTTCACCCCCCTGACGTTCGTTTGTATCATTCTCTACACGTTTTCCCACACGGGGCAAGCGGGTTTCGTCTCTTCCTCGTCTATTTCGCTCTTGCGGACACCTCGCTGGCCGGCGCGAGACCTCACAACAACAAAAAAGCCCCACCGGGCTATACCCAATCGGGCTCTCAGAAAACGAGTCGCCGCCACCCTCACCGCTCCTTTTCCAGAGCCACGGGCCGGACAATGATGCGTAAAAACTGGCCGAGCTATATAGAAGACCCCCCTTGCTGTCAAACGGCCTGGGTCGCCAGGAAAATGCATTAGCGCCGGTATCTTTGGAACCCAAGAGCGGAAGTGGTCCTAGCATGGCACGACCTTTATGCACTTGACAACATATGCTCCTAAACGCATAATTGGTCATGTCGTGGCAGGTCCTCTTTGACGCAGAATTCGAGCCAGAATTTGATGAATTACCAGATGCGGTCCAAGACGAGCTTATGGCCCGCGCCAAAGTACTGGAACAGTTTGGGCCAACGCTGGGTCGGCCACACGTAGACACACTAAAGGGATCGCGCCACAGTAACATGAAGGAGCTACGGTTTAACGCGGATGATGGTGTATGGCGCGTAGCGTTTGCCTTCGACCCTAAACGAGACGCAATCCTGCTGGTTTGCGGCGATAAGTCGGGGGGAAGCGAGAGGAAGTTTTACCAGGAACTGATTCGCAAAGCCGATCAACGATTCGACAAACACCTCGCTGGCTGAAAAAAGGAAGGGAATAGCTATGGCAAAGACACTTACAGCAAAAATGAAAACTTTCGATCCGGAGCGTCGGAAAAAAATTGCGGCTCGTGCAGCCTTGCTTATCGCCGAGGAACAGACCTTGCGCGACCTGAGGCGAGCGCTTCACCTAACACAGGAGCGTATGGCTGAGTTACTCAACATCCGCCAGGACAATGTATCTCGTATCGAACAGCGCACTGACCTGCTGATTTCTACACTCCGCAGCTATATCGAAGCAATGGGAGGCAAGCTGCAACTGTTGGCGCAGTTCCCAAACCGGCCCCCCGTTGAGTTATCCGGTTTTGCTTCGATGGAAAACGACCGGCGAGAAACAGACAACGAGGCACGGTTATAACGCCTCTGGTGGTGGAGCAAGGCTTACAGTGCCAGGCCTTTGTGCCTTGCTTTTACTTCCGAGTCTATAACAAAAAAGCCCCACCGGGCTATACCCAATCGAGCTCTCGAAAAACGAGTCGCCGCCACCCTCATCGCTCCTTCTCCAGAGCCACGGGCCGGACAATGATGCCTAAATAAAACTGGCAGTTTTATAGGACAGATAGCCCGTACCAGTCAACCGGCCGGGGAGTCAGAAAAAATTTGCAATTTGACCCTACGAGTCCCGGGTTTCCGATTCAAGGTTCAGAGTTTGAACAATGAATGGAAAGCGACCGGGGATGATCCCGCGCGGTGCCATGCTTGAACTTTCAAATGGCATCCTTTACCTTGATTCATAATGCTCCGACGGATCGCTTTCCCGTTCCTTTTGTTCGCATTCCTGAATGCTTTCACGAAACCCGCCGATGCCACCAACGTGCGCGAGTTCGTTCTCGACAACGGGCTTAAGATTCTCCTTTTGGAGGACCACAAGAGCCCCGCCGTCACTTTTCAAGTCTGGTATCGCGTCGGCGCGCGCAACGAGAGGGACGGGAAAAGCGGGCTGGCGCACTTTCTCGAGCACATGATGTTCAAGGGGACACCCACCACCAAACCGGAGGAATATTCGCGGATCATCGCGAAAAACGGCGGGCGCTCCAACGCCTTTACGAGCTCCGACGTGACGGTTTATTTCGCCACCATGAGCCGCGACAAGATCGGCGTGGAGATCGAGCTCGAGGCCGACCGCATGGCCAACGCGCTTTTGGGCGACACCTATTTCGAACCGGAAAAAAAGGTGATTCAAGAGGAGCGGCGTCTGAGAACCGATGACAATCCGACTTCGGCGTTGAGCGAGGCGGCGGGCGCGGTCGCGTACACGGTTCATCCCTACCGCCGGCCGGTCATCGGCTGGATGGACGATATTCAAAATCTGACGCGCCAGGACCTGGTGGATTTCTACAAGCTCTATTACGCGCCGAACAATGCCTATATCGTCGTCACCGGCGATTTTTCCACGGAGGAGATTTTAGCTAAGATCAAGTCCGCGTTCGAGAAAATTCCGCGCGGCGCCGAGCCGCCCAAGGTGCGCGCCGAGGAGCCGCCGCAGCGCGGCGAGCGGCGGGTGATTCTCAAGAAAGAAGCGGAGCTGCCGTTCATTCTGATGTACTACCATGCGCCGAATCTCAAGAGCCCGGACAATTACGCTTTGGATCTCTTGTCGGTGGTCCTAGCTGGGGGCCGTAGTTCCCGGCTTTATCACGAGCTGGTCTATAAAAAGCGGATCGCGCGCAATATCGACGCGGACTACAGTGGCGTGTCCATCGATCCGACGGGCTTCAGCGTTACCGGGCAGTTGATGCCGGGCAAAGAGCCGGCGGAAGTCGAACGGGAAATCGACGGCCTGCTGGAAAAAATCAAGTTGGAATTAATCAGCGAGCGCGAGCTGCAGAAGGCCAAGAACCAGATTGAGTCGTCGTACATCTATGCCCAGGATTCGATCTTCGGGCAGGCGATGAAGATCGGCTACTACGAAGCCGCCGCCGGGTGGCGCATGATGGACGCCTACCTGGGCGGCATCCAGAGAGTGAGCCGGGAAGATATCCGGCGCGTGGCCAGACAGTATCTTGATCGCGACCGGAGAACCGTCGGAGTGTTAATTCCTACCAAAGAAAAGAGCCAATGACTTTTCATAAGCCTAGCAGGTTGCTGAAAAAAGCTATTGCATGCTTCGACGGGCTCAGCATGAGCGGGAATTTCTTGGTCAGTTCAAACCACTCCCCGTTCGTCCTGAGCCCGTCGAAGGATGAACGGGGAGTTTTTCAGCAACCTGCTAGTCGAAGGATAAGAATCGTTCGCGCCCTCGCGGGCCTCTGCTTGACGATAACCCTCGCCGCGCCGCTGCAAGCCGGAGTCATCCCGAAGCGCTCAGTGTTGAGCAATGGCATGGTTCTTTTGACCTCCGAGCAAAGAAGCTTGCCGATGGTTTCCATCGAGCTGTTGATCGATGCGGGGTCGCGCAACGACGCCGCCGGACAGGAGGGGCTGGCGAATCTCACGGCGCGGCTTCTTACCTACGGCACCAAGCGGCGCTCGGCGCTGCAAATCAGCGAGACTCTAGATTTTATCGGCGCCAGTCTGTCGGCGGGGAGTGGTGAGGATACGGCGAGCCTTAGCATGACGGTGCTCAAAAAGGATCTCGCCACCGGCCTCGAACTTTTCGCGGAGGTTTTGACGTCATCGACTTTTCCCCAGGAGGAGATCGACCGCCAGAAGCAATCGGTAATCGCCGCGATCAAGGCGCGGGAGGAACAGCCCGGCGATATCGCCGAGCGGCGCTTTGCCGCTGCGCTTTATCCGGGAAGCCCCTATGGAAGGCCGGTGGAGGGAACCGAAGCGAGCGTCCAGAAGCTTCAGCAGAAGGGCCTAAGGGAATTTTTCGAGCGCGCTTACCGTCCCAACCGCGCGATTCTCTCGGTGGTCGGCGATATCTCCCATGAAGAGATGACGCTAGCGCTCAATCAGGCCTTCCGTTCTTGGCAGAAGGGCGAGCCCAGCGGCGGCCCTCTGATTCTTTCGACGTACGGCCCGGCTCAGGTGATCCGATTCAACAAGGAGCTAACCCAGGCGAATATTATATTGGGACATCAAGGCGTGGGCAGGGAACATCCGGATTACTATGCGGTTCAGGTCATGAATTACATTTTGGGCGGCGGCGGTTTTTCTTCCCGGACGATGGATTCGATTCGCAATGAAAAGGGGCTGGCCTATTCGGTGTATAGTCACTTCAGCGCTGATAGGAAGCGCGGGGAGTTTCAGCTTGTGATGCAAACCAAAAACGAAACCGCTCAAGAAGCGATCCAGATCGCCAAAGAAGAGATTCGCCGCATCCGTGAGCAGCCCGTGAGCGAGGTGGAACTGAGTGATGCCAAGGACTATCTGACTGGCAGCTTTCCGTTACGTCTAGACACCAATCGCAAGGTGGCGAGCTTTTTGGCTCAGGTCGAATACTTTCAGCTTGGCTTGGATTATCCGGAGCGTTATCCCGATTTCATTCGCCAGATCACTCGCGACGATGTCGCGCGCGTCGCCAGGCAGTACTTGCAACCGGAAAAGCTGATCACGGTTATCGTTGGAAATTTGCAGAAGATCGGCGAAAAATGAGCGAGTCCCGCCGGCCTCAATCGGCGTCGATGGGTATGATATGAAGAAGATTCTGGTCGTCGAAGATCACGCGGACATGCGCGAGCTATTGGCCTGGCAGATCGAACTCATGGGATTTGTGCCGATCACGGCGAAGCTGGCCAAAGAGGGTGTTGAAAAGGCCATCGCCGAGCAGCCCAATCTGATTCTAATGGATGTCATGATGCCGGGAATGGATGGCCGGGAGGCGGTGCGGCAACTGCGTGCCCACCCCGAGACCAAGGATATTCCGATTCTAGCCGCCACCGCTCTGTTTCGTACGACGGATCTGAAAAGTTGCCTCGATGCCGGCTGCAACGGCTACATTATCAAGCCGTTCACCTTTCAGGAATTGCAAGTCAAATTGCGCGAGTTCGTTCTTCCCGGCAACGGTGCACTGTAATCATAGCTCGCTTACGGCTCTTCCGGGTTAACTGTGAAATAGAATTCACCGCAGAGACCCAGAGTTCGCAGAGTTCGGAGTATTTTATGATCGGAAGCTCTTTACTCCGCGCCTTCGGCGTCTCCGTGGTGAAACGCTCGGAAATCTAAGGGTCCGGTTTTCCATTCTCTCTTCCAGTTGCGACCGTTCCCAATTACAATGCGGATGGGGTCGAACCATGTCGTCGCGCGACAAAGCCATCGCCATCGTCAAGCGCCTACGCGAGAATGGCTACGAGAGTTATCTCGCCGGCGGGTGCGTGCGTGACATGCTGCTTAACAAGCCGCCCCAGGACTACGACATCACGACGAGCGCCAAATCCGACGCCGTCGCCGAGATTTTTCCCCAAACCGTGCCCGTGGGCGCCCAATTCGGCGTCATGCTCGTGGTCGTCGACGGCGAGCCGTTCGAAGTCGCGACTTTTCGCCATGACGGGCCTTATTTGGATGGCCGGCACCCGAGTGAGGTGCGTTATGGCAGTCTCGAGGAAGATATCCTGCGCCGCGACTTCACCATCAACGGGATGGTTGACGACCCGATCGAGGATCGCGTCATCGATCTGGTCGAAGGAAAAAAAGATCTCGAGCGCCGCTCCATTCGCGCCATCGGCGACGCCCGCGAGCGGTTCACCGAGGACCGGCTGCGCATGGTGCGGGCGGTGCGCTTCGCCGCCAGTCTGGATTTTACCATCGAAGAGAAAACTCTCGCGGCCATTGGCGCGCTGGCTCCGACCGTCGGCCAGATTTCCTGGGAGAGAATCGGCGAGGAGATCACCCGCATTCTCACCGAAGGCGGCGCGCGCAAGGGTTTTGAATTGTTGGACGCCACCGGGTTGCTGGCGCAAATCATGCCCGAAATCGCGTCCATGAAGGGCGTCGAGCAAAGTCCCGACTATCACCCCGAAGGTGATGTGTTTACGCACACGATGCTGCTCTTGAGCCACTTGCAAGCGCCGGCGGAGACGTTGGCCTACGGTTGCCTGCTCCACGACGTCGGCAAGCCGGTCTGCATCCAGCGCGAAGGCGAGCGCCTGACTTTTTACGGCCATACGGAGAAAGGCGCGGAAATGGCCGAAGAGATTCTCAAACGCTTAAAGCGCAGCCGGGCGACCTGGGAGCGCGTCGGCTACCTGGTGCGCAATCACCTGCGTCACACCCAGGCGCCGAACATGCGCCTGAGCACGCTCAAACGCTTTCTCGGCGACGAGGGGATCGACGAGCTCTTGGATCTCACTCGAATCGACGCGCTTTCTTCCAACGGCGATCTCCAGTATTATCGCTTCTGCAAGCAGAAGCTCGAAGAATTCAAAGAGGAAGAGATTCATCCCGCGCCTCTCCTGCGCGGCCGGGATTTGATCGAGCTGGGATTTTTGCCCGGTCCGGGTTTCAGCGAAATTCTCAAGCAGGTCGAAGAGGCGCAGCTCGGCGGGGAACTCAGCAGCCGCGAACAAGCGCTGGCATGGGTCGCCCAACATTACCGCAACGAGGTTAAACGATGAAACATCCAAAGACTTACAAAGTGATCGGGCGGGCGGAGCCCCGGGTCGATGCCAATGAAAAAGTCACCGGCAAGGCCATCTACACCGTCGACGTCGAACGGCCGGGAATGGCGCATGGCAGGGTGCTGCGCAGCCCCTACGCGCACGCCCGCTTGAAGCGAGTCGACGCCAGCAGGGCGGAAAAGCTCCCCGGTGTTTTCGCCGTGATCACGCGCGAAGATCAAAAACGGCTCGGCATGTTCGGCGCGGCGTACAAAGACCAGACCGTCGTTGCCGTCGATAATGTCCGCTACGCCGGCGATCCGGTGGCGGCGGTGGCGGCGCTGGACGAGGCGACGGCGGAAGAGGCTTTATCGCTGATCGAAGTGGAATACGAAGAGCTGGCGGCGGTGACGTCCATCGACGAGGCGCTGGCGTCGGGCGCGCCGTTGGTGCACGACGTGGCGTCCCGCGGCGGCGAATTGATGGGGCAGCACTATGAAGCGCCCAAGGAATTCCGCGGCACCAACCTCTGCTATCGTTTCAGCTACAGCAAGGGCGACGTGGAAGAGGGTTTTAAAAAGGCGGACCATGTTTTCGAGGACACTTTCACCTTTCCGCGGGTGCAGCATTTTTCCATGGAGCCGCACGCCACAGTCGCGCAGGTCGAGGGCGATCGCATCACGCTCTGGGCCGGCACCCAGGAACCGTTCACGCTGCGCGAACATCTCGCCGGCATCTTTCATCTGCCGCTCAACAAGATCAGAATCATCGTTCCTTACGTGGGCGGCGGCTACGGCGGAAAGCTCGCGGTCAAGAACGAGCCGCTGGCGGCCGCCTTGGCTTGGAAGGCGCGCCGGCCCGTGCGCCTCGTGCATACCGTCGAGGAGAGTTTCAAGACCGTGACGCGCCACCCTGCCCGTGTGCGGATCAAGACCGGCGTGAGCAAAGACGGAAAACTGGTGGCGCGCCAATGCACCATTCACGTGGAAACCGGCGCCTATGCCGACGCCGGACCACGGGTGACACAAAAGGCCGGCTACCGTTGCTTCGGCCCGTACCGCTTTCCCCATATGAAGACCGACGCCTATACGGTTTACACCAATACCGTCCCCGGAGGCGCCTACCGCGGTTTTGGCACACTGCAAGTCACCTGGGCCTATGAATCGCAGATGGATATCATCGCCGAAAAGATGGGCCTCGATCCATTGGAGTTTCGCCTCAAGAATCTGCTGAGAAAGGGCGAGCTCTACACGCCCGGCGACACGCCGCTGGATTGCGATCTCAGAGAAGGGTTGCTGCGCGCCGCCAAAGCGATCGGCTGGGGGAAAAAGAGCGCCAAGCCCAATCGCGGCAAGGGCCTGGCCTGCTGCATAAAGGACGGCGGCGGCACCTACAAAGTCGCCACCGCGGCGGTGAAGATGAACGCCGACGGCAGCGTCACGTTGCTCACCGGCACCGTCGAGATCGGCCAGGGTGCGCGCACGGCCTTGAGCCAGATCGTGGCCGAGGAATTAGGAGTGCCGTTGACCAGAGTCACGGTGGCCGAGCTCGATACCGACGTGACGCCCTACGACGTCAACACCAACGCCAGCAGCTCGACGGTGGTAATGGGACTCGCGGTGCAGCGGGCGGCGCAGGATCTCAAGCGTCAACTGCTGCGCCACGCGGCGAAAGCCCTCGGAACGAAACCGGAACGTCTTTCGCTGGGTAACGGGATGGTTCGACGGGGCTCACCACGAGCGGTTCGCGGTCCCAAAGGCCAGGCTCTTTCCTATGAAGAGCTCATGCATAGGATATTCCTTTTGAAGGGCGGCGAGCTGGTCGGGCGCGGCATGTATCAGGACATCAAGAGCAAGAAAGCGGCGCTCGGTTCGCCGACGACGTTTTGGGAAATCAGTTGGGGCGGCGCCGAAGTGGAAGTCGATCGAGAGAGCGGCGAGATCCAGTTGATTAGCTACGTGTCGCTGGCGGACGTGGGCCAGGCGATCCATCCGGTTCTCTGTGAGGGACAGGACGAAGGCGCCGTGGTGAACGCCATCGGCCATAGCCTGCTCGAAGAGATGATCTACAAGGATGGGCAATTATTGAATCCCAATCTCGTCGACTACCGCGTGCCCGGTTTCGGTCACTTGCCGAAACATTTTGAGTCTATTCTCGTCGAGAATCACAACGGCCCTGGTCCCTTCGGCTCCAAGGGCACCGGCGAGGGCGGTTTGTTGCCCGTGGCGCCGGCCATCGGCAACGCCGTCTGCCGGGCAACGGGGCTGCGTTTCTATGATTTGCCGTTGACGCCGGAAAGGGTATGGCGCGCGCTGCAAACGAAAAAGCACCCATAGCGGTGCGGATGCCCCGTTCGGACGCGCGCACGCCAGCCATTCAAAAAGCAGCCCTGGCGGAAAGGGAATATGGAGGGAGTGCTCGAACAGCAGGTAGAAAAATCCCCAACCCGCTGTCGTTAGAAGCGACAGGCGACAGGGTTAGACTTTTACATGTTGACTATCTTGAAAAATTTGGGGTCTTGGCTCTTGCTGTCTCCAGATGAAACGCTTTTGTGATGGGCCGGGCGAGGGGCGGCGTTTGGATGAAAAGCGGATGTGCGCCGTATTAATGTGTTCCGTGAGTCCGATGAGTAACTGGGAATTGCTGGGATAAGGGGAAGCGAAAAGGGGACGCAAACCTTTTCTGCCCGGTAATTTCTGGGAAAGTACACAACAGTTGACAAACGGGTTCGGCGCGAAGGAGAGTAACTATTGAGGAGGATAGATATGCTTTCACAGATTCGCATTTACACGATCAACAAGGGTGAGATGGACGCCTTCCTCAAGCACTTCAAAGAGGAAATTATGGCGGTGCACGAACGAATCGGGGTGCCCATCGTCGGCAGTTGGGTGAACCGTCCGCAAAACGAGTTTATTTGGGTCAGGACCTATAAAGACAAGGCGGACCTTGAAGCGAAGAGCAAGGCGTTCCAAGCGGAGGTCGCGGCCGCGGGGATCAAATTGGGAGCGAACGTGGCGAAGATGGAAGTGCGCGAAGTCGAATCGGCGTTCTCCTAGACGGCAACGCGCTCCGCAATTGGGAGTCGCGTTTTGTATCATCCATTGTGGAGCTAGGTCGGCGCAGCCTTATCCGCCCCGCGTCACGTTGGCTCAATTGCGCAAATCCGCAAATATCGAGGATCGGTGTCGGGCCGGAGGGCAGAGTGAGAATGCAGCACGGCCCGTGATCGGATAGTTCCACGTTTCGGGAATTCCCGAGAGAACGGAAAATGGGGATAAGTCGAAATATTCAAATCTGGTAGCGTGTTTAACATAGTGTTCCTCTACACGATACTGCCAGGATGATTCTTGAGATTGATTGCTCCCATACTTTGGGAATAAAACGCTAAACGTTAGAGTGACCTACTGCCATAGAGGAGGAGTCATGCCAAAAGTCGTATTCACACACCCCGTCAGTGATACTGCCCATTGGGCGAGCAAGCATTCGGAGCGAGTTGAGGCGTTCGCTTCGTGGGGATCGAACGTGGTCGACTATCTCAGCGCCGACGGCAGCAGCAACGTCGCCGTAAGTGTGGACGTTCACGATCTGGCGGCAATGCAGGCGGCTCTTGACTCGCCCGAGATCGAGGCGGCTAAGCAGGCTCACGGAGTCCTGGAGCCCCTTATGATCCACATCGAGAAAAGTTGAATCAAGAGTGCGGAGACAACCAACGACTTGGGCCTCTCTAACAAGCGATTGAACCCGCCGACGCTCCCACGTCACTTCGCAGTTGTTCGAGTCGCGTGGCGTCACGGGCTAATCGCTGCCCGTTATACGCTTAACGCAACCAGCAGTTCTTCTGTGTCCGCCAGGGTGCATAGGGGAGGATCTGTTATGACTTGTTTTGTCCGCTATTTCGGCTACACCGTTGCGGCCTCCTGGGCCATGAGTCTTCTTTGGTCGGCCACCGTGCATGCGCAGTTGGCGAGCTTTATCAGAGACTGCCAGCAGTGGATTGACATGAAGGGGTACTCAACTGATTACATCGAGCAGAAGACCGGCAAGCGCCAGCCTGCTCTAGCCGGTTCATGGCGGGGCAACGTTCCGGTGCCGGAGGTCCAATCGGGGGACGTCGTACTGATCGCCCTTCGCACACCCGGCGCGCAGCACGTAGCCTTTGTCGAAGAGGTTCGCAGGAACGCTGATGGAACTGTGAACGCGATACGCCTTACTGAATGGAATTGGGGACGGACGACGGACAAGCGGTGTCTGGTCACCGAGAACTTTGGGCGACTGGCACCCGGCCGCTGGGTTGAGTTTGGCGTCGTCGCGCAGGTTTGGAGACCCAGCCGGCCGCTTAGCGAGTGAGGTCGACACGAGATAAAGTGGCGAGCCCGTGTTGCTGAACGGGAGGGTTAGCGCTGAAATTGAATATTTTTCTCCCACGACTCAATCCTGCGAGATTTGGCTGAGGCGTCAATCTTGCCAGGATCAGCCTTGCGCTTGATTGCCGCCACGTTTTGGGGATAAAAGGCTAGACGTTGGGTTGCAGCGATAAGCGGGTACCACAATGAACACGAAACTGCGAGCGCATTTTGCGGCAATCCTCGTCCTGTTCGTAAGCAGCTTGCCTCATGCACAGCCGGATTCATTTCG
>JAUYJC010000619.1 GCA_030688735.1 Deltaproteobacteria bacterium
AAGAAGCGATGGGCAGGTTGGTCGGTGCCTTGCAGCGTGGCGATGGACTGCGCGACGAGTTCATCTACTACATGCCCTTCGACGACTACAAAGAACTACCCGATCCATACCCGCGCACGACGTTTGCCGTCACCGAAGTTCATGAAAGCATCCGCCGCTACCCGAACCCCGAAAAGGCGGGAGATCTGTTCCAGTGGGACATTCACGGGCGGCTTTTTAGGCCGAAGCGGGTCTCCATTCCTAACATGGCCGTGGTGATGATCCACGGCGGCGCGGCTAATGAATACGAGTTTATTTTCACGCCGGACGGGCCGGAAGATTATGCCGATCTAACGAAAACCGATCCCCCCGCCGCGCGTGTCGGCGTCGCGCAACACCTCGCCTCTTTGGGCATCCCCGTGCTTGCGCTCTCCTTGCCGGGTCACTACAGCCGCAACCCTTGGCCGCCGATACCGGATCGACGACCAGAATTCATCATCGGAGAGGTTCCCGGCGACGCGGAGCTGCGCAATCGTCTCGCCGTCTACACGTTCAGAATGTGTACCGAAGCGATCAAGGCGTTGGTGGAACGCAACCTGGGCGAAAATATATTCATGTGGGGCCACTCCACCGGCGGCGAGTATTTTTACTTGATGGAGCAGAATGGTCTAAGAAACAAACTCATCGGCGGCCTGGGCTTCGGCACGGGCATGCCCGCGTGGGTGCGCAAGGAGTGGGACCTCGCCTGCGCCGAAAAATCCCCCGAAGCGCGCGCCGCTCCATTCCGCAATCTCACGGATCTCAGCCGCAGATCTCCGAAAGCTTACGAGAAAAGCGGTTACATCGGTCCCAACCAGCCGTGGGGCGGGGCGGAGAATTGGTTTGAACTGGAAAATCATCGCAGGCCCCAGTTCAAGCCCTTCCTGCAAGACATCGAGCACAGCGCCCATGATGTTTTGCTCCCGGAGATTAAAAGAACCTCCGGCTTGCCAGACGATGAGCTATTCATCACCTACAAGTCCGATCTCAATCGTTTGCGCGGCAAAAAGATGCTCCACATCGTCGGCGAGTACGACAAGGGTCACTGGATCGAGGGCGGCGAGAAGGGACTTGAATATCGCCGCGAGGTCTATGCCTTCAAACGATTCGCACCCTACGCGGAAGCGTTGCGTTTAATCGTCGTGCCGAACCTCACTCACTACGGACACGTGGAAAACCATAACGAAAGACTGGCGAACTTGATGGTGACGGCGTTCCGCGATTACTTTCCGCATGGCTAATGGCTGAGCTTGCACGAGGGGACTTTTTCTTGACAGGACTGTGGAATTGACCTACAGGTTTCTGCAGCACCGAACGAGGGTTCATTCATGCGCAAAAACAAAAATCAGTCGTCGCATTTTTTCGTGGCCATTGCCGCAGTTTTCGCCGGGCTGCTTCTTACTTCCGTCTCTGTGGTCGCCGAGCCGCTACGCATCGCCTACACCTCCATCGCGATGGTATACGGTCCGCTCTGGCTGACCAAAGAAGCGGGCATCTTCAAAAAGTATAACATCGATCCCGAATTCATTTACATCGCCGGCGGACCGCCTTCGTTGCAGGCGTTGATCGCCGGCGATGTCGCCGTCTCCTTCACCGCCGCCGGCGCCACGGTCGCCGCCAATCTCGCCGGCTCCGATGTCGTTCTGCTCGGCACAAGCATCGACTCTCTCCCCTTCGAGCTCTGGTCGATCCCGAGCATCAAAACGCCGGAGCAACTCAAGGGAACAAGGCTCGGCGTCAGCCGTATCGGCGCCACCACCGACTTCGTGGCGCGCTATCTGCTTAAGAAATGGAGTCTGCAACCGGACAAAGATGTGCCGATATTCCAAGCCGGCTCTGGTCCCCAGGTTTTTTTCGCGATCAAAGGCGGCGCGGTTCAAAGCGGCGTGCTTTCGGCGGGCCCTGAAACTCTACGCGCGGAAGCGGAAGGATATTTCAAGCTCTCCGACGTTTCGACCTCGGGCCTGGTTTATCCATTCGGGCCTTTTGCCACGCGCCAGGCGTTTATCAAAACCCAGCCGGATCTGGTGGCTCGATTCATGAAGGCTTACGTTGAGGGAATCCACCGCTTCAAAACCGACAAGCCGCTGGCGCTCGCGGTTCTGGAAAAGTACACGAAGCAAAAGACCACGGCCGGCACGGAGAGAATCTACGAAGTCTACGCGACGAAATATTTCAAGCGCGTGCCCGAAGCGACGCCCGCAGGAATACAAACGATCCTCGAAGAGATTGCCGCGACTCGCCCTTTGCCCCAAAGCGTCACCCCGCAGCGCTTCACCGACTCCCGCTTCATCAGGGAGTTGGTCTCCAGCGGTTTTATCGACGACCTCTATAAAAACCGCTAGATTCTCCAGCTCACGTCTCCACCGGTCTCGGGCAAACCCAACCACTCAGCCGCAGTTCATTGAATTAATCGCGAATGGAATCCATCCCTACGGATTGACTATGAGGGTTCAAGGAGATTTGGGCCCCTTGACACAGTCGCGGCTTTGTTATATTTGGCGCGCAGTAGTCAACCGGTTCCGAAAATTTACTTACGGGAGGATTTCCTGGCTGTTACTTAAGTTGAAGTTACCGGCCCCGCCGATGTCAAAATGGTAGTGCCATTTGACCTGCGGAACGCGTATCCAAGAAATTGATGAGATATAAGGAGGGTATCATGGCTGAAAATCGTCGTTTTCTCTCGCTCGTCTTTTTGTTTTTGATCGCTGTCTGGCTTGGAACTCTAAGCCGCGCTCAAGCCTGGGAGCCCACCAAACCCATCGAGTTCGTGATCCCCGCCGGCACCGGAGGCGGCGCGGATCAAATGGCCCGCCTGATCGGCGGCATCGCCGAAAAAAATAAACTGTCTCCGCGCCCGTTGATCGTGGTCAACAAGTCCGGCGGCGCCGGCGCCGAGGGTTTCCTCCACGTGAAGGAGCAAAAAGGCGATGCACACACGATCATAATCACGCTGTCGAATCTGTTTACCACGCCCCTGGCGACGGGAACGCCCTTTAGCTGGCGCGATTTTACGCCGGTCGCGCGGCTGGCGCTCGACAGGTTCATTCTTTGGGTCAACGACGAAACCCCGTACAAAACCGCCAAGGACTACATCGCCGCCGTGAAAAAGAAACCGAAGGGGATGAAGATGGGCGGCACCGGCTCCAAGCAGGAAGACCAGATCATTACGGTCCTGCTCGAACAGTCGCAAGGCGTGGATTTTATCTACGTGCCCTTTAAGGGCGGCGGCGAGGTATGCGTCAACCTGGTCGGGAAACACATAGACTCCACGGTGAATAACCCCATCGAGTGCGTGAGCCACTGGAAAGCCAAGCGGGTGCGACCGCTGGCCGTTTTCGACCCCGAGCGTATTCCGGACCCCGACTGGAAAGGAATCCCGACGGTCAAAGAGGCTTTGGGCGCCTCCATCTCGTACAACATGCTCCGCGGCATTTTCGGAGCTCCCAATATGCCCAAGGAAGCCGTGGATTGGTACGTCAGCTTTTTAAAGAAGGTTTTCGACTCCGCGGATTTCCAGGGTTACCTTCATAAGGGAGCGCTTAAGCCGGCATTCGCCTCCGGCAACGAATACGTGAAGTGGGTCGAGGAAAACGAAGTACTTCACAAAGACCTGATGGAAAAAGGCGGACTGATCAAGAAGTAAAATGCGCACCGCCGACCTCGTCACCGCGGCGCTGTTGATGGCGCTGGGCGGCATCGTGATCTACGATGCCGCCCGACTCGGATTCGGATGGGGAGACGAAGGGCCCCGCAGCGGCTTTTTCCCGTTTTGGCTGGCCGTCCTCATGGTGGTCATCAGCCTCGCGATACTCATACAAGCCTTGATGCGGGCCTCGAAGAAGACCTTCGTTACTCGAGAGCAATTCGTTCCCGTTCTCAAAGTCCTGGTGCCCATCGCCGGATTCATCGCTGTCACCGACCCGCCGGGTCCCTGGTCCGGTCTCGGTCTTTATCTGGCGGGTGGCCTATATCTTGGGTTTTATATGCGCTGGGTGGGGCGCCATGACTGGCGATCGGTGGTGGCGCTTTCCTTCGCGGTTCCGGTCATTACATTCTTTATTTTCGAGACATGGTTCCTCGTGCCGATGCCCAAAGGGCCGGTGGAAGCCTGGTTCGGGTACTGACACGTGGGACTCGAAAACCTGCTCCTCGGCTTCCAGGTTGCGCTCACACCGTTCAATATTTACATCGCCGTGGTCGGCATCCTCCTCGGAACCATCATAGGCGTCCTTCCGGGCCTCGGCGGCGCCAACGGCGTGGCCATCCTCTTGCCGCTCACCTTCACGATGCCGCCGACGTCGGCCATCATCCTGCTCACGAGCATTTATTGGGGCGCACTCTTCGGCGGCGCCATCACCTCGATTCTTTTTAATATTCCGGGCGAGCCTTGGTCGGTGGCGACGACGTTCGACGGCTACCCTCTGGCCAAGCAAGGTCGAAGCGGAGAGGCGCTGACGGCCGCCTTCACTTCATCGTTCGTGGGCGCTTTCTTTTCGATCGTGTTAATTACGTTTTTTGCGCCGATACTCGCCGAGGTCGCGCTCAAGTTTGGGCCTCCTGAATTCTTCGCGATTCAGCTTTTGACATTTTCAAGTTTCGTCGGGCTGGGAGGAGGTAACCCGCTCAAGTCCCTGGTGACGATTCTCCTCGGCTTTATCCTGGCTACGGTAGGCCTCGACATCGTCACTGGTCAGCTGCGTCTTACCTTCGGCTTTACGGATATGATGAAGGGCTTCGATTTCATAGTGGCCGTGATCGGTCTTTTCGGGATCGGCGAAATTCTTTTGAGCGTAGAGGAAGGCCTGAAGTTCGAGGGAGCCAAGACCAGCATGAACATGAGAGTTGTGCTGGATACATGGAAAATCCTGCCGCGCTTCTGGCGCACTTTTGTGCGCAGCTCCTTCATCGGCTTCTGGATGGGATTCAAACCCGGCGGCGCCACGCCGGCGTCGTTTATGAGCTACGCCTTCGCCAAGCGATTCTCAAAAAATGCGGAGAAATTCGGCAAGGGAGAGATCGAAGGAGTCGTGGCACCGGAAACCGCCGCTCACGCCGCAGGCGTGGCAGCCATGCTGCCGATGATCACGCTGGGCATCCCGGGCTCGCCGACGGCAGCCGTAATGCTGGGAGGTCTCATTATCTGGGGTCTCCAGCCGGGCCCGATGCTCTTCGTCGACAATCCCGAATTCGTCTG
>JAUYJC010000627.1 GCA_030688735.1 Deltaproteobacteria bacterium
GGTTGTACTAAAGTTTTCTGCATGGCGATGGGACAACGAACACACGAAGAGCAGTCGGCAATGTGGGTTGCGGTTAAGGAGCTACCGAAGTCGGTGAGCCACCCGTTCTACGAGAAACTCAATCGGCTGTTGGCCGAGCATAGGTTCGACGAGTTTGTCGAGGCACAGTGCCGGTCGTTCTATGCCGAGAAGATGGGGCGGCCGAGTCTGGCGCCGGGACAATATTTCCGTCTCCTGTTGCTGGGGTACTTCGAAGGCCTGGACTCCGAACGCGGCATTGCGTGGCGCGCGGCGGACTCGTTGGGGTTGCGCTCGTTTCTCGGTCTGGCGCTGACAGAGGCGGCGCCGGATCACTCCACGATATCGCGGACCCGGCGATTGATTGATTTGGACACCCATCGGGCGGTGTTCACATGGGTCGGGCAGTGTCTGGGTATCGCCGGACTGATCAAGGGGAAAACGATTGCGATAGACGCCACCACACTCGAAGCGAACGCGGCCTTGCGCAGCATCGTGCGGCGCGACACCGGGGAGACGTACAACGAGTTTTTGACCAAGCTGGCCCAGGCCTCCGGCATTGAGACCCCGACACGCGCCGATCTGGCCAAGCTCGATCGCAAGCGCAAGAACAAAGGGTCGAACCAGGACTGGACGCATCCGCATGACCCCGACGCGCGGATCGCCAAGATGAAGGACGGGCGCACGCATTTAGCGCACAAAGCCGAGCATGCGGTGGACCTGGAGACCGGCCTGCCCGCCGCCTGGCAGGCGGGCGCCATCGTGGCCGTCACGCTGCAGGAAGCCGATCTGGGCGACACAACCACGATCCAGACGACTCTGCCCGAAGCGGTCGAACAGCTGGAAGCCGTAGCCGCGATCAACGACAAGGTAAAAACGGTGGAGGAACTCGTCACCGACAAGGGCTATCACAGTAAGGAAACCGTGCTCGATATGCAGAGCCTGGGACTGCGCACCTACATCAGTGAACCGGATCGCGGTCGGCAGAACTGGATCGATCAGCACGCTGAGCGCGACGCGGTGTATGCCAATCGGCGGCGCATCAAGGGCGACCGCGGCCAGCAGTTGATGCGGCGACGGGGCGAGTTGTTGGAGCGACCCAATGCTCATCTCTCCGAGACGGGCGCCATGCGCCGGACTCATCTGCGCGGGCACGGCAACATTCTCAAACGGCTGCTCGTGCACGTAGCGGCGTGCAACCTTGGCCTGTGGATGCGCACGTTGACGGGTATTGGAACCCCGCGCGGCCTGCAGGGCCGTTTGGCCGCCGTCTGGGCTTTTTGTTTTACTCTGTGGCTGCTACTGCGCGACCGAGTGGCCGCTGATCGGCGCCGAGGACTCGATCTGAGACTATTTGCGATCCCAAATCACCGCTTCGCACTGATTCCGTCCGTTTTGTAAAAATCGGACTTCTACCACGGGCTGATAGGGTCTCTAGGTTCAGACTTTTACCAGGCTGTTGAAAAACTCAAAATCGCTTCGGCCATCGGCTCAGTGCGAGCAGAGCGCTAGTATCCGGCAACAACGAGCCTTATCTTCGCTCAACTTATGACGTTGAAGCAGCCTGACTCGCCATGTGATCCCCTTTCCATTCCGGAATTCGCACCTTTACCCCAATCACCGACTTAGTCCGGCTAGTCAAGAACGTTCTTCATGCCTCTCAGGCCTCCCCTTCCGGTTTTCTTGCCATAGGGATGCGAAGTTACGTAAGGCGAGCAACAAAATCAAATAGGCACGCCTGCTAATGGGTGACACCAAGCTGACACCAAGCTCTCGTGCGATTGACTACTCGCCGGTGCGGCGATATAGCTCCCGTCAGAGAAAAAGGGTGTTTAAATTTCCTATCCTTAAAAGGGACTCCGTTGATGGCGCTCACGCTCTACAACTTCGCCGCTTCCACCTGCTCGCAATCGGTGCGCTTTTGCCTGGCTGAGAAATGCCTTGAGTGGGAAGACCACCGGATGAACTCGCCCACCGGCGAACATCTGCGCGAGCCCTATCTCTCTCTCAATCCCAATGGCGTGGTGCCAACGCTCGTCCACGATGGCGCAGCGATCGTCGATTCCACCGTCATTATGGAATATCTTGACGAGGTGTGGCCGGAGCCATCGATGGTGCCCAAGGATGCCAAGGCCCGCGCCCGGATGCGTGCCTGGCTGCGCTATTTTGAAGAAGTGGCCCACCCCTCCATCCGCTTCCCCTCGTTCCATTATTTCATTGGCAAGAAGATGGCCGACCGGACGCCGGAGCAAATCAAAGCGTTCGCCGACAAGCACCCCAGCCGCAAGGAATTCTATGGCGCCATGCAGCCCGGCGGATTTACCGCCGAGGAACTCGCCGGTGCCGAAGAACGCTTGACCAACACGCTCGAGCGCATGGAAAAAACCTTGTCGGCGCCCGGCCACTCCGGTCCCTGGCTGATGGGTGAGCAATTGACCGTCGCGGACGCATGCATCCTATCGGTGATTGATCGCATGACCGATCTCGGCATGGCGCATTTATGGAAAAATGGCGCCCGCCCCGGCGTCGCGCGCTGGTATGAAGAAATTCAAAAGCGTCCGGCATTCGCCGCCACCTATTATCCCGGCACGCGATTGTCGGAGAATTACGGCGCGCCGCGAAATAGGTGAGATAGCGCAAGGAGGCTTGACGTCCCGGCCAGGATTACACCGAAATGGATAGGGATCGCGTGCTCACGCCCCTGCAAGCAGCCTCGTGCACCTACCGCATCGCCCTGGGGCCACGAGCGGGGCAGAAGGTACTGAGTCTGCAAAGCATGCCGGGAAACGCATTCGTTTCCGTCCGGTCAGACTCTGCTTATGGAATTACCTAGGGGGGGCGGGTTGCTAGAATGGAACTTTAAACCCGACGCTCAAATCATATCCCTGTGAAGGCCCCGTGATATCTGCCCGAACCGTGATCGTCACCGTCTCGAAGTCGGGCAACTGAGGCAAGTCGGGCACCTGATGGAAGATTGTAAAGATTGTGATTCCGCTGAAAAACCCTCCGTTCATGCTGAGCCTCGGCGAAGCATTCATAGGGTTTTTTAGCGGAATCGATTGTTATGCCAGCCCCCGGCCCCGTCATTGGATATTTTGAGGAAAAGACGGCCGAGAGGCGAGCTTAGCGGCAAGGGCTTTGGATTCATCGAGGAGCGAAAATGGAACGGCCAACAGTACAGGAAACAGAAGCCTACAAGGCGAAAAACCGGATCAACTTCTATCTCGCGGGAGGTTCGCGTCCCGTCTATATCAGCCGTTGGGTTTTAACCGGGATTGTGGTCGTGATTTGGCTGGTACTTTGGTGGCGCGGTCTTTCGTGAGTTTGAAGACCGTCATTTGACGTTTCGGAGCCGCTTAAAACTTCTCGATCTTAGCCGGTGCCGGCCTCTTCCTCTGTTATTTTCGCTCGGGAAATCGTAGTTGAGTATTTCAGCCTCGCCGCCATCCGATTCGATTTTCTTCCGCGGCGCTGCCGTCACAGCGCGATGGTTTCGATCCGCTGGATCTCTTCGCTGGAGAGTTCGAGCCGTTCGGTTTGAAAGTCTTCTTTTTGCCGCAGCTCGCCGTCCATTGCCTTTTCAATGAAAAAGCAGCCTCGCTCTTTTCCTCTCGGAATTGCAGCCTCGATGGTATAAAAGAATGATGCTACGCGGAGGAACATTGATGAATGAGAGCATTCCCTCGACTCAGGCGGACGACCCGATGGTTCCCGTGCCCATCCCGATGCAGGTTCCGGCCAAGGAGGGGATGGCCGAGCTTCCCGGCACCCATCTTGGGTATTGGGACACGGGCGGCACCGGGGAGCCGGTGGTGTTTCTCCATCCAGCGTCGGGCAGCGCGCTGGTCTGGTTGTATCAGCAGCCCGTGTTCGCCAGAGCCGGTTATCGCGTCGTCGCCTATTCGCGCCGCAACTACTACAACTCCGACCTGGCGCCCGAAGACAATCCGGGAACAGGATCGGAAGACTTGCATCATTTGATCGAATTCCTGGGGCTGGAGAAGTTTCATGCAGTGAGCTCCGCTGCCGGGGGGAGCGTCGCCGCGGATTACGCGGTATCTCATCCGGAACGGTTGCTGAGCCTGACGGTATCGAGCAACAATCTCGCGGCTGCTACCGGGGACATCGCCGAAACTGCCGCCAAGATCCGGCTTAAGGAGTGGGACGATCTGCCGCGCTGGTTTCGAGAACTCGGGCCTTCGTATCGCGCGGCGAACCCCGAAGGCGTTGAGAAATGGATCGAACTCAACCACAAATCCGAGACCGGAAAGGGCGCCCGGCAAAAATTGGCCAACGTCGTCACGCCGGAGAAGCTGCGGACATTGAAGGTCCGAACGCTTCTGATTACCGGCGCAGCCGACATGTTCACCCCGCCTTCAGTCATGCGGATGATTGCGCGGCATGTCCCCAACAACGAGGGCGTAATCGTCGCGGAGTGCGGCCATTCGCCCTATTGGGAGCAACCCGAGTTCTTCAACCGTGCCGTGCTCGGATTCCTCGGCCGGCCTTCGAAATCGACTCGCGATGGTTGACGGCACGCCGCGAGAATAGCAAATCCGAAAGGCAGGCTTAATCCGCTTCGGTATTCTGCATGGCGAAACCTTTACAGCAGGGTCTGCTTCTTCTCGGGCTAGGAACGGCTGGACTCGACGGTCTGCCTGAGATATGTCTTCACAAATATCTTGATGAGGCGTCTGATTATGCTTGACCGACCAAAAGCGAAGCTTCCGACTCTCGTCCGGCTCTTCATTCTCGTCATCCTTTTCATTGCCGCGCCGTTATCCCGTGGTTTTTGCGCGACCAATTTTATGCGCTTTCTGTATCCCAGCTTCAGCGGGACCTGGGCGACTCCATGGATCGCCAAAGAGGCGGGCTATTTCGCCGCTGAGGGACTGGACATCGAACTCGTGCGCGTGGGCGGGAGCACTCGAATTGTGGCGGCCCTGTTGGGCGGCAGTGCGCCGTTCGTTTCCGCGGGCGGCAGCGCGGCGATCGCGGCTTCCGCCGCAGGGAGCGACGTGGTTATCATCGCCGCCGCTTTCAATGTCTCCGCGTTTCACTTGATGGCGCGCCCGGAAATCAAACAACCGTCGGATCTCAAGGGGAAAAAAGCCGGTATCAGCGCCTTCGGCTCAAGCTCGGATTTGTTGATCCGCCTCGCTTTGAAGAAATACGGCCTGGAGCCCGGCAAGGACGTGGCGATTCTTCCCATGGGGGGCCAGCCGGAAGCATTCGCCGCCTTGCAGAACGGCTCCATTCAGATTCGCGGGACTGACCTTTCCTCTTTATCTGAGCGCGGCTATGGCCCGGATGACCGAGCCGATCAAAGTTTCCGACGTGGGCTTCGAGGACGTCACCGGAACCGTCATCACCACCAGGTCTTTTCTATCGCAGCAGCGCGATTCCACGCTACGGTTCCTGAGAGCGTTCCTCCGCGGTGTGCACCGCTACAAGACAGACAAGGAATTCACCAAGAGAGTATTCGCAAAGTACGGTAAGATCACCGACGACTACCTTCTGGAGGGAACCTGGCAGGAACACGCGGCGATTCTCCAAAGGGTCCCCCGCCCCTCGCTGAAAGGACTCCAATTCTTGATCGAGGCGCAATTTAGAGACAAATCTCCGCTGCCAAAGCCCGAAACCTTCGTCGACAACTCGCTGGTAGATCAGCTCGAAAAAAGCGGCTTTATCGACTCGCTTTACAAGCAGTAAGCGAACGAACCGGGATCTATATTAGGCGCCGACAGCTACGTCGAGGAAAAATTCCGCATTAGGGAGAGAACATGGCGAAGAAACTACGGATTGGCCCTGCCTGTTATCACGTCTTGCATCTTATACCCATCCAGATCGCCCACGAGATGAACTTTTTCTGTGACGAGGGTCTGCGCGACGAGGACGGTAAGCCCAGTTACGAGATCGTCAGAGGCGGCATGGCTCCCTTCATGTTTGAGAAGGAAACCCTGGCCCAGCGCATGAAAGAGCTGAATATTGATATCGCCATGGACGTCAAGCCCTCTACCGTGGCGTATTTGCAGAAACAGGGCCATGACCTATACATCGTGGCCGGCTGGCGCAACAACATGCCCCACCATTTAGTAGGCCAGAGCGATCTCAAGAGCATCGAGGATCTTAAGGGGAAACGCATCGGGGTCATTGACATAGAAGACATATTCGTCACCGTAATCCGTCCCTGGTTGAAACGCGCTGGCATGGACCCTTACAAAGACGTCAACTGGGTGCGCGGCAATAACCCCTCTAACGCCGCGGAGAGGTTGAAAGCGGGCGTCGTCGATGCCATCTTCCAGGACCCCAGTGACGCTGAGGTGCTTTGCGCGGAGGGCTTCAGTGATCTCTTCGATGTCGCGGCCCATTATCCCAATGGGCGTCCCGACCGCGTCAATGTAGCTACGGGAAAGGCGCTGCAAGAGAAGCCTGAGATGGTGAAAGCCTGCATCAAGGGAATGATCCGGGCCTATTGGTATATGCGCAAACAGCCGGAAACCTTCGCTCAGTGCCTGCAGGTGGAGCGGCGGCTGCGCATGGAGAGTGACGACCCTGACGAGCGGCGCCGCAACCCGACCTGCGCCTCTCCCGCACATGTCGAGCATCTCCCTTTCCCTTACAACGGGCTGCCTACCAATCTGGAAGGATATCTCCGGGAGTCAGTCGAGGTGGGAGTGCTTGATGAGCCCCCGGATATGGAAAAGCTGGGTCAACTGAAGCTTGTCCAGCAAGGCTTCATAGAACTGGAAGGCCGGGAGGATCTCAAGGAGGACCTGAAGCGGATCAAGAGCCTGGTGGGACGGCTTGGCTATTGATACCTACCCACGTTTTGAAAATTCCCTGTCCTTCAAAGGGAACCTAAAGCGTGGAATGCGAAAGAACCTCCGACCCCTTTAACTTTTGAAAGGGTTCCGCCTCTAAACGATTTGAACGGTTAGCCTCCGACGATTAGCTGTTGCCTCATGCCTATTTAATACTCCCCTGCAAGGCGCACCACGAAATGAGTTTACTCTGGGGAGCCGTCTCAACGGTCGACCCCGCCCGCGAGACCACGCTCCGCGCCTCGCCCGCCGGTTCACCCAGCGCCAGCAGCACACAAACGGCGAGCGTCGCGGTGCGGCCTACACCGCCCGCGCAGTGAATCAGCACGGTTTCCCCATACTGCAATCGCTTTGCGACGTCGCCCGCCAGCGCCCAAAAAGCATCCCGGTCCTCGGGCGCCCCACGGTCAGGAATCTCGAAAGGCAACACCGAACAGGGAACTGTGCCGGCTTGCAACGCCTGTGCGTACTCGAATGACTTCTCGTGGATTTCATCCTTTTCAGCTAAACACACGATCGCGCCGACCGCTTCGGTCCTCACCTGATGCCACACGCTCTCGATCGCTTCATAGCGGCCCGGCATGCTGTGGAGCAGCAGTCTCCCAGGAACCCGCGCGGGAAGATCGACACGACGAAACATCTTGGTCTCCCCTGTGTGCAACCAACTAATCGTTGCTCTTTAGAAACATTTTTTTCACCAGCTAACCCGGACCGCGAAGTTGAAGGTACAATCTCTACTGAGCAAGGTGTGAGACTGGAGTAGCGAAGGCACCGATCTCAGCAGTATCAAAGTCGTTTTTCGTGCTTGGCAATCTGTTGTCACCAGGTCACGGATGCCGCTCAGGGCACCGCTGATCTCAACTCTCTTAGAGGCAGATGTCCATTTCCGCCAAAGGCGGATCAGCCTCAGGCTGAGCCTTCGCTACGGCCCGCCGCCCGAAGGCTTTGGGCCGCAGGGCGGAAGGCTCGCACCTCGCTCAGTGCCTTACTTTTCAAACGCGAAATCCGGGTTTGTTGCCCCGCGATATGAGCATGTGGAGATCCACGGCCGGGCGGCAGTGGCGCCTCTCCACATGCTTCCTCGGGGGAGCCCTATCGCGCCGGAACGCCGCCGGGGTAAATCTGTTTTATCAAACCTTCGTCGATGATCTGCTTCATAAACCTGTCGTCGACAAACTCGGCGACAAACTGTTCCGCGGCCCGGCCTGAAACTCCTAAGTTGTCTAAAATAGCCGTGGTGCCCTCGGGGGTTGGACGGGGCACCGGCTCCATATACCGGGTATCGGAGTCATAGGTATGCTGCAAAATGCTCGGATCAGAAACCCGGGTATACTTCTGCAAGATCGTCTTGGATTCGGCCGGGCGCCGTCGAATATATGCGATCGCTTCGGTGATGCCGGCAACAAAGCTGCGCATGCGCGCCGGCTGTTTGGCGATGTAGGGACGCATCGCCGCGCTGCAATTCCCCGCATAGGGAATGGACAAGTCGCCCAATTCCAGCAACGGCTTAAAACCTGCTTGAATTGCCTGCAGATCGTTCGGCGACGTCGCGAAGATCGCCTGCACCCTGCCGTTGACCAGCGCCGCAAAGGCCGCGCTTGTCGAACCGCTGTAGATGACCGAAACATCCTGACCGGGTTTCATCCCTTGGCGCGCGAGAAAAAGCTTCGCCGCAAAATCGCTGGCCGAACCCGGATTAGCCACCGCCAGGACCTTGCCACGCAGATCGGCAACTTTTTGGATCGCCGGAGTCACCATGATTTTCGACGTGAGCCTGTGCACCACACAAGAAGTCACCACGACATCGGCACCGGCCAGACGCATCTGCACCAACGGCGGACCGGCGGAAAAATACACTTGGATCTCCCCGCTCAGCAGAGCGGGCCGGCCGGCCGCGCGCGGCAAATAGATCGGCTTGACTTGCAGCCCGTGCTTCTCGAATAGTTTTGCCTCCACGCCCACCCAGAGCGGCAGGATCGATCCCGACAGGGTCCCGTGGCCGGCAATAATTGTCGGTCGCTCTTGGGCAAAGCAAAGCGGCGCCCAGTACAGCAGCAGGCCCAATAGGATACCCGGCATAATCGGCAAGAGGCGGTAAAATTTCATCTATAGACCTCCAATGGTGTGTCTCACCTCAACAAACATATGGCGATGCGCCTGAACCAAACCTATTTTTCAATCAATTGGATTCGCGAGCGGGGTTTAAACCCCGCTCGCGAATCCAATTGATTGAAAAATAGGTTTGGTTCAGGCGCATCGCCATATGTTTGTTGAGGTGAGACACACCATTGGAGGTCTATAGATGAAATTTTACCGCCTCTTGCCGATTATGCCGGGTATCCTATTGGGCCTGCTGCTGTACTGGGCGCCGCTTTGCTTTGCCCAAGAGCGACCGACAATTATTGCCGGCCACGGGACCCTGTCGGGATCGATCCTGCCGCTCTGGGTGGGCGTGGAGGCAAAACTATTCGAGAAGCACGGGCTGCAAGTCAAGCCGATCTATTTGCCGCGCGCGGCCGGCCGGCCCGCTCTGCTGAGCGGGGAGATCCAAGTGTATTTTTCCGCCGGTCCGCCGTTGGTGCAGATGCGTCTGGCCGGTGCCGATGTCGTGGTGACTTCTTGTGTGGTGCACAGGCTCACGTCGAAAATCATGGTGACTCCGGCGATCCAAAAAGTTGCCGATCTGCGTGGCAAGGTCCTGGCGGTGGCTAATCCGGGTTCGGCCAGCGATTTTGCGGCGAAGCTTTTTCTCGCGCGCCAAGGGATGAAACCCGGTCAGGATGTTTCGGTCATCTACAGCGGTTCGACAAGCGCGGCCTTTGCGGCGCTGGTCAACGGCAGGGTGCAGGCGATCTTCGCGACGTCGCCGAACGATCTGCAGGCAATTCAAGCAGGTTTTAAGCCGTTGCTGGAATTGGGCGACTTGTCCATTCCCTATGCGGGGAATTGCAGCGCGGCGATGCGTCCCTACATCGCCAAACAGCCGGCGCGCATGCGCAGCTTTGTTGCCGGCATCACCGAAGCGATCGCATATATTCGACGGCGCCCGGCCGAATCCAAGACGATCTTGCAGAAGTATACCCGGGTTTCTGATCCGAGCATTTTGCAGCATACCTATGACTCCGATACCCGGTATATGGAGCCGGTGCCCCGTCCAACCCCCGAGGGCACCACGGCTATTTTAGACAACTTAGGAGTTTCAGGCCGGGCCGCGGAACAGTTTGTCGCCGAGTTTGTCGACGACAGGTTTATGAAGCAGATCATCGACGAAGGTTTGATAAAACAGATTTACCCCGGCGGCGTTCCGGCGCGATAGGGCTCCCCCGAGGAAGCATGTGGAGAGGCGCCACTGCCGCCCGGCCGTGGATCTCCACATGCTCATATCGCGGGGCAACAAACCCGGATTTCGCGTTTGAAAAGTAAGGCACTGAGCGAGGTGCGAGCCTTCCGCCCTGCGGCCCAAAGCCTTCGGGCGGCGGGCCGTAGCGAAGGCTCAGCCTGAGGCTGATCCGCCTTTGGCGGAAATGGACATCTGCCTCTAAGAGAGTTGAGATCAGCGGTGCCCTGAGCGGCATCCGTGACCTGGTGACAACAGATTGCCAAGCACGAAAAACGACTTTGATACTGCTGAGATCGGTGCCTTCGCTACTCCAGTCTCACACCTTGCTCAGTAGAGATTGTACCTTCAACTTCGCGGTCCGGGTTAGCTGGTGAAAAAAATGTTTCTAAAGAGCAACGATTAGTTGGTTGCACACAGGGGAGACCAAGATGTTTCGTCGTGTCGATCTTCCCGCGCGGGTTCCTGGGAGACTGCTGCTCCACAGCATGCCGGGCCGCTATGAAGCGATCGAGAGCGTGTGGCATCAGGTGAGGACCGAAGCGGTCGGCGCGATCGTGTGTTTAGCTGAAAAGGATGAAATCCACGAGAAGTCATTCGAGTACGCACAGGCGTTGCAAGCCGGCACAGTTCCCTGTTCGGTGTTGCCTTTCGAGATTCCTGACCGTGGGGCGCCCGAGGACCGGGATGCTTTTTGGGCGCTGGCGGGCGACGTCGCAAAGCGATTGCAGTATGGGGAAACCGTGCTGATTCACTGCGCGGGCGGTGTAGGCCGCACCGCGACGCTCGCCGTTTGTGTGCTGCTGGCGCTGGGTGAACCGGCGGGCGAGGCGCGGAGCGTGGTCTCGCGGGCGGGGTCGACCGTTGAGACGGCTCCCCAGAGTAAACTCATTTCGTGGTGCGCCTTGCAGGGGAGTATTAAATAGGCATGAGGCAACAGCTAATCGTCGGAGGCTAACCGTTCAAATCGTTTAGAGGCGGAACCCTTTCAAAAGTTAAAGGGGTCGGAGGTTCTTTCGCATTCCACGCTTTAGGTTCCCTTTGAAGGACAGGGAATTTTCAAAACGTGGGTAGGTATCAATAGCCAAGCCGTCCCACCAGGCTCTTGATCCGCTTCAGGTCCTCCTTGAGATCCTCCCGGCCTTCCAGTTCTATGAAGCCTTGCTGGACAAGCTTCAGTTGACCCAGCTTTTCCATATCCGGGGGCTCATCAAGCACTCCCACCTCGACTGACTCCCGGAGATATCCTTCCAGATTGGTAGGCAGCCCGTTGTAAGGGAAAGGGAGATGCTCGACATGTGCGGGAGAGGCGCAGGTCGGGTTGCGGCGCCGCTCGTCAGGGTCGTCACTCTCCATGCGCAGCCGCCGCTCCACCTGCAGGCACTGAGCGAAGGTTTCCGGCTGTTTGCGCATATACCAATAGGCCCGGATCATTCCCTTGATGCAGGCTTTCACCATCTCAGGCTTCTCTTGCAGCGCCTTTCCCGTAGCTACATTGACGCGGTCGGGACGCCCATTGGGATAATGGGCCGCGACATCGAAGAGATCACTGAAGCCCTCCGCGCAAAGCACCTCAGCGTCACTGGGGTCCTGGAAGATGGCATCGACGACGCCCGCTTTCAACCTCTCCGCGGCGTTAGAGGGGTTATTGCCGCGCACCCAGTTGACGTCTTTGTAAGGGTCCATGCCAGCGCGTTTCAACCAGGGACGGATTACGGTGACGAATATGTCTTCTATGTCAATGACCCCGATGCGTTTCCCCTTAAGATCCTCGATGCTCTTGAGATCGCTCTGGCCTACTAAATGGTGGGGCATGTTGTTGCGCCAGCCGGCCACGATGTATAGGTCATGGCCCTGTTTCTGCAAATACGCCACGGTAGAGGGCTTGACGTCCATGGCGATATCAATATTCAGCTCTTTCATGCGCTGGGCCAGGGTTTCCTTCTCAAACATGAAGGGAGCCATGCCGCCTCTGACGATCTCGTAACTGGGCTTACCGTCCTCGTCGCGCAGACCCTCGTCACAGAAAAAGTTCATCTCGTGGGCGATCTGGATGGGTATAAGATGCAAGACGTGATAACAGGCAGGGCCAATCCGTAGTTTCTTCGCCATGTTCTCTCCCTAATGCGGAATTTTTCCTCGACGTAGCTGTCGGCGCCTAATATAGATCCCGGTTCGTTCGCTTACTGCTTGTAAAGCGAGTCGATAAAGCCGCTTTTTTCGAGCTGATCTACCAGCGAGTTGTCGACGAAGGTTTCGGGCTTTGGCAGCGGAGATTTGTCTCTAAATTGCGCCTCGATCAAGAATTGGAGTCCTTTCAGCGAGGGGCGGGGGACCCTTTGGAGAATCGCCGCGTGTTCCTGCCAGGTTCCCTCCAGAAGGTAGTCGTCGGTGATCTTACCGTACTTTGCGAATACTCTCTTGGTGAATTCCTTGTCTGTCTTGTAGCGGTGCACACCGCGGAGGAACGCTCTCAGGAACCGTAGCGTGGAATCGCGCTGCTGCGATAGAAAAGACCTGGTGGTGATGACGGTTCCGGTGACGTCCTCGAAGCCCACGTCGGAAACTTTGATCGGCTCGGTCATCCGGGCCATAGCCGCGCTCAGATAAAGAGGAAAGGTCAGTCCCGCGAATCTGAATGGAGCCGTTCTGCAAGGCGGCGAATGCTTCCGGCTGGCCCCCCATGGGAAGAATCGCCACGTCCTTGCCGGGCTCCAGGCCGTATTTCTTCAAAGCGAGGCGGATCAACAAATCCGAGCTTGAGCCGAAGGCGCTGATACCGGCTTTTTTCCCCTTGAGATCCGACGGTTGTTTGATTTCCGGGCGCGCCATCAAGTGAAACGCGGAGACATTGAAAGCGGCGGCGATGATAACCACGTCGCTCCCTGCGGCGGAAGCCGCGATCGCCGCGCTGCCGCCCGCGGAAACGAACGGCGCACTGCCGCCCAACAGGGCCGCCACAATTCGAGTGCTCCCGCCCACGCGCACGAGTTCGATGTCCAGTCCCTCAGCGGCGAAATAGCCCGCCTCTTTGGCGATCCATGGAGTCGCCCAGGTCCCGCTGAAGCTGGGATACAGAAAGCGCATAAAATTGGTCGCGCAAAAACCACGGGATAACGGCGCGGCAATGAAAAGGATGACGAGAATGAAGAGCCGGACGAGAGTCGGAAGCTTCGCTTTTGGTCGGTCAAGCATAATCAGACGCCTCATCAAGATATTTGTGAAGACATATCTCAGGCAGACCGTCGAGTCCAGCCGTTCCTAGCCCGAGAAGAAGCAGACCCTGCTGTAAAGGTTTCGCCATGCAGAATACCGAAGCGGATTAAGCCTGCCTTTCGGATTTGCTATTCTCGCGGCGTGCCGTCAACCATCGCGAGTCGATTTCGAAGGCCGGCCGAGGAATCCGAGCACGGCACGGTTGAAGAACTCGGGTTGCTCCCAATAGGGCGAATGGCCGCACTCCGCGACGATTACGCCCTCGTTGTTGGGGACATGCCGCGCAATCATCCGCATGACTGAAGGCGGGGTGAACATGTCGGCTGCGCCGGTAATCAGAAGCGTTCGGACCTTCAATGTCCGCAGCTTCTCCGGCGTGACGACGTTGGCCAATTTTTGCCGGGCGCCCTTTCCGGTCTCGGATTTGTGGTTGAGTTCGATCCATTTCTCAACGCCTTCGGGGTTCGCCGCGCGATACGAAGGCCCGAGTTCTCGAAACCAGCGCGGCAGATCGTCCCACTCCTTAAGCCGGATCTTGGCGGCAGTTTCGGCGATGTCCCCGGTAGCAGCCGCGAGATTGTTGCTCGATACCGTCAGGCTCAGCAACCGTTCCGGATGAGATACCGCGTAATCCGCGGCGACGCTCCCCCCGGCAGCGGAGCTCACTGCATGAAACTTCTCCAGCCCCAGGAATTCGATCAAATGATGCAAGTCTTCCGATCCTGTTCCCGGATTGTCTTCGGGCGCCAGGTCGGAGTTGTAGTAGTTGCGGCGCGAATAGGCGACGACGCGATAACCGGCTCTGGCGAACACGGGCTGCTGATACAACCAGACCAGCGCGCTGCCCGACGCTGGATGGAGAAACACCACCGGCTCCCCGGTGCCGCCCGTGTCCCAATACCCAAGATGGGTGCCGGGAAGCTCGGCCATCCCCTCCTTGGCCGGAACCTGCATCGGGATGGGCACGGGAACCATCGGGTCGTCCGCCTGAGTCGAGGGAATGCTCTCATTCATCAATGTTCCTCCGCGTAGCATCATTCTTTTATACCATCGAGGCTGCAATTCCGAGAGGAAAAGAGCGAGGCTGCTTTTTCATTGAAAAGGCAATGGACGGCGAGCTGCGGCAAAAAGAAGACTTTCAAACCGAACGGCTCGAACTCTCCAGCGAAGAGATCCAGCGGATCGAAACCATCGCGCTGTGACGGCAGCGCCGCGGAAGAAAATCGAATCGGATGGCGGCGAGGCTGAAATACTCAACTACGATTTCCCGAGCGAAAATAACAGAGGAAGAGGCCGGCACCGGCTAAGATCGAGAAGTTTTAAGCGGCTCCGAAACGTCAAATGACGGTCTTCAAACTCACGAAAGACCGCGCCACCAAAGTACCAGCCAAATCACGACCACAATCCCGGTTAAAACCCAACGGCTGATATAGACGGGACGCGAACCTCCCGCGAGATAGAAGTTGATCCGGTTTTTCGCCTTGTAGGCTTCTGTTTCCTGTACTGTTGGCCGTTCCATTTTCGCTCCTCGATGAATCCAAAGCCCTTGCCGCTAAGCTCGCCTCTCGGCCGTCTTTTCCTCAAAATATCCAATGACGGGGCCGGGGGCTGGCATAACAATCGATTCCGCTAAAAAACCCTATGAATGCTTCGCCGAGGCTCAGCATGAACGGAGGGTTTTTCAGCGGAATCACAATCTTTACAATCTTCCATCAGGTGCCCGACTTGCCTCAGTTGCCCGACTTCGAGACGGTGACGATCACGGTTCGGGCAGATATCACGGGGCCTTCACAGGGATATGATTTGAGCGTCGGGTTTAAAGTTCCATTCTAGCAACCCGCCCCCCCTAGGTAATTCCATAAGCAGAGTCTGACCGGACGGAAACGAATGCGTTTCCCGGCATGCTTTGCAGACTCAGTACCTTCTGCCCCGCTCGTGGCCCCAGGGCGATGCGGTAGGTGCACGAGGCTGCTTGCAGGGGCGTGAGCACGCGATCCCTATCCATTTCGGTGTAATCCTGGCCGGGACGTCAAGCCTCCTTGCGCTATCTCACCTATTTCGCGGCGCGCCGTAATTCTCCGACAATCGCGTGCCGGGATAATAGGTGGCGGCGAATGCCGGACGCTTTTGAATTTCTTCATACCAGCGCGCGACGCCGGGGCGGGCGCCATTTTTCCATAAATGCGCCATGCCGAGATCGGTCATGCGATCAATCACCGATAGGATGCATGCGTCCGCGACGGTCAATTGCTCACCCATCAGCCAGGGACCGGAGTGGCCGGGCGCCGACAAGGTTTTTTCCATGCGCTCGAGCGTGTTGGTCAAGCGTTCTTCGGCACCGGCGAGTTCCTCGGCGGTAAATCCGCCGGGCTGCATGGCGCCATAGAATTCCTTGCGGCTGGGGTGCTTGTCGGCGAACGCTTTGATTTGCTCCGGCGTCCGGTCGGCCATCTTCTTGCCAATGAAATAATGGAACGAGGGGAAGCGGATGGAGGGGTGGGCCACTTCTTCAAAATAGCGCAGCCAGGCACGCATCCGGGCGCGGGCCTTGGCATCCTTGGGCACCATCGATGGCTCCGGCCACACCTCGTCAAGATATTCCATAATGACGGTGGAATCGACGATCGCTGCGCCATCGTGGACGAGCGTTGGCACCACGCCATTGGGATTGAGAGAGAGATAGGGCTCGCGCAGATGTTCGCCGGTGGGCGAGTTCATCCGGTGGTCTTCCCACTCAAGGCATTTCTCAGCCAGGCAAAAGCGCACCGATTGCGAGCAGGTGGAAGCGGCGAAGTTGTAGAGCGTGAGCGCCATCAACGGAGTCCCTTTTAAGGATAGGAAATTTAAACACCCTTTTTCTCTGACGGGAGCTATATCGCCGCACCGGCGAGTAGTCAATCGCACGAGAGCTTGGTGTCAGCTTGGTGTCACCCATTAGCAGGCGTGCCTATTTGATTTTGTTGCTCGCCTTACGTAACTTCGCATCCCTATGGCAAGAAAACCGGAAGGGGAGGCCTGAGAGGCATGAAGAACGTTCTTGACTAGCCGGACTAAGTCGGTGATTGGGGTAAAGGTGCGAATTCCGGAATGGAAAGGGGATCACATGGCGAGTCAGGCTGCTTCAACGTCATAAGTTGAGCGAAGATAAGGCTCGTTGTTGCCGGATACTAGCGCTCTGCTCGCACTGAGCCGATGGCCGAAGCGATTTTGAGTTTTTCAACAGCCTGGTAAAAGTCTGAACCTAGAGACCCTATCAGCCCGTGGTAGAAGTCCGATTTTTACAAAACGGACGGAATCAGTGCGAAGCGGTGATTTGGGATCGCAAATAGTCTCAGATCGAGTCCTCGGCGCCGATCAGCGGCCACTCGGTCGCGCAGTAGCAGCCACAGAGTAAAACAAAAAGCCCAGACGGCGGCCAAACGGCCCTGCAGGCCGCGCGGGGTTCCAATACCCGTCAACGTGCGCATCCACAGGCCAAGGTTGCACGCCGCTACGTGCACGAGCAGCCGTTTGAGAATGTTGCCGTGCCCGCGCAGATGAGTCCGGCGCATGGCGCCCGTCTCGGAGAGATGAGCATTGGGTCGCTCCAACAACTCGCCCCGTCGCCGCATCAACTGCTGGCCGCGGTCGCCCTTGATGCGCCGCCGATTGGCATACACCGCGTCGCGCTCAGCGTGCTGATCGATCCAGT
The DNA here is from genome assembly GCA_030688735.1 of Deltaproteobacteria bacterium. Taxonomy (GTDB): domain Bacteria; phylum Desulfobacterota; class Binatia; order UBA9968; family UBA9968; genus JACPFE01. The sequence continues at coordinate 17,087 of JAUYJC010000627.1, forward strand.
TCTGCCGACCGCGATCCGGTTCACTGATGTAGGTGCGCAGTCCCAGGCTCTGCATATCGAGCACGGTTTCCTTACTGTGATAGCCCTTGTCGGTGACGAGTTCCTCCACCGTTTTTACCTTGTCGTTGATCGCGGCTACGGCTTCCAGCTGTTCGACCGCTTCGGGCAGAGTCGTCTGGATCGTGGTTGTGTCGCCCAGATCGGCTTCCTGCAGCGTGACGGCCACGATGGCGCCCGCCTGCCAGGCGGCGGGCAGGCCGGTCTCCAGGTCCACCGCATGCTCGGCTTTGTGCGCTAAATGCGTGCGCCCGTCCTTCATCTTGGCGATCCGCGCGTCGGGGTCATGCGGATGCGTCCAGTCCTGGTTCGACCCTTTGTTCTTGCGCTTGCGATCGAGCTTGGCCAGATCGGCGCGTGTCGGGGTCTCAATGCCGGAGGCCTGGGCCAGCTTGGTCAAAAACTCGTTGTACGTCTCCCCGGTGTCGCGCCGCACGATGCTGCGCAAGGCCGCGTTCGCTTCGAGTGTGGTGGCGTCTATCGCAATCGTTTTCCCCTTGATCAGTCCGGCGATACCCAGACACTGCCCGACCCATGTGAACACCGCCCGATGGGTGTCCAAATCAATCAATCGCCGGGTCCGCGATATCGTGGAGTGATCCGGCGCCGCCTCTGTCAGCGCCAGACCGAGAAACGAGCGCAACCCCAACGAGTCCGCCGCGCGCCACGCAATGCCGCGTTCGGAGTCCAGGCCTTCGAAGTACCCCAGCAACAGGAGACGGAAATATTGTCCCGGCGCCAGACTCGGCCGCCCCATCTTCTCGGCATAGAACGACCGGCACTGTGCCTCGACAAACTCGTCGAACCTATGCTCGGCCAACAGCCGATTGAGTTTCTCGTAGAACGGGTGGCTCACCGACTTCGGTAGCTCCTTAACCGCAACCCACATTGCCGACTGCTCTTCGTGTGTTCGTTGTCCCATCGCCATGCAGAAAACTTTAGTACAACC
>JAUYJC010000630.1 GCA_030688735.1 Deltaproteobacteria bacterium
GAGCCAGGATGGCGACTGCTCAATGAAGGAAGGCGCCATCGGTTGTGGTGCGGGAGTGCAGAGGGTCTGCGCGACCTGAACGCCAACCACACCCGTCTGCGGCGGGGCACCCATCGCCATCGACGTACCGGCCGCGGTCGCCGCCGTGAGTGGGTTGTTGGAGAGCTTGCAACCGAGCGAGCCCACCTTATTGACGGCATCTTTGATGCCGCCGCCGATGCTCTTGAAGAAATCACCGATGCCGCTCATCTCCCGGTACCTGGAACGGCCCGAGAGCGAGAGTTGCTTCTGCGAGCCCTTGCTCTTACCTTTGCCGAGATTGATGTACTCTTGAGCGATTCCGCTGGAGAGCACAGCGGCGACCTGCGCAGAGGTTGGGTTGCTTTTGATCAGCTGCCAGAGTTTGGGGTCGATGCCGTTGATGATGCCCTTGAGGGTATCGAGTTGCTTTGCTTTCGGTGCGGCGTTGACAGTGCGCGCGATAATGTTCGCCGCCTGAAGCCCGTAGGCTTTGATGGGATCTGGATCAGCGCCGCTGTCGCCGAGCGAGCCGAGCCCGAGCGGACCGCGCGAGAGCGTGGTTTGGGAGAACGTATCTTGAGGAAGAGTCGACACGGTGCCTCGCTGTTTCCATGCGGTTGTGAACGTACCGCGACCCACGGGCTCGCGCATCACGCTATCGGGAACCGCGTAGCCGGTCCCAGGTAGAATGTTGTTGGGTACGGTAGAGATGGTGCCAGTCGGAGCCCATCGGGTCGTCAACGTACCGCGGCTGATGCCTTCTTTTTGCACGTTCGCCGGCAGGGCATAACCGGGACTGTTTGAACTCTTCAAAAACGACATGATTTCTCCTACGCCACGGGCCAGAACTTGATAGCTTGGACCTCGCGGAGCATTTTGGCTGTGTCTTCGGCAGCTACGGGATCAGTGTTGATCCACACTCTCGTGCGAGGCTCTTGCACCTGCACGAAGACGTGGGAGTATTGAATCTCGCCATTGAAGACGATTTTCTTGAAGGCCACGGTGACGATGCGAACCCGTCGTCCTACAGAGAGGTAGAGCGCAGCGAGGAAGGTAGCTAGATCGTCACAATTTGAGACTGTGGTATCCGCCTCGGGTAAGTACACATAGTGATCATCAGTTTGAATGTCGTAGACCGGAACCTCAGCAACGCTGCGCTCAACACTCTTCACCCTAAGTGCTTTTTCGCTTTCGCGAATACCAAGACGGTAGATTGGATTGATGCCCAGCCCGCCATGATTGCGAATGAACCGCTCGCTGCAAGCGAGCCCCTGCATCTTCAGGAGCACTCTGGTCTGCAAGAACAGTTGATGAGACGTACTCGTAAGAGTTCGCCCATTACCGTTCGTGTTCTTACCACTATCAGCTAGAATGCCTTCGAGTAGTGCGCTAGCGGCGCCTTCTCGAAGCCCTATCTCAAGAGCGTGCTTTTCAGGAGCCCGTGAGCCCATCAACTGACAGCGCAATGTCCACTCAGCATCGCGAACGTGAATGGATTTTCGATACCACGTTGTGTTCACACCAAGCGATTCGCAAATCGCTTGTACGGTCTTCTTCTGTTCCTCTTTTGGTTGCCCATCTTGCCCGCTGATTGCAAAAGAACTTTTTTGGTGCCACCCGTCTGATAGGTAAAGACCCTCAATCAAAGAACGACGAGGATCTTGCTCTTGCTCACCGAACGGGATTCGATCAGGAGTCAGAAGCACCATACCCGAGTTCAGTTCAGAGACCGGGACGCGGACATAGTTATCTGATTTCTGGAAGCAATTTTTATGACACGGAGCCCCTTGATGGTGGTGTCCGCAACTACGAACATAGACTTTATGTTCTGGCGTCACCGTAATCTGTGAGCCGTTGTTCAGAAAGATCGTGTCTACAGTGCAAATACCTTTATAGGCTGTGGCCTGCACCTCCGACCATCGATCACGCCCCCAGATCTTCTGACCTGGCTGTATCTCTTCAACAGGTACAAACCTGTAGTTACGGTCAAGGAGCAGTGTTCCTTTTGGAAAGCAATCAAGACTCGGTATTCGACCCGCTATGATCTCGCGGATGACGTGCTCGGGACGCTTGACGAGTTCGACAGTGCGAGGATCGTTTGCGTATCGAACATGCCCGAGGACGAAGTGATAAATCGCTCCGATCTCTCCTCGATAGTCTTTCGAGTAGAGACCGGAGATGATTTCTTCGGCCAACAGACGCACGGTCGGTTGACCCTGGGATTCCAGGGCGTACCGTTTAATCAACGCAACTGTTTGCGGAGCCCCTCGAAAGGGACCCGCTACATCTATGCGACCGTGTAGTGCTTGCTGTGGGAACAACCCATGATCTACCTACCGGAGAGAAGGCAGAGAAAGCCTACCACAACTTGCTATTCGGTAGTGCCTTCCAACAGGTATTTGGCCACCTTACGGACGAAGTTGCGACCATTTACTGTCTTCAAGGGAGAGCCAGGGTCGAGTACGGCGACATCATTGAGGAAAACATCCGGCCCCTCTTCTTCGAGGAAGCGCATGATGTCGGCGGGAATCATGTTCCTGGCTGATTCGGCAAACTCTGCGGGGGTGGTTTTGCCACCTTGCACTGCCGCTTCCATGAACCGGACCGCCAACTTGACCTCATCCGGCTCGGGGCGTCTTGCCATTTTCTCCTGTGCCTGCTGAATCTCGATGACCTGCTCTCGGGTGAGATCGTGGACGAGCCCGTGCTCGTCGCGGACCTGAATTCGGCCATCGGGGGTTTGGTAGGGCTGCCCCACGGGGGGCAATGCTGCCAACTGGGTCTGGGCCTGCGGCGCCGCCGCCAACTGCGCGGGTGCTGGTGGGCCGCCGATGATGCGCTGGATGGCTTCTGGATTTTCCATGACCGTTTGCGCCAGAGATTCGTACCACTTGGGTCGCTCCTCCTCGTTGCCACCGAAGACGCCGTGGAGTTGTTGGTACACGCTCGTCATCTCGACGGCTTGATCGGCAACGGATTTGTCTTTTCGGGCTCGAAGCTCACCGACCTCAGCCTCGGTCTTGCCGAGATCGCGGTTGAGCTTGTCGATCTCGGACTTGAGCCCATCAATTCGGGTCTCGTAGGCCAACTTGGTGGTTTCGAGCTGCCCTTGGTGGGAGCGTTGCAGGTTGTCGATCTCCCGCAGGTGTGACTGTTCTAGGCGGTTGATCTCAGCGGCTCGCAGCACTTCCTCTCGCTTGAGGTCTTCGCGATGATTCTCGCGAAGCTGCCGGGTTTCGGAGTCGTGCTGAGCCCGAAGTGACTCGACACGCCCTGACTCCTGTCCCCACATGGACTTCATCAAGTCGGTGGAGCCATCGGGTTTGCTGCCTTGCTCGGCGATGTACTTGAGTAGTTGCGTGTCCTTCTCGGTGAGCTTGGTCTGCAACTGAGTCACCTGCGCCACGAGCGGATTCATCATCGTCTGAATCAGCGCGAGGGTTTCGCCATTGCTGCCGTTGCCATTGCGTCGACCCTCCTGTGCCATCTGTTGCGCGAAGTCAAACGCACGACTGCCAAGCCCGCCATCCTCTTCGCCCTTGGTCCGGGGACCACCAAGCATGACGCCATCCACAATGGGGTGCCCGGGGATCTTCACTGTGCGACTCTTGAAATAGACCATTCGACCTTGCTCGTCAGGTCGCATGACCTGAACGGAATACGTTCCGCCACCATTGGTGAGCTTGATATCGTCCTCAGTGAGCATTTCATCGTATTGATCGATGTATCCACCGATCTCAACAATGTCCCCGTTTGCATCGCGAACCTTGTCGGGCTTGCGTCGCTCAAGCTTGACCTTGAAGTTGTCGTGAACTCCGAGGGAGTCGAGCCACGACTGCAAGGTCTGATCGCCACGCTCGATCATCTCCTTTTGACGACGGGTTGTGGTGCGCCTGGGAATGGGTGTGACAGTGGCGATTCCATCATCGTCTTCTTCGATCTCTGGCATTTCTTCCTCTTCTTCCTCTTCGGTTTCTTCGACTTCAACCACCTCGATAGGCGAGTCGGTCTTACTCGTCTTCCGCCGACGCTTCTTCTTCTTTAGTGGCATTTTCTTCTCTAGTTTTTCCAGCTCCGTCGTCGTCATTGTCGGAATCGTCGGCATCTTCGTCCTCATCTTCGAGGGTGATTTCCTCGATAAGTTGGGCTGCCATCACAGCAGCGCGTTCGTAGCTCTCTTTGGCTTGGGTGAGCTTCTTCGCAAGCAGCTCGTCATCAATCTTGATGTCTTCGACGATCAAGCAAAGCGCAGCGCCAAGCTCCAAAGCGCCGATGATGGTCTTCGCAGTGTCCTCGTGGATGAGTTCGCCACTATCCTCGATGAGATCGACGAGCATCTTCTCGTGCTCGTCGGCCTTGTCCGAGACGACTTCAATGAAGCCATCGAAGAGCGAGAGGATCTCATCATTGATGAGGGACCTCATCGTGTTGTCCAGCGGCATCTTCGCCACTCGCTTCTTCAACAGCGTCACGTCCGCTCGGATTTGCTGAAACTCTTGCATTGTCTATCTCCCACTCGTGTTGTCGCGCTGCAAGCGCGGCCGTTTCTAGCGGCGTATACGGGTCCCAGCGGTTGCATTCCAGAATTGGAAGATCCCCGCTTAGAGAGGTCTCAGTGCCCGGGTGAGCACAACAGGTCCGAGTGATCTGAATCGGCGCATTGTGCCCAAGCTCGGCGTAGTCCTTCGGACTCGACGCCGCTTCAAACGGGTTGATGATTTTCCAGAGGTGGCGACACGGCCCTCGAACGCAGACGCCTGCATCGAAGTCCCCGAGAGGGCGCGTATCGACGGGGAAGGAGCCCGGTGCAATGCCGCCATCGGAGCCGATTGGCAAAGCAGAAGGTTCGTAACACTCGGCGATGAGGTCGTTGACGTTCTTCGTTTTGCCTTCCGGCGGAATCTTGGTGGTCATCGGCCGACACTGTAATGCCAAACGGCGGAAAGGCTACGGTGTTCCTGCGATATTTTTATGGTATTTTTTAGGTGTTTTTCTTGTTTATTATTGGGAGATTTGCCAAATGTCACTCTGAGGGCTTGACCGATTTGCCAAAAGGGTCGCCGAAAGGGTTGATCGATTTGCCAAAAGTGTCGTCTTGGGTGGCCGAAAAATCGGCGACCTCGACCGGGCCGGCGACCTCGACCGGGCCGGCGACCGAGCCTATAGAGGATCGGCCCCCCGTGACACCTTGGCGCGCACTGACCTAATCCGCTACACCTATAAAATCAGGTACTTAGGCCAGGATCGTGACACCTTGGCGCGATCGGCGGTTTTGGGGCCTAATAATTCCGCGGGGTTACACTGGCCTGTGGCCTGCATATCCCTGTGATTTTTGGACCCGGGCGATTCTGCCCACCTGCAACCCCGCGAAAACACGCGGAAAACACTGAGGAGCACTAGATGGCCGAAATCACATGGATAGGACCACGAGGATCATGGGCGCGGCTGGTTCGCGAGGTAGACCCGGGGCTCGGGGTAGGCGTCAAGAGCTTTCCGGGCCGCTACCTCACTAGCGGCACGCCGAGCGATCTACCTCCGGGCGCTGTGGTGCTCCGAGTAGGTGCAGGAGTAGCGCAGCTCGGAGTGGTGCGGGACGGTGCACTACGATTCGAGCCCGCCCGCTATGATTGGCGCCTGGATAGCGCCGCGATCGTCACCCGGGCGCGCGCCCTACTTGCGGCCACCACTCCGGCCACCACTCCGGCCGCCGCTAGCGGCGTCGCAGCGTCGCTGACCGAGATCGCCGCCGAGTCTCGGACGACGGCAGCGGTCACGGGTCGGCGCTGGATGCGCGGCGCGACGCGGCGCGGCGCGGCGCCGGTAGAGGATACCGGCGGCCGTGACACGTACCGGCGCCTAGTCCTCGCAGGCGGCGCCGCTGAGGGTAGCGGCGCGCTGACGGGCTGGGCGGGGCTCGGATCGGTACCACGCTCGCTGATCTCCGAGGCCCTTGAGGCCGCGGGGCTACCGGCCGGATGGGCCCCCGCGGCAAAGAGCGACGTAGCGCACGCTGGTCACGTCTTAGGCACGCTGAATGGCCACGGATCGGGGCTGATCTCGCGCCGATGTGGGGCGGCAAAATGGGATCGCGGTGTCTACGAAAAACGACGTGAGTACCGCGCTCGCTGGACCGTCCAGCGAGCCATATCGACCGCTGAAGTAGGCGATCAGGGCGGCCCTGTGATCCTCACGGCCGAGCTGAGGGACGGTGACAGCACGCTACACTTAGATGGTCCGTCAGAGATGGTCGCTGAGCTGCGCGAACGCTATCTAGCGAGAATTGCAGCCGAAACCCTGAATGCGGGGGACGTGACTACCTGGCTCGCGCGCACCCTGCGCGATCGGTGTGGCGCGGCGCGGTACGCGGTAGGCTACTACCTACCAGCCGGCGGCCGTGAGATCGCCGAGCGACTCGTAGCTGCGATGTCCGTCCGGTGGGGCGCGGGCTGGGCGAGCCCGCTCCTGCCGGTCGCGTCAGGCCCCGAGCTTGTCGCGGGGCTCGCCAGGGGATTTTTCGACGAGATCTCCAGGGTCGCGGGCTCGCTGGCGACCGCTCGCGAGGCCGCTAGGGCTGCGAGCCCACCCGCGAGCGAAATCAGTGCCGCGATAGCCGCGCGACTGCTGCGCGACCTCGGCGACGTGTCCGAGCGAGCGGACGCCTACCGTGTGCTAGTCGGCGCGGATGCGCTCGCTCCAGCGGTCGCCGAGCTAGCCAGGCTACACGCCGAGCTAACTCCCCTAGCGGACGGGGCCTCGGTCCGATTCGCCCTGCTCGAACTAGACGACTCACCGGCCGAAATTGCCGCATCCGAGCGAGTGTCGCCGGCTATCCGGGCTGCCGAGGTCGCGAGCGAGGCTAGGCGGGCTGAAGCTCCGGCCGCCACTCCGGCCGCCACTCCGGCCGCCGAGGCTGAGCGGGACACGTACCGCGCGGCACTCGCCCAGTCGGGGATGACCTCAGAAAAGTTCCGGGCCGCATGTGAAGCGTACCTCAGCGAAGATCGCAGCCCCGCGGCCTGGGTACGCGCTGCACAGATAGTCACACGTCCCTCGGGGCGAGAAATCGAGCTGGACTAGCGAGCCTCAGAGCCCCGGGGCGCAAGCTCGGGGGCTGTAGGGTCCGCTGGACCGATCACATCTAAAGGAGCACACCGATGAGCGACCGAAAATCCCTTACTCACTACATCGTGCAAACTGCATCCGCGCAGATGCCCGGCAAATGCCGGGGTCATTATCGCCGAGTGGCCGTCCTCGAAGTCCACTACGACCTCACACGAGTCTCGCAGATCTCCGACCGCGCGCGGGGCTGCGTCCGCATTGTGCAGACGTGGGAGCGTCTATCGGTCGGGCGCACCATGAAATCTGCCTACCAGCGCGCACTGGTCGAGGCAGAGACACTCGCGGGCGCCCTCAACGCCGGGCTCCCGAAGACCCTAGCCTTCGCGGTCGCTGATCGCGCGGTCGATCTGTACAGTGACGGGATTTTTTCGCTCCCGGAGAGCCTCGAGATCGCCGTGCGGCGCGAGGGTGCCCGATGACGCTCACCCCAGTACAGATCGCGGCGCTGGAAACCGCAGGCCGCGAGGTCGCCGAGGGGTGGCTGCAGTGGCCCGACCTCGACGCCGATGAAGACTATGATTTTTCGGGGGTGGGCGACTGGGAGCACGTACGAGAAGCCGCCATCGCTGCTGGCGTCGATTGGGATCCTGACTGGTCACAGCCTGACGATTCGGTCCACCGCGAGGTGTGGCAGGCCGTGAGACGCGGCTATCGCGAGAGGCTCGCCGAGGCCGAGGCCGAGATGGAGGACTACTAATGACCGGCTGGTACTGGGACGGCGTAATCGACAGGTCCGATCTCCGTACCACCCGCGCAGCCGCCGAGGCCGACGCACAGTGGCTCCGTGGCCACCCTGCACGTCGTGATCGGCTGCGCATAGGATGGGGGATCGTGGAGATACTGCGCGTCCGGGAGAGTGAGTGGCTCGCGGGAGAGTGGGAGGTACTCCGATGACGCTCACACTCACAGCAGAGGCGCGCCTCGCGTTGGGAGAGGCTACAGCCGAGTGGATCGAGAACCACGCAATTACAGCTTTGGGGAAAAAGGAAAAATGGTTGGTCCACGACTCACAGGATGTACCCGAGAGCGTGGCCGCCGTCCTCACTCAGCGTTATGGACGGTGGAAGACTCCGTACATGGCTGAGCACGCATACTGGCCAATCGACGCTGGAGACGCCAGCTAGCCTCGGAGCCCCGGAGCACAAGCTCCGGGGCTGTAGGGTCCGCTGGACTAATCACAACCCTAAAGGAGCACACCCAAATGAGCGACCGAAAACCCCGATCCCTAGCCGAGCTGGCGCGCGAAGCGTTTGCCGTGCAAGACGCCTGCAATCTATCCGGCGTCGCACACGGATTCGCCCGTGCGATGGCCGATCTCTGCGATCTCGGCCTCGATACGGACACACGCAACCACCACCCGATCGCGATCCTATGGGCCGACAAAATCGCGCACCTGACGGGTACGCAGCACAATGAAATGTCGTACGTTTTTGACGCCTATGCACAGGTGAAAATTTTGATCGAAGGAGCTGATCATGCTGCGTAGCATCCGATGCTGGGACGATCTAAAGCCGTTCGGGATCAATTGCCTCACTGGCGAAGCGTGCGGATACGCGATGCGTCTGCTCTGCGACGTGACCGAGCGCGGGGCCGAGATTGTGGAGCGGTACCTCGGTGGTACCGTCCAGATCAAGCGCGGCTCAAACTGGAACGGTGGAAGCTCAGACGATCCACACGTCGGATCGGTACTACTCGCGCGGGATTCGCTGATATCGCTCGGCGCCTTCTGTTTGTTGCGCACGCGTACTGATTCTGGATCAGCGATCATATTACTTAAAGAAGCGTATGGCGGCTATCTGGTCGAATACTCGGCCGAATCCCTGGAAAGTTATCGCGAGCTGTACCAGGGTCGAAATGGTGGTAACGGCTTTGAAGGTGGCGACAGCAGTGATCGGTTTGAGGCACGGATCGCGCGCTACTACGCACGCCCGAGTGTGATGGACCCTGAGCGTCACACTCACGCGATGAGCGGCCGCACAATCTAGCGAGCCTCTGAGCCTCGGAGTGCAAGCTCCGGGGCTGTAGGGTCCGCTGGACCAATTAACCCAATCAAAGGAGCACAACCCGATGCGATACCCTTACGAGCCACAAGATTACGTCCGCTGCACTTGCTGCGGTATCGATGTCCGCAACGTTCCAGGCGAAAATGTTTACCTCAATTTGCCCGATGGAAATTCTTACCCAAGTGATGACGGCTATGGCATGTGTATCGCTTGCGGAGGCGACCCTAGCGCCGATGTCAACGATACATCTGAGGCTAACATTCGCAAGCGTCTCGGCTACGGCATGATCGTTTTCTACAATGCTCGGATCGAGATCATGGAAAGAGCACTGAACCCAGAAAACGCTGCACTATTCAAAAAACTTGATTACGCCAGCAAGATCTCTCTCGTGATTAAGGCTGTCGAGGACGGGTTAATCGTATGAAACCGGAGCGGATCAAGAAGGGTCTACCTCCGTCGTCGAGACATCGCGGGGCGAAGACTACAAACAAGTCACCGACGGTGACGAGAACTGTCTAGGAGAATAAAATGGGACTAAAACCGAGAAAGCCACTACTCAACCATGAAGACATTTGCGCGGCTGTACAAGGGCACTTGAAACGAATCAAGGCCAAGGGCATCACAGTCACTCAGAAGCCAAAGACGTTCCTTGTCTATGGGGAAGGTGACGGTTTCGCCTTCCCCTACGACTACGGAGTGACTTTGCAGCGCGAGCTGGGCAAGGTGCCCGATGGGGGCGGTAATCTGCCGGTGTGGGATGCGGTTGCGGAAATCATGATCAGGTGCTTGGATGCCAGAGACAAGGCGAGGGAGTCATGCAGCTAATCAAACTCACACCCGACGAACCGAGCGACCACGAGCGCAATCACTTCTTCCAAGTGCAGAATGGCACCGGAGCTATGATCGCCTTGAATCTCGGCGAAACCACGATGACCTTGAGGGTGTTCGCGCCTGGAAATGGGAACCTCGCCGCTATCTTCGACGTACCGCCGTTGCTGCAACCGGACCGCTGCGAATACACAGTAGAAGAAATGGCGGCGCTGCTCTGGAGAGTGATCCGTGACGGAACAATTTAGGGCGTTGGTACGCAGTTACGCAGGGGCCATCGACGAGTCACGGGGAGAGGTACCTATGGGGCGTCTCTTCTGTGATCTCGACGATCACCCTGAGTTAGAAAATGACGCGGATCTAACGTGGATTATCGGCTGGATCACAGGGGCGGCGGCTGCACTCGGCATTTATCCCGAGCTTCTGATAGAAAGGTGCAGAGCATGAAGAAATGTTACGAGGTGAGAAACGAAGAGGGGCTTCTAGAAGCTGCTTTTCCATACACAGAGCAAGGATTCGCCGCTGCTCAGAGCTACGTGAACGAATTGCGTGAATCGAACGGTATACGAGACGCTGTTATCGTGATTGCGAAGCTGTTACCGAAAGACGGCGACAAGTGACCTGGCACCGCATCAATCCACTGGCCAAAGCTGAGCTTCCCGACATTGAGATCTGGCCCGATCTCCACGTTACAGTGAAATGTCGCAAATGCGGAATCCGCACGGGTCCCGAGGGCATGATCAACGATCCTGACAAGGGTGTCGTCTGCCCCAAGTGCGGGAAAAAGGCCAAAATGACCCAATGTAGCGCCGAGCAAGCGTTTTTCTATTGGTTCTGCGTGCCTGGGTGTACTCCGGTGTCCGATCCCTGCGGGCCCTATACAAGTGAGACCGAAGCTCTTGATTCTGCAAGAGCTTTCGTTGCAGACTTAGATTGAGAGGCCGGCCTTCCGGGTTGCCCCGGTGTCAGGGATGAGGATTAGTGCTCCTCTTCTCCTTGGCATCGGGGCTTTTTTGCACGAAGCTCCCGGGCATGAGTAAAAAAGCCTTGGTTCTTTCAATCGTCTTGATGGGGTTCGCCGCCGACTACGCCTACGCGAATGACGCCGGTACGGTCGATACGGCCGTGGTCGTCGTCGATGCAGTGCCACCTATCGTGGTCGCAACGACGCCGCCCGCCGACGAGGATAGTGTCGTCGACAGTGCGAAGGGCGCCATTACGTCGCTCAAGGGTGGCAAAGCCATCCTCGGGCTCGGGTTCATCGCGTTGTTCCTGGGCGCGGTAGGCCGCAAGCTCGTGGGCTTGAAGTGGAATTTCTGGAAGTCAAAAGCAGGTGGCTACACAATCGCCGTGTTTTCCGGCTTGACCCTGTTTGGCACCGGAACAATTTCCAACGGTAGCTTCAGCCTCGATGTGCTGCTGAATTCCGTGGTCGTTGTTCTCGTCGCCATGGGTCTGCATGGTCCAGCGAAGTCAGCTAAAGCGGCTGCGACCAAGTGATCGCTGCGGTCATTGCCATTGCAGGAGTAGCCGCGGGCCTCACGGGGCTTGCGGCTGCTCTCACGTATCTGTGGAACGTGGCCAACAACCGGACTTTGAGCAGCAAAGACAGCCTGCACAACGCTAATTTGCTCAATAGCCGACTGGAATTGCAGCACGAAGGGACGCTCCATGCTCTCAAAGTCAAAGAAAACGAGTGCAAGCGATTGGCCGCTGCCCTCAGTGAAAGCGATGAAGCCTATCGAGAAATCGTTGAACTCAACATCCAAGATCCTGCTAGTGCTCTGCGCTTGGCTCTTAGTCGTCTGGAGCGGCTGCGGAACGTGGAATTGCCCAAAGCCTCCGAAGCCACTACCACCGAAGGTGGTGACGGTGACGACCCCGTGCATGGACAAGATCCCAATTCTCCCTCTGAAGGCTGAAGACGTTCCCGAGACCATCGACGACGCCACGATTTTGGCTCTCGTGCAGAGCTTCGTGATCTTGACGGCCTACACCGCGACGCAGTATCAAAAGTGTGCAAGTGACAAGTGACAAGTGAGTAGACGGTGCTCCTATCGTGACGACTATGGGCGCTGCCAGAGGCACGGATGGGGCGACCCTGCTCTATGCCGGGCACACTCGCTCAGCGCGCTCTTGGAAGAGGAAGAGCCAATCCCGCTATGGATGCGAGCCGGGATTGAGATGCTGGATCGTCAAGTCAGCCAATCAAGTAGCCAGGTGGTTCGTGGTTTTCGCGACCGCTTGGGCGATTTCCTTGCCGGTGCTGTCGGTGACATCGCTACGGCTCCTCGAGCGCCGCGACCTGAGCCTCGCCGAGCCGCTCCCCCACCGCCGCCTCCACCGCCGCCGGCTCCGAAAGAAGATCCGCGCGAAGTTCTCGGATTTCCGCCTAATCTTCCTCTCACTAAGGAGGTCATCAAGAGCCGCCAGCGAGAGTTATCCAAGCTATTTCACCCAGATAGGAACGGATCGCTGGCTGCCATGCAGCGAGTCAACGCTGCGACCAAAGAACTACTGGCTAAGCTATAGAATTTGGGCTGGTTACGGCTATACTCTGGGGGCAGCTCTCCGGGCAAGGCTAGAAGCCGCCATGCTGCCGACAACATTCGACGCACTGTTCATACGACACGCCAGCGGCGTGCCGCTCAACTTGATGAGGGCTCTCACTCAGCGAGAGTCTGGCTTCAATCCGAGCGATTCGTCGGGTCCGGCATGGGGTCTCATGCAGATCACCGAGGTTGTGCGCAATGCCTACAACTCGGCGTATCGAACCGCGTATTCCCGCAGTGACCTTCTCTCCCCTGAAGTGAACGTGGTGATGGCGGGCGACCTCCTAAAGAGGATTGCCCAGGCTTACAACAAGCACCCGTCGCCGAACATGAAGATCGACTGGAACAACCCCGAGTTCGTCAAGCTCGTGATTGCCGGTTGGAATTCGGGCTACTCCGAAGGTGGCGGCGTGGGTCGAGTCGCCAGATATCTGGAGGGCAATGGCATCCCGGTGACACACGACAACGTTTTCGCCTACGCCGCAGCGGCCGGGGCCACAACCCAGCTTCAGAAATCAGCGAAGCAAGCATGGCAACGAAGTGTCGTGGATTTGTACTTCGCCGAGGGTGGTGACAAAGCCGGAGTAGGCTCGGTCGTGTTATACGCTCTCATCACACTCGGCGTCACTTACGGCGTGTATCGGTATTTCAGCTAGGAGTCATCATGGCGTCGAACAACAAAAAAGGGTTGCGTCGAGCACTCACCAATATGGGTGGAGCGGGAATGCGCGAGATGGCTAAGAATCTCGCCGACCCTGGCGAAGCAGGTCGCTCGCAGCCTGGTCAAGTCATCGTTCCGCAGACCACACAGCAGACCGTGGTCAAGGGGCGCACGGACATCTTCACGCACTTCACGACTGCTGGTGGTCAGGCTTTGGTGTTCTCGGCGCCGAAGTGGACAAAGGTACAGCTTTTGCTCGAAACGGCTGGCCCCGTGGTATTTGGCACACGGGAAAACATCCTTCCCGTACTCGGTGGCAAAGGTGCGTTGCTACTGACGAACATACCTCGCGAATTCACGTTAAGCCCTGGTGATCGTCTCTACATCGCGGCGACAGCGGGAAACCGGGTACAGATATTCACTGAGCCGTACCCGTGGCTCGAGCAGATGGTCAACTCCCTCAGCGCGCTGATTGGAAGGTAGAAAATGAGCATCCTACAACTCGCAAGCGCGTCGAATGCCATCATCAACGAAGGCCAGAAGTTCTACCGAATCAATCAGCCAGCTCTTGGCAACGGTGACATCTTCGAGGTGGATCAATCCGTCAAGGCTATCGTCGTTGGTCCTCTGAGTGATTTTGCTGAGTATTCAGTTTACTACTACGATCCCATTACTGATTTGGCTGTGAACCTAGCGACAATCAGTAGTGATCAACCATTCATTGGCGATCTATTAGTGCGCCTTGATCAACAGTATCGCGGAGCCCGGGGGCTGTCTGGCAAAATTATCGTCACAACAAAAGATCTATACATACCGACTGCATTTGCTGGTGCTATTGCGCCGAGCACGAGCGATATCTTCCCCCCGAACATTGATTTACTGTTCTACACAACCCCTCCGAACACTATTCCTGATAAGCGGCCTTCAAGGGTGATTAGAACGGCGATTTCTGCCGCTGCTGCTGTTGCGGTCCACTCATTTCATTTTCCGTCTTATGGGCGACGTATTATCAGCATCTCTCTAGTGGATGCGAGTTCAGCTATCGCAGCATCACTTTCAGTGTCAGGAACCAACTTCGCGTACCCATCAGGAGATTTTTATTCGGATACGGTTCCTATGATAGCAACGCTTGGTGGGACTACCGCGATGACGCCTGGCGGTATCTCGGGAATGACCTACAACGCTGAAACCCCCGCTGCAATTGCGGGGGGTGGGACTCGTGGTTATTGGGACTATATTACCGCCAACATTATATCGGATTTTGACATTAACCCACCGACTTCAGTACGCGGTGATCTTCAGATTTTCTTCAGTGCTAAGGACTAAAAAATGCCACTCGCCGGAAACATTCTCCAGATGCAGCAATATGCACTTCAAAACACCTGGGATCGCTACCTGGCGCCGGTTGTTCTACGCACACGGATCGTGTCATGGCGCGACAACGGTCTATCAGAACTCGACGACAATATTGCGGAACAAGCTGAGACCATGCGATGGCTCGTTCCGACCTCTTTTTTGATCCAGCGTCTACCCATATCAACAACCTCTCAGAATCTCGCTCATGTTGAGCAGGTCATCGAGATCCTATCTAGGACCATCGAGCGCATCCGCGACCTCACCCTGACCGTTCCGCAGACCGCGGCAATCATCACCGCCTACAACACTGCCTTCGCGGTCTAAGCCCGTGACCGCCCTCACGACCTCACAGACAGTCTTCGTCAACCCTATCCCAAGACACAAGGATGGGCGAGCGCCGAGCATTTCAAGTGGGTTTCGTGAGAGCAATCGGCCTGAGCATGGTGGCGTTGACATCATGTATCGCCGGAACCCCTGTGGTACCGCGAAGCTGCCTGAGCAATCGAAGTGTTACGAGATAGGCAACGTCCCCGTGTTCGCCTACGGGCCTGGAGTCGTCGCAGAGAGTTCGCAGCCATCTAAGGGCGGCTACATCGTCATCGACCATCCGCTAGGCTGGCGAAGCCAGTACATGCACCTGATTCGACGAGATGTGAAAGCGGGCGAGCGCGTCACTGCGGGGCAACGAATTGGCCTTGTCGGCTATGACACGAGCCCTGGGGGCTACAAGCTCAACCATCTACATTTCCAGCTCCGTTACGAGGGGAATCTCGTGGACCCTGGGATCTACCTACGCAACGCTCCAATTCTGCCCTGGCCCTCGATGTTGAGTGGTTCGGCGATCATCTACGTCGGCATTTTGGCGGTGTTCGTCGCCGGCTTTTGGTACTTCACAGGACGAAGGGGATAGAGATGGCAACGAGATTACAACTCATCGCATTACACGCCACAGAGGCCGCCGACAACATCGTAGAAGGGGCGTTTCAACAATCCAACATCGCAGGAACCGGACACGAAAAGCACTGGGAGCTTCAACGGCACCACTCTGATCTCATTAGGGACCGAACCGCTCTCAAAGAGCTACGAGCCATAATTATTTCTGTGTGGCGGGCTGGCGATATTGGGAAGGATCGAGTCGAACAGATAGATGCTTGGATTGATGAAGTCGGCGTGTGGATAACAAGCATAAAA
Source organism: Deltaproteobacteria bacterium (assembly GCA_030688735.1). Taxonomy (GTDB): domain Bacteria; phylum Desulfobacterota; class Binatia; order UBA9968; family UBA9968; genus JACPFE01. The sequence goes on from JAUYJC010000630.1 coordinate 15,732, forward strand.
AACGGGCTGAATGGAAAGCCTAGAAGCAACCCGTCATACACACAGGAGAAGTTCGGCTCCAGTAAAAAGCACGCTACTCAATTTATACGCGAGTACAGGGACGGGGACACGATCCCTAACTCTCTGGACTCCATATCCGAGTACGTTGCGCGCTACACCGACGACGATGGTGATGCTTCGATCTTCGGAGAAGAGATACATGAGGCGCTCTATAATCTAGGTTGGGAAGAAGATCAAAGAGCCGGTATCTACGTCAAGGGCTAAGATGCGATGGGCATCCTCCAAGGCATTGCTGGGCTCTTCAATGTAGCGACCGGTAGAGACCCGGCGTCGCCGGCTTTGGTGCAGGAGCGTCTCATGATCTGCACTCGGTGCCCGTACCGTTCTAGGGTGCGATGCCACGAGTGTGGTTGTCTGATTCATGCCAAGGCGAGATTGAAATCCGAGCACTGCCCGAGAGGATATTGGTAATGCCCGTCTTCAAACCAAAAAAGCTCTACGTCAAGCTCAAAGCTGCTACGTCGGAGCTTCCTCCACTGCCTCCGATCAACACTCCCTCCGCAGTGATAGGGGCAGCGCAAAAAGTCATCGGTGACAACGCCTATGAGACTTTCCTTGTTCTGTACTTGAACAACCAAAACAACGTCTTCGCCTACGAAGAGTTCACTGATGGTGGCCTATCCAGCGTTACAGTTCACCCGTCCACGGTGATTCGCAACGCGGTAATAATCGGCGCGCGAGCAATTATCACAGTTCACCAACACCCTTCGGGTATCAACACTCCGAGCGATGACGACCTCCGACTGTGGAAAAAGCTCAAAGAGCAGGCTGATTTCATGGATCTGGCTTTGCTTGACAACTTCATCATCACTGACAGTGGGTACTACTCAGAGATGGAGAACGGGAGATGAAGTACAAGATTCCAGAAGAGCGTGGGATTCGTCTTCGTGCAAATCCACCATACCTATTCCACGTCACAAGCTACCATCACCTCGCTAACATCGCGGAGCACGGGCTACATTACGAAAAGCGACAAGGACGAAGTATCGGAACAGCTGCTTACGACTTCAACCGGAAAGATAGCATCTTTCTCACCGAGGCCGATGGCATTGGCTATTGGGCCGAGCGGCTCGAAGCCTTCATCGAACATAACGTCGAAGACCCAAAGTACCCCATGGGGTATGAGGACGAAGAAGACATGCCTATGTTCCCTGTGGTCTTGCGTATAAGCGGACTCAAAGAAGACGAGCTTCATATCGACGATGTAGGAACCCGAGACGCGCTCGCAAACGCCTACAAAACCTCGGTGCGGATCGAAACGATAGACATCGAACTCTGGGATGGTGAAGATTGGGTGCCGATTGAGGATTATGACGAACTCATAGACACCGATGCGCCGTTCGAGTCGGACTCAGACACCGACGATGGGGAAGAGGTTGAGTACAATTTTTTGAAATCTGAGCAACCCTACATCGAGGGCGCCGAGGAAAACGCTGACGCCGAGGGAATAGAATGAGTAAGCACCACGTCACAATTGGCAAGAGCTACCACGTCTACGGCAAGATGCCTGGCATGAGCAAGTACATGCCTATGGACGGGGAGCGGTTCACGAACAAGCTCATCTACGCCGAGGTCTTCTACATCAGCGACGAAGACGCGAAGCAGGACTTCCTTGAGCTGCTCAACGACCTCAACGAACAGGGCAAGTTCGAGGCGCGGGAAACAGACTTCCATAGCAGTGTGAAGCCGAACCCGTACCGCGGTGGTCAACCAGATCTGTTTGAAGAGGGCGACACAGGTGAATACGTTGCGCTCGAAGACATGACGGACGAAGAGATCCTGGCGCTGCCGAAGAGTGCTTTCAACGAAGATGAGTGGAACAGCCTGGAGTGGGCTGTGCAAAAGCGGATCTCCAAGAACGAACCGCCGACTCCCCGTGACTCCATCTCAAACGTGAACAACTGGGATGTCAGTTATGGTGCTGTCTACTCAACTCATGACTGGGCCTGTGATCTCTACGACAACATCTACATCGAGCAATCGTGGCTTAAAGAGGAGATCCCTGGTGTTATCGAGAGTGACCTCGATATTGCTTGGGAAAATCACGTAAGCTCCGACGCAAAAGACTACCTTGATTCTGACGGCATCCGCACACTAATCACTTCAAAAAAGAACTACGCGACCTATGAAACTGAATCCACGCAAATTGGCCTAGAACTCGTCGCCGATGTAATCTGGACCAACATAGACTCCGAAGTCGCCGAGGCGCTTGGTAAAAAAGCTCCAGAAAGCGAAGAAGGGACCATCGACAAAGAGCGAGCGATCTACACATTTGACGATGGTGCCTATGTTGTCAAGCTCACGCCCGGAGAGTTGTACCGAGAAGGCAGCAAACAGAAGCACTGCATTGGTAGGCCAGAGCAACCGTATCTAGGCATGGTCACGAAAGGGGAGGCCGCAGCCTATTCGCTACGCGACGCCAACGGAGAGAGAGTGCTAACAGCTTTCGCCGAGCTTGATGACGACGGAAATCCCGTCCGCATGAAGCAGATCAAAGGAAAGGCGAACCGCAAACCCGGGACGGATAATATGGCCGGGCAGATCGGTAAAAAGGGATTCCGGCAAGCCGAGGTGGATCATGCTCTTGAGTTTCTCAAGTACCTTGACATTAGCCCGGAGAGTATCCCAGACCTCGAACCCGCACTCCACTACATGAAGACGGGTGAGAAGAAGACGTGGGACAAATACAACCCCAGTAGCTCGTGTCCCGGCTGCGGTGGCAATGCTGTCGGCTTCTGCGCTCGGAATCCTCCCGATGACGACTCAGGAGAGCGACCCTTTGATGATATGGAGGATGTGATTCTTAAGCAAATTGATCGGAAAATCGATGAGGGTGGTGGTTGGGCTGCAATAAAAGGGCTACCTGGTGGAAAAGATTTTGTATGGGATCTCATTGATCAAGGCATTCTTGAAGAAGAAGGCGGCTACATTCGCCGCGCAAATCATAGCAATCCACCCCGCCATTTCGAGGCTAGCCTCACACCCAAGGGGCTCGCGATGATGAAGGACATCGAAAAGATCGCCAAAGGCAACTTCCGCTACCGCGGTCGCGAGGCCGACGTGGCCTATGAGACGGTGCTAGGGCGAGCGAAACACGGGGCCAAGGGGCTCGTGAGGTAGTGAAGATCCACACCAAAAACGTCTCCGACCCGAAGACGTGCCACGAGTGCTCAAAGGCAATCGGCCGGCACGTCATCGAGATGGCCATCTGTAAGGTCGCGCTCTGCGACTTCTGTTTCCACAAACTCGAAGAGAGCTTAGAGCGGTACCGGGACGAGTTTTGGGATTGATATGACCGAAGACGAGTTTGAAACCGCGTGGGGGATTGGAACTGGCACGATGGCGGCATGGAGATGCTCATCTCCCTCGAAGACCAGGGGTACAAGTGGCAATACTTCATCCCCGGTGGCATTGGTTTCATTCCTGAAGACATTGGCGTGGACGCCTACGCCCTCATCACCGACGAATTCCCTCACGGCGATATTCTTCTCACGAAAAAGCTTATCAATCCGCGCATCACAATAGAGCACGGCATCAAGGCCATCGGCTACGACACCAAAAAGAAGATGGCCGTCGAGAACATCCTGTACTTCTTCCGGGACGGCAGCCCCATCGAAGTATCCTCGCGCGACGGTCTACAAGCGGCGCTCGTGCATCCTGCCACACGCAAAGACATCATGTTCCAGGGCAGTATGTTCGACGAGTATGATCCATATTCCCACGTCGAAGGCAACTCCCAGCGACGAGTCGTTGAGCAACTCATCGAATACTCCCTAACTCGCCCCGACCCGGGAGCGGTTGAGAGAATTTTTAGGTACCGGGAGAATCCGGTGTCTAGCTGCCTGCGCTAGATCTTCGCCGGCAACAGATCGAGCATCCGGGCAATGGCCGGTAAATGCCGTTTAGCTAGGTACGGGGTCCGACAGACCTTGCCGTCGCGCATAAACTCTTTCGCAAACATCACCGTGCGCTGGTTGCGAACCTTGTCGTCGGTGACGACGCAGATGACCTCACCCTCGCGGATGACCTCGCACTCAATGTAACGGTCGTCGCTCACTACTGATCCTCGAACAGTGTGTCCGCTACCGCTTCGAGATCCTTCTGGCTCGACTGAGCGACGTACAACATCGCGGTCTCGATTGCTGCCCATTGCATATGGTCCTTCAACTTCACTGGATCTTTGCAAGCCTCGTAATAGTACGTTGCGTAGGTCTTGCGCAAGAGGTGAGGGTTAATCTTAGCAATTCCGACCTCTTCCCCGCAGGCAGTCAGAGCCCGAGAGACGGTCTTTTCCGCGGCGCCGAGGGTGTGCCCGGGGGATACGCATTCTGCGACGGTCTCATCTTTTCGAGGGTAGCAGAGCTTGAGGCTAGCTTCCCAGTGACGCGTGACGGGGAAGGACAGCCGGCGCCGGCCCTTGGCGACGTAGGTGAGCGTACCCGAGGTGAAGGAATCCTTGATCACGTCCCGGGTGAGCCTCAACACGTCGCCACGACGGAAGCCGCGCGCCGCCATGAGTCCCAACACACCACGGACGGGATCGTCGATGTAATCTGCCTGGTCGATCTCTTGTCGGAGATCAAGCCACTGCTTTCGCGTGAGCACCTTCTTCTCGGAGATGCGGCTCGCCGCTGGCAGAGAGATCTCGCTGATCTCGTGCTTGAGTGCGTCATTGCGCGTGTGCTGCGCCCAAGCCCGTAGGGCGCTGGCGATGGAGTGCAACGTCTTCGGCGCCGCGGTATCGTCTAGGAGGCGGTCTAGCGGGTCTTCGCCTCCGGTGTAGCTGCGCCTGACTTGGTAGGTATAGAGGTCTGCGGTGCCTTGACAACGACCGCGCTTGCGCAGCCACTTGTGGAAGCCCTGAAGTTCTTCATCGGTGGGCATCAGTATGTGTGAGAGCTTACCACTACTGTCCATAAACAAAACCCCCGCCCGGGGGAGGGCGAGGGTTCTGAGTCCCGATCACCGAATAGATCTTCTTGACTCGCGCCTAGAAACCAACTCGGTCGATACGAGGCGACACTAGCGGCTTCTCAGTGGTTCGTCAAGTATTTGATGAGGCCCGAGAGGGGGTAAGAGGGAGGTCAGAAAGGTCTCGGAGCAAAATGCTTAGAACACAGCACCTCTGTAAGTCTAGTAAATACACGGATCGGATACCGTCTGTGTTCTAAGGGCCGATCCTTAGAACACAGATTTTCTTGTTCTAAGGATTTTGGGTTTGTGTTCTAAAGTGTGTTCTAAGCATGGTCTCTGATAAAAAAGTTGTAACTACCCGAAAGGTCGATCCGAAAAATACTTTCCCCCAACCCATATATATAAACCTCTTAGAACATACTTTAGAACAAATATTAGAACATAAAATATACTTGTTCTAAGCCTTGTTCTAAGCCGTGTTCTAAGGCGTTTTTATATATGGGTTGGGCTGGCCATTTTTCTTCCTGACAGGCTCACTTTAGAAAAACTTGCTTTTCTCCCCCCGGGTTTGTTATGAGGGGGTCCCCGATCGCCTTCGAGGATCTTTTTCACCCCTACAACCAACCCCCATGAATCGATCGCCATCTGAGGACCTCCGGGCTTTCTTGCTCGCCCTATGGGGACGGACTGACCCTCTCTCGGTCTCTACCGACCTTTTCTCACTAACGCAGCCCGAGACGAAGTGTACGCACCACTTCCCCGCCAGGCGGGTTTTGGAAGCACTACACGACGATGCCGACTTCGCCGCTCTTGCTGGAATTATTTTCGAGCTGAATGCGAGCGCAGATCTTCGCATCAACGTGGGCCTGCGTGACCGCAAGCTCATCATGGCTAGAGCAAACGTCGACGTCGGCCCCGATGATTTTTTCTCTTCTGCGATTCGCGGCAAGCGTCCCGAGGTGAGTGTGCTGCCGTGTTTCTCAGCCGAGTTCGATATTGGTCAAGAGGGGCACGCTGCCGACGCCGCCGAACTTCCGAAAAGTCGTGAAGAAGTATTCGAGCATCTAGCGACCTGTGGCATCCCACCAGCGTCCCTCGAAGTGTCTTCGGGGCATGGGTTCCATTTGCACTGGTGCTTTGAGCCTATCTTTTTGTTCATCGACGGTAACGACACCGGCATTACCGGGTCAGTCTGGAATCGTTTTCAGAAATTTCAGCAACGCTTTACCACCAAAGAGAGCTTTGGCGACCGAGTGTTTTTCAAGATCGATCCAACAGCCGGCATCGAGCGTGAGTGGCGCTTGCCGGGCACCAACAACATGAAGATCCCAGAGCGACCTCGCCCTGTGAGGTTGATCGGCAATGGGGATCTTGAGCCCTACGACATCGACGTATTGGCCCCAATCAAACATCGAATTACGAAGACCGATAAAGCTCGTATCGATGCGGTCTCTGGAAATCGCGACATTGATCGCTTGAAGGCCCATCTTGCTTCTCGTCGACCTGATAGCAAGAATCAAGCGGAGATCAAATTACTGCTTGACGGGAAGTCGTTCGCTCCTTCAGGCAAACGCAATTCCACAATGCAAGCTCTTGTCGGAACCATTGTGTTTGGTGGCATAGGGGCACTCGGAATTGACCCGAACCTCGAAGACATATACGGACTTTTTGATTCATCGTTTCAGGCATGGGAAGACGAGCCTCCTGTTTCTGGTAAGGAGTCAACAACTGTTGAGAGGGAGCGCGAGATTCTCAAGGATATGCTTGAGCGTGCGGTCGCGGAATACATCGAGAAGCAACAAGCGGCGATGGCCGCGCAGCAAGCCGATGCAAACAAAGACATCGAGTTGAGCCCTCTTGGTGAGATCAATACCATCACGACCGAGGGTGTTACCCAGCTCTGTCGCATCGTCCAACACAAAAAATCATTCGCTCTCTACTCATTTGTCGAAGGTAAATTTTTGTCTCGGTGGTTTGAACAAAACGAGATGAGCATTCTCGATATAGACTGGCCGAACCATCGAGCTGATCTCGTCGTGGTGGGGGAAAACGGAAAGTCGCGCCCTCGAAAAGCGGAAGAACTCACCAGAGCCTTCGGGGTCGTTGCCGTCGACGTGAGGTACTCGCTGCTCATCAATGAGGATTACTACGACGAGAAAGAGCGCGCATTCATCCGAGCTGCGTCCCCTCTCCGTGAAGATCTAGAGCCAATCTACAGCCCGATCATTGACGAGTTCATAGACAAACTCGGGGGTGCAAAAGCCGACATACTCCGGGATTGGTGTGCAGCGTGTTTTCGATTGGATGGTCCGTGCGCTGGTCTCTATCTCTACGGGGTCCCGGGGTGTGGCAAAGATTTCTTCGTCAACGGGGTCGCGAGTATTTGGAAGCGCGGCTCACCCACCGAGTACAACGAATTCAAGAGCAAGAGTGGCTTTGTCTACTTCAACAATCCCATCATTCTCATCGAAGAAGAAGTCAAAGATCCAATCGGCGTGACCAGCGACATTCGTAAGCTCGTTTCGCAACAGAATGAGCACCAGATCAAACACAAGTTCAAAGATCCCTTCTCGATGATCGGTTCACTACGACTCGTGATTACAGCAAACAACTACGACGCCATCAACGAGCCCGGCGTCAATCACACGCAGTACGACATCGCCGCCATCCAGGAGCGCATCACATTCATCGCTGTAAATAGTGTGGTCTCTAAGCCTTGGGTCGAAGATCTACACCAGAAACTTTTGAAAGAGCAGAACGGGAACGGCCCGGGGATTGGTGCGCTCATCGAGTCAGGTGAGTTTGCTAATCACGTTGCGTGGCTTGCCACCGAGCGAGAGCCGAAGCGGGATCGATTCTACTGTATGCAGAACGAACTCACGGACTGGCACTTGCACTATGTTCTCCACGGCTCTGGTAGCGACAATACACTTGAATGGATCACGCGCATGGCGACGGAGCCGGCGCTGCTGTATCAAAGCGCCAGAGGGATGGCTATCCAGGGTGGGGGCAATCTCACAACGTCGATCGGTGGGGGACAAATTCGAGTGCGGACGCAGGAGGTGCTCGACCACTGGAAAGTTTACATGTCGAACATTATGAAACCCACGGTGCTCACCGCAAACCGCTCACTCGACAAACTTGCGGTGCAGGATGGCGACGGCTACACCGTGCGCCTCGATCTACTCAGGTTCTACGTCCAGAAAAGTGGCATTGGCGATTGGGACAAGATTGAAGCGAACATGAGAGGACTAGCGTTAGTAAAATGATATCTAACTCAGGTGAAATAATGCACCACACCTCAGCATCTCAAGTTTCTATGTTCCTACGCTGCAATCGGCGCTGGTTCTGGACTTACGTAATGAAGATGCGGAGCCCTCCTTCTGAGGCGCAGCTCCGCGGCTTGGCCGTTCACAAAGTCGTCGAGAACTATTTCAATCACGGAGTCATGCCCGATGCGCCCAAAGAAGGTGAGCTTGACCTACGTCCCTACGTGGAAGCTGCTATCAAGTACGTGCATCGAAACCAGACGATCCCACTTTTGCCCGAGCCCGAGCCCGGTCCAGATCGTAGTTATCTCGTCGAGCACAAGTTCGTCATTCCTACCCGAGAAGGTTTGCCCGACTGGCTTGGCTTCATCGACTTTTTTCACGACGTACAACCCATAAGGCGTTGCCCAGATTTCAAAACGATGGGCAGCTTACGCAGCGCGAAGACGCCCATCGAACTCAGCAAAGATCCACAGATGATGTCCTACGCCAAGTGGGCGTACATGGCTGGTCATCAAGGCCCACTCGAAGTTGGGCATTTCTGCATCGAGACAAGAATGCCGCCGCCGAAAAAAGCGGCGCCGAGAATCTTGTATGTGCCGTTAGTGGTTGTCGAAGACACCGTAAACGAGTATTGGAATGAAACGGCACTCCCAGCGGTCGAGCGGATGACCACCATCGAAGCTGGACCCAAAGAGATTTCCCTCATCGATCCAAATGACGAGGCGTGCGGCGACCATGGTGGTTGCCCTCACCGGGAACGATGCGGGCTTGAGAAAAACGTCGTCACGTTCGGACGAAAAACAACCAAAGGAAAAGGAACAGAGATGGGAAACCCGATGCTTGAGAAGTTGAAGAACGCAAAACTCGCCGCCGCTGATAACGGCACTAGCGCCGCGCCGGTCGCTGCTGTCGTTCCGGCTGTTGTCGCCGCGCAGGCCCAGGCCCCCGAGGCCCAGCCGACCATCCCGACCTTCGTGCGGGCTCGTATGGCCGCCGTGCCGCCCCAGGAAGTGCAGCCGGCCAACGCCGCTACCTTGGCTGCTGTGACCGCTCAGGAGCCCGTCAAGGCCGTCAAACCCAAGGCAGCCCCCCGAGGCGCCAAAGGCGGCTTCGAGCTGTACATCGACTGCCAGCCCGTCGTGGGTGGCAAGCCAGCGGTGCCTTTCGAGGTCTGGTTCGCGCCCATCGAGGAAGCGGTCGGGCAAATTCTCGAATCAGAAGGTAAGCCAGCTAACATTATGCGGCTGGACTTCGGCGAGCAGAAGGCCGTCATTGCGGATGCTGTCCGGGCCAATCTCGATGAGGTTCCCGGCGCTCTGTGCGTGTCGACCTCGAACAACATCGGCAAGGACGCACTCAACGTCCTCATCCCACACGCATCTCGGGTGGTTAGGTCGATCCGGTAATGGCGACGAAGCTCAACCTCGGCGCCGCGACCGAACCTCGCTATGCGGGTAAGGTCGTGGCGTCGTGGGAGCTTCAACGCATCGAGAAACTCCCAAGGAGAATCTTAGATCTGAACGACATCCCGGACCTCTCGCCGCTGTTCGTGCGCGAGAGAAGCCCGTACCGGCTCTGGCCAATTCAGAGTGCGGCGCTGATCGAGGCCGCGGCACAGAACGGTTTGTTTGCTCCCATCCGCGCGGGGGCCGGCAAGACACTCATTGGCCTCTTGCTCCCCGAGGCTCTCGACTCGGATTGCGCGGTCTACCTCGTCAAGCCAAGCCTCAAGCGACAACTCATCCGTGAGCTTGACGAGTTCTACTGCAAACACTTCCTGATTCCCCGAGATCGCCTGCACATTGTTTCCTATCACGAGCTGTCGGACGCTGAAACGGACGACATACTAGACGAATTGAATCCAGATGCAATCATTGCGGACGAGGCGCACTGTCTAAAAAACCCGAAAAGTGTCAGAACCGGCCGATTTCTCCGCTTCATGGAAGAGCACCCCCAGTGTCGATTCGCCGGCATGAGTGGCACGATGACCACGCGCTCGCTCAAGGAATACTCACACCTTGCCGAGCTGGCGCTGCACAAAAACTCTCCCGTACCCAAATCCTATCAAGAGCTGCGCGCCTGGTCCGGCGCCCTCGACGCTAAGCCTGCTGAGCTTTTCGAACCCGGCGCGCTTCTACGCTTCTGCAATGAAGACGAGACCCCGCGACAAGGGTTTCATCGCCGGCTCGTCGAAACTCCCGGGGTCGTCGGCACGAGCGAAGCGGAGACGGGATCGAGCCTACTCATGCGTCCGATCCAGATCAAGATTCCGTCGCAGATCACCGAGATGATCGCGGACCTCCTGCACACCTGGAAGCTCGTCGACGAGGCACACGATTTCATTGATGAGATCACCGAGGCCACAGTGCTCGCCGCGTACCGGCGCCAACTCAGTAGCGGCTTCTACTACGTCTGGGATTGGCCCAACACGGGCATCGATCGCGAGTGGATGACTGCTCGCGCCAACTGGAACCGCGAGGTTCGTGAAAAACGTAAGCGACCCGTCGCAGGCATGGACAGCCCCTTACTCTTGGAGCGCGCGGCTGAGCGAATGCACAAGTGGGTCGAAGAGGGTAGCAAACCACCGCAACCGGCAAAGTGCTGGGACTCTGCATATTGGCCAGAGTGGAGACTTTTCAAAGATCAACCCAAGCCGCCGACCATCCCTGTTTGGATTGACGACTTCATTGTCCGGGCCAGTATTGTGTGGGCGAAGAAGCAGGACAAAAAAGCGATCATTTGGTACGAACATCGCGCGGTCGGCGAAGCTCTCGCCAAGCACTTTCCTTTTTATGGCCCCGGAGCGGACGCAGATCTAGCGACCGAGCCCGTGATCGTGTGCAGCATCGAAGCTCAAGGCACCGGCAAAAATCTTCAACATCAATACAGTCGAAACCTATTTACGTCTTTCGCGCCGAGTGGTAGTAAGCTCGAGCAGCTCATGGCGCGAACGCATCGCCCGGGGCAGCCTGAAGATGAGGTGATCTGTGACTATTTCCAACACACCTGCACAGAATCTCTCGAACGAATCATGGACGACGACGCGCCGTATGTACAGGAGAGCATGGGCCAACTACAGCGTGTCTTTTATGCGACGCACCTAGATCTGATTAGCTTGAAATATTGAAGACACAACACACACAACATACACAACAACAATAGAAAGACAAGAAAATGGGCATGTTTGCAGGAATGAATCTGAACCAGTTCCACGGCTCCGGCGGTGGGAACTACTTCAAGGACGGTGATTTCGTCTGCCGTGTGCAGTCGATGAAGGTCATCACGAAGCGCGACGGGCACACCGCGTTCATCGCCGAGTTCGAGGTGCTGGAATCGAACAACGACGAGATCAAGGTGGGTAGCATCCGCTCTTTTTACGTGCCTCTCTCCGACGCACAGTTCAAAGAGACGAGCTACGGCAACATGGTCGACGCGATGCGTGCGGCGACGGCCACGATGATGTTCATCCACGGCTCTCCCACCGATCCGATGCCGGTCGTGAAGGACGTGGCGATTTCCGACGAGGATGCTGACAGCATCATTGCCGAAGATCAACCGCTCGCTGGAGCGATCTGTGGTGTGCGTGCGTACACGATCATCACCAAGATCAAAAAACAGCAGTTCACCAAGCACGAGTTCTTCGTGCCGACGAACGCTCGCGACTACGCACGGTAGAGAAAGACTCGGTCCTGCTCCATCGAGAGGGAGTTAATCCTTTCGCCCTCTCATGTTGACAGATGGGGCAGGACCCCTTTTTTGTGGAGAACGTTATTATGCCTACGTTCAAACTCGATGAAGCAGGACCGAATATCTATGAAGAGCGCGGTGATGAAATAGGTAGGCTCGTCACCGAAAAGCAAAAGCAGTACGGGGATTCTGCCGGCAAGAGCGCGGACATCATGCGAATTCTCTACCCGCAAGGGATCATGTCCTATCAGATGACCGATGCACTGCTCGTCGTGCGGGTGCTCGACAAGCTCTCACGCATCGCGCAGCGCGGTACCGATTGCAGAGACCTCGGCGGCGAGAGTCCTTGGAAAGACATTTCTGGTTATGGGCTTCTAGGGTGGGTGAAAGATGAGTTCAGATCGGTATAGCTGCGGCGTCGCTAACTGCCCCTACGAGTCGTCCACAACTATTGAAGGCTTCCCGGTTTGCGAACTTCACAACGCACCGCAGACCCGGGGCATCCTCGATAAGCTAGAACGACCCGGCGCGTTCTTGATGGGCGGCCACCTTATCGTGGTGCCGGTTGGCGCGTTGGAAGAAGAGCACTTTTTTCAGACGGGTGGCAAACCGATTGATCTAGACAGACTCACTCGTGATACGGATCTAGATGGGCCTGGCGCCGCCCCGCAGTTCGATCTGTTCAAAGAGTACCCGGAGATACTGTGACCGTCATCGCCTGGGACATTGAGACGCATCCGATTGTGGACGGCTGCAACACGCCGAAGCTGGTCTGCATCTCTTCCTGCGACGGCGAGAACGCCGATCTTTTTCTCGCCACCGAAGGGCTCGTGAAGCTTCGCGAGTGGCTACTCGATCCGACGATCATTCTTGTAGGTCACAATCTGCCCTACGATCTTTGCGTCGCTTGCGTCGAAGATCCAACGCTGTTGTCGTTGGTCTTCACTGCCATCGAGCAGAACCGAATACACGACAACCAGATTCGACAAGCGGTCATCGCCAACTACGCCGGCAAGCTCAAGTTCGAGTGGGACGCCGACTCACACAAGTGGAACAAATCCAGATTCGATCAGGCCACGCTGGTAGCCGAGTACACCGGCCGCCGCCCGAAGAAGGGCGCCGACAGTGTGCAGCTCCGCTACGGGGAAGTGGATGGTCTCGCTATCGAACATTGGCCCGAAGAGTTCATTGACTACGCGGTCGGCGACTCCATCGACGCCTTCGACGTATGGCAGGCGCAGGAAGAGGGTCTCCCCGAGAGCGGGCTACCGCAAAACTGGCGACACATGGCTCATGCGTGGGCGTTGCAACTGGCCAGCACCCGCGGCTTCCGCACCGACCGGGGCAAGACCCTCGCGCTCGAAGCCGCGCTAGGTCACGAGATGGCGGCACACATCGAGGTCGTCAAGAGCTACGGCTTCATTCGCGAGAGCAGCACCAAGAATGAGAAGGCCACCCGCGCCGCAGTTGCGCGCCTGGTCAAGCAACCGATGCTCACCCGGACCGGGCTTATCTCACTCAAGCGCGAGCAGCTTCAGGGCGTGCCGTGTCCTGAGTGTGGGCTCGATTTCGACGCACACAAGAAAGCCGACAGCGGGTGCATGGCGCAGGGCGAGCATATCGGCCTGTGGGCCTTCAGTGAGGTCAAGCGGGTCGAGAAGCAAATCTCAACCTACATCAAGGTACTCAAGCACGGCTTCGATCACCCGATCCAGTGTCACTACAACGTTATCATCGAGACCTACCGCACCTCTTGTGCGAGGCCGAACATTCAGAACTATCCACGCTCGGGGGGCATCCGCGACTGCATCGTGCCTCGCGAGGGGTGGGTGTTCGCGTTTTGTGATCTCGATACCGTCGAGATGGGTACATTAGCACAGACGTGCATTGATCTATTCGGCTACTCAAAACTCGCAGACGCGATCAATGCTGGTCGCGATGTTCATATAGATTTTGCGTCTAAATTGTTGCAGATTCCCTATGACGAGTGTCTAAAGAGGTACGAAGAGGGTGACCCGGAGATCGAGCGCGCTAGACAGTATTGTAAGATCTGTAACTATGGCGCCGCGGGTGGCCTTGGACCCGATGCTTTTGTTGAATACGCAAAAAACGGTTATGGGATGGACATCACCCGGGAATTTGCTGTTCGACTGCTAACACAATTTAGGGATGCGTGGGAGCTGTATGATTACTTCAGCTATTGCGCTAACAGCATCGGTCCAGAAGGAGATTGTCGGTTTTTGCAGCATCCACGTTCCAAACTTGTTCGAGGACACGTTCGGTATACGTCGGTTTGCAACTATTTTTTCCAGCACCTCGCCGCGATGCTCGCGAAAGACTCGTTGTATTTCGTGACCAAAGAGTGCTACGCAGTTCCCGACTCGCCGCTCTATGGTTCGCGCCCGTGGCTCTTCGCGCATGACGAGATCGGCTTGGAAATCCCCGAGGCGTGGATCGGCACTGCTGCTTCGTCAGACGCCGCTCGGCGAATGCAGGAGATCATGGTCGCGTGTGCGAAGCACTGGTGCCCTGATGTGACCATCGGTGCCACTGTCGCGATGGCGCGGAGCTGGCTCAAGGGGGCGAAGCCTGTTAACGACGAGCACGGGAACCTCGTGCCAGTAAAGAAAGCCAACAAGGAGTGGATTCATGACCGAGTGGCATGAAAGATTTTGGGAGAAAGTAGATCAGTCTGGAGATTGTTGGGTCTGGACGGCTGCGACTGATAAGGACGGCTACGGTATATTTCAGCTCGAAGGCAAGGCACAGAAAGCCCACCGGGTTATTTTCCTAGTGTTGAATGGAAAGCTCCCTCCCAAGGAGAAGAAGTCATGTCATTCCTGCGACAACCCTCCGTGTGTGAACCCTGAGCATTTGTGGCTTGGCTCCACAAAAGACAATATTCACGATGCATTGTCAAAAAGGAGATTGTTTCACCAAAAAGGGGATCATCCAAAGAAGCTAGCGGCTGCGATAGCTGCATACAAAGCAGGAAAAAATACAATTGGGGAAATTGTAGAAAGGTTTGGAGTGAGTTCCAGCACCTTAAATGTACACACGAAAGAAATACCTCGTCGGAGCCTAAAAGTAGTAATCACAGACAAACAGGTACGTGAAATCCGTGCCGCAGCCACACGCGGGGAAGCACACAAAGTCATAGCGGATCGCTACGACATCTACATCAGCACAGTTGGCAAGATCTGCCGTCGTGAAGTTAGGAGTAATGTAAAATGATTCTGTCAATTGATCCGGGCGTGCGCCAAGCTGGCGCCGCGCTGTTCGAGAACGGCGAACTCACCACCGCGTGGCTATCCAAGGGTGACAAAGAGATCGCCGGTCTTGTGACTTGGCCCATCGCGACGGCGTGGGCAGTTTTTGAAGACATTGGCGCGCACACGATCCCTGACGCGATACAGCACCTCGTGATGGAGATTCCCTATATCTACCCTGCGCAGTTTCAAAAGGGTGATCAACAGGACATCATTCAGGTCGCCTTGATGAACGGCGCCCTCGCCGGGTTGTTCTTGAACGTTCCGGGTGCGGAGATCGTGACCTACCTACCAAAACAGTGGAAGGGACAGGTACCCAAAGACACGATGATCGAGCGCATCAAGAGCAAGCTCGATACCGAGGAGCTGAGCCGGGTGCAGATCGTCGAAGACAAGAAACACCAGAAGGACATCTGGGACGCTGTTGGCGTCGGTCTCAAGTACGTAGGGCGGCTATGAGCAAGTCGATGCGTAACCCCAAGAAGGTCCGCGTCGATTTTGACATTTGGCCGGAAGAGAAAAAAGTCCTCGACAAGCTTGCGAAGAAGTACCGGGTCACGCGGACGGAAGTGATTCGCTATCTGATCCGCAAAGCCGGCGATCTGCCGGCGATGCTCGTGCCGACTACGCAGGAAGAGATGAGTGACGGAGCCAGCTAAAGCTCTCGGCCTACTTCGATGGGCTGGCGGAAAAAAGTGGGCCACCAAATACCTCGGTCCCGCTTTTCACAACTATCTCTCCACGGGCAAGCAATACGTCGAACCCTTCCTCGGCTCGGCGGCGATGGCTGCCTACTTAGGGCATCACAATGCCATACTCACCGACGTGATCCCGGACCTGATTGAATTTTACGAGTGTGTTCAGAGAGACCCAGCGCGACTAGCGTGGGCGCTCTCAGTTTACGCAACCTATGGTGTCGACAAAGCGGCCTACCTTCAAGTGAGAGATGACCATCCCGAGGACAAACTCTTCCGCGCCGCTCGCGTCGTCTATCTCAATCGTCTGAGCTTCAATGGGCTCTGGCGTGTGAACAAGTCCGGGAAGCACAATGTCCCCTATCGAGAATCGGCGATAAAACGAAAGTCTTTTGAAGCCCTATCACAATCCCTACAGGGGGCCGACCTCGCCTGTCTCGACTTCGCCCCCGTCATCGGCATTGCCGAGCCCGGGGCACTCATCTACGCCGATCCGCCCTACCATGGGGTCTACGACAGCTACACGGCCGAGGGCTTCTCTGAGTTCGACCAAGAGAGGTTGGCGATGGCGCTCTGGGAAGCTCACACCCGCGGCTGCAAGGTTGTACTTCACAACTCCAACACCGAATTGATTCAACACCTTTATTCTGACTGGCTCACGGTCGTGCCCGTGGACGAGAGACGGAGCATTGCAGCCGACCCGAGTAGCCGAGATCACGCTAAGTGCGTGGTTGCAACCAACGACGTGGAGCTGCTAGGCTCTCTGGCGT
Organism: Deltaproteobacteria bacterium; assembly: GCA_030688735.1. Lineage (GTDB taxonomy): Bacteria > Desulfobacterota > Binatia > UBA9968 > UBA9968 > JACPFE01. The sequence goes on from JAUYJC010000630.1 coordinate 32,399, forward strand.
GTTGATGAGAAGACAAAGGGAATGAAGAAGCTGAACCCCATCCTCGCCGATCCCAAAGTCAGCTTTCATCGCATTCGCGACCCAAAGCGACTCAAAGAGTTCGCCGAAGATCCCCACATAGGTGTTCACACCTCGGGAACTTGGAATATTGCCGCCGCCTACGCCATGGGCGCATGGCGTCAGAACAGCCAAAATGGTTACCCCGTCGTCATCACCCTCGATGTCACCGGGCTCGACGCGCTGCCGGATGTTGACGCCATGCTCAAGGCAAAGGAAGAACTCTACAGCTATACGCGCAGTGAAGCGTTGAGGTCACTCCAAAGTGAAGACGACCTTTGGCAGATTGCCGATCAGTGGTCTGAGTTCGAGTACGAAAGGTCGAGCACTCCTGAGCAGGTGATCTTTGCCGAGTCTCAAGATCACTTGAACCCCTTTGCTGCCATCCTCAACATCTACGACGGCGAAGAGGCAGACCGCATTGCCTGGAAGTGGGCCAAGGGTGGCACTCTACCCGATCAGGTGCTCATCCACCTCGTCGATCAGCGCCGATACTTGAACGATTTTTACGAGGATCGGGTCGTCAAGATTGAGACCTTCCGGCCTTGGTCTGAAGAAATCATTGACTCGTATTGGGATGAGCCGACTCGGGAAGAAGAACAACTCAAAGCCGCTGGCTACCACGTCATCATCACGGAAGACATCCTCGACAGTGGCGCCGATTTCTCCAGCGAGAAGGTTACACTCTACACCCGCCCCGGCCCGGAACCGGTCGAAACCCAGTACCACGGCACCGTGTCGTTCATGGCCCAGATGGCGCTTCCAGACATCGAGCTACCCGACCCCGAGGGTAACTACTGGAATATTGAGGACTAGATAGCCAGTGGCGCCAAGCTCTGGTAATCTTTCCAGACACTTGATATAAGTCGGCTTGTGCGTCGAAGCTCTCCGGCGGCGCGCACAAGGAGAACACTAGATGCCCAAAGTAGTGAAGCGCGGCAACAGCCCGGCCGCTTTCCGCCGGAAACGAAAAACCATCTCGAAGCCCAAAGCGAAGCCCAATCCTCCGCTCGGCGCGGACATGACAGAACTCATCATTCCCGGCTTCGTCGCTTACGCAGGTACACGTCTTCTCGCTCGTATTGTTCACTCCCTGGCGAAGAAGCGGTTCCCGAATGGTGGCAAGCACGTCGCCGTACTGAGTTCTCTTGCCGCGGCTGGTGGGACATGGCTCATCGCCCATCGAATCCCCCAGGTCGAGAAGTACCACACCCCTGCGACCATCGGCGCGTCCATCGCCGCAGCTCAGACGGTGGTACAGACCTACTTCCCGAAGTACGGCTGGATGGTCGCCGACCTCCCCAATGACACGACGGGGAGCGCGCTGACCTCGGGCTCGGTAAAAGCCATGCTACCCCCGCCGCCTGCGTCGGACGATGATGACATTCTCGATGGCATCGACACCGATGGGGGCATCCTCGGCAGCGCGGGCTTGCTCAGTGACAGCGACTTGGACGAACTCGAAGAGCTGACGATGCACTAAAGTATGTGAGTGATGCACCAAAACCCACCCTGGTCGAACCGCGCTCTGAAGCAGCACTGGGCCGAGATCCGGACGGTCGGGTTGCCTATGCCCGTCGAAGACGAGAAGCGGTGGGTCTTCAAGGAGTACGGCACCGGGCACTTCGGCGTCGTGATGCCCACGGATACCAAGGGCACTGTTTTCAAGCTCACCAGCGATCACACTGAATCGGACTTCATCCAGCTCACCGAGGGACTCCGCGAAGAGGGTCGGTGGCCGGTTGGCATTGTCGACTACTACGCCATCATCCCGCTCACCTTCACGTTCCGGCGGCGACAGGTGTTCGCGATCTGGCGCGAGGAAGCCTACGAGGTTGGCTACCTGACTCACCCAGGCTACCTCGTCGACGAGTGGGAGCAACAATGCCGCAACCAATTTGCTCTACGACTCAGCCAGTTCAAAGACCATGCAGCCCGATTTCGGATCACGCTGAACAACTCCAGACAGCCTGGCAAGATTTGGGCTGAGGCAAAGGACCTCGACCGCTGGGCTTGGAACAAGATCGGTGGTGAGGATGCCGAGGGTAAGTCACAGCATAGCTATCCAAACATCATCACGGGCCAGCGCGGCGCCTATCGACTAGCCGCCTCGTGGCGCGCGTGTGAGATCATCGCCGAACTCATGGAGAACGAACATCGATCTAGTGAGGTTGGCACTGCTTTTTCCACCTTCATGTCACACGGGTACCTGTTAGCCGACGTTCACCAAGGCAACATTGGGATGGTCCCGCGCGAAGACTACCAGGGGAAGATCTGGGTCATCACTGACCCTGGACACGTTGTGGTGTTGCCATAACTTGACAACCCACCCCCGAAGGATGTATCAAAACATCCTTCTCAATGGCGAAGCGAAGTAACCCACCGGCTAATCGTCGACTTGGCGTCGCTGCCAAGCAGGTGCTCTTCGCCATCGCCTCTTTTCCAGAGTCGGTCTCCATCACGAAGGCCCAGATTCTAAGGAAAATTCCATACCCATCAGAAACGGGTGTGCCGCAGACTATCAACCGTTTGCGTCGCAGTGGCCATGTCGCGCGTACCAACGGCGCTGGCCCCGGGACCATCGGCACGTATCGGCTCACGCCGACCGGCAAAAAGACACTTCAGCAGCTCAAGGAGGGTGCATCGTGAAAACAGGATTCCTATCTGCCGTCCCGTGTGATCACTGTGGGCAGCCGAACAACTTATCAGCACAGCACGCCAATCTCGGTGGCAATCAGAGTTTCGCCTCGGGCATCACCACTGAGACGAAGTTTGAGTGTGATCATTGCGCTCGCCACAACGTCGTCACAGGCACTTTCAAGGACCCATATATCTGGGTTCAAATCGGACTCACGGTGGTATCAGGACCGGCGAGCAACGTGCCTTGTCCGCAGTGTGGGAACCACGACAACTTCCAGGGCGTTCTATCGTTCATGCCGGTTGGTGATCTTAATGGTGCTGTGAACACCTGTGTTCATTGCGACGCTGAACAGAAAATTGTGGGTATCAAAACAGAAATGAGGGTCCGAGTTGCTGCGCAATAAATCCGATTCTGAAATCCGGGACTTCATCCTCGCCCGCGTTCTGGCCGCGCTGGTTCGCGTCGACAACGCCACCGAGGCACTCAAGGCCATCACGCAAATGATTATCGAGCCCGAAGGAAAGGAAAAGGATGAAGAAATCTTGGAACTCCTCGAAATCATCGCCGATGACACGGGCGGCGCGGCTCGTAGCGTGGAAGCTATCCAAGCCGTTTTTGAAGAGGCGCCGTCGTTATCTCTGTTCGACGGTGAGCCCGACTTTGGAGATGATGACGAGAAAGCCGAAGAAGACGATGACTGAGAGCTACTACGATAGCGTTTGGCCTGAAAATGCGAGGACCGAAGGCAGATATGTACTAGTTCGGAGTCATTATACTCCACTACTCTTTGAGTGGATCGCGCAAACAAAAGGCGATCTGCTCGGCGAGCCCGAGAAGATTTGGCTCTTCCTACTTGACGACCCGACGTGGTTTCGTCGCCTCACGCCGGAATCGTGGCACAACCTCAATAGCCCTCAAGGGGGTATTCCTAAGAACGTGTGGGCAGGGGTAAAAATTGACAGTCCCGAGGACATCCAAAACATCCCGGAACTCCGACGCATCCGAGCCCGTCGACTTTTTCTGGAGTGCAACCTCGAAGAGAATGGATCAAATGAAGCACTATCCAAAGAGCTTAACGCCTGGCGGTGTAAGTCCTGCGGAATGCGCGGCGAAGAAAAACAGCGCGATTGCCCGAACATTCATCTCTGTGACCGTGACACGCTCTCGCCACAAATCGAGTGGATTGTGGGCAAGGCGGCACACACGATAGCTACTCCTTTGAGCATCATACTTTGGCCGGAGCGACCCAATGACTGAGACTGAGCGAGAAATCTGGTACGCCATTCCCACCTGCAACGTCCCACGGGCACAGGCCACGCTGAAGAAGTGGAAAGAGAAGGGCTACAAGACCATCGCACTATTGGACGGCAAGGTCGAAGATCACGCAGCAGTCGGCGCCGACGTGGTGTTGTTTCGCGACAAGTACGAGGGCTATTACGTCTCTGCGCGGCTCATGGCGCAGAAGCTCAGAGAGAAGCTTGGCGACTACCCCGACATCATGGTCTGCGGCGGCGACGACATGGACCCCGATCCGAAACTCCACGCGCAAGCCATTGCGGCTCAGTGCTACGAGAAGTTCCCTGACGGCTACTTTGTCATGCAGCCCATCGGCGACGACCTGCAAGGCACTGACAAGATCTGCGGCTCGCCATGGTTCGGTAAGGAGTGGCTCAAGAGGTCCTACAACGGCAACGGCCCCTTCTGCGGGCAATACTTCCAATTCTACGGTGATGAAGAACTCAGGTACGTCGCCGACATACGCAAGGTGCTCTGGCAGCGACCTGATCTCGCGCAGCGTCATCACCACTGGCTTCGCCCCGGCATCAAGAAAGAGAAGTACCAGTCGGTGAACGAGGTGAAGTATTGGGAAAAGGACAAGGCCACGTTCGCCGGACGCCAGACAAAAGGCTTCCCCGGATCATATCGGCAGTGTACGTTCCCTGCCGGCGCTAAGGTTGTGGTGACCGGCGCTGGTGGCTTTATTGGTCACCACCTATCAAATCGACTCGTCGCCGAAGGCGCCGATGTTTTCAGTATTGACCGCAAGCACCCCGAGTGGGGCGATCACCCTTCGCGGGATTTCATGCTTGTCGATTTGCGTTGCATCGAAGATTTCCTCAGTGGTCAAGACTTTGTTTTCCATCTCGCTGCGGAAATGGGTGGTATCGGCTACATCGAGAACAACAAGGGAGACATCGTATCGAGTTCAACTCGCATAGATCTGAACGTCCTTGATGCCTCCTATCGGAGCAAGGTCGGTCGATTCCTCTATACGTCCTCAGCGTGTGTCTATCCAGGCTACCGTCAGAACGATCTCAATAACCCCGGGCTCAGAGAGTCGGACGCCTACCCCGCCGACGCGGAAGACGGCTACGGCTGGCAGAAGCTCTACACCGAGCGCCTGTGTCGCCACTACCGCAAGGACTTCGGCCTCGATACTCGCATCGCGCGGCTGCACAACATCTTCGGTCCGCTGGGGACCTACGATGGCGGCCGAGAGAAGGCGCCGGCTGCCATGTGTCGTAAGATCGCCATGGCCAAGGACGGGGACCCTATCGAGGTCTGGGGCGATGGCAAACAGACACGATCCTACTGCTACGTCGACGATTGCGTTGAGGGTCTGATTCGCCTCATGCTCTTCGACTACAACAAGCCCATCAACATCGGCACCGATGAAATGGTGTCGGTCAACAAGCTCATCGAGCACGTCGAGGCCGTGTCCGGTAAAAAGGTCAAGCGGGTCTACGACCAGACCAAGCCTAAGGGCGTTCGTGGGCGCAACGCCAACCTTGATCTTGTCAAAGTTGTCCTCGACTGGTCGCCGACGCGCACCCTCAAAGAAGGGCTGGCAGAGACCTACCCTTGGATTGCAGAGCAGGTACAGAAGTGAGTTATTCCCAGGGACGTGAAGAAGAGATCCTCATCACTCAGGTGCAGCGTCTCGGCATCAAGAAAGGCAACTTTCTCGACATAGGCGCCTACACAGGCATCAAGTTCTCCAACAGCCGGCACTTGCTTGAGAATGGTTGGAGTGGCACCTTGATCGAGCCCTCGCCCTCGGTGTTTCCAAAGCTCAAAGAGCTGTACAAGGATCGAAAAGACGTTCTGACAATCAACGCCGCGCTCGTCGTGAGCCTGCCACCCATCAACTCCAACCATCCGCCCGGACATATCAAATTTTGGGACGCGAGCGGCAACGCTTCAGGCTCAAGTACGTGTGGCATGATGGCAACAACATGATCTGGGCAAAATGAATAGACCACTTGTCAGAATGCTATGGTGCCTGTCACCGAACTTCGGCGACGAGCTTGCACCGTATCTCGCGAGGCGAGCCGGCAAAGAGCCCGCCTATACCCTATCTCCGGGACGCTACGTGCTCTCGGGTTCGATGCTCAATAACTGCACCAAGAACGACACAGCATGGGGGTGTGGAATCGCTCATGAGCAACACCGGGTACCGGCAGGTATCACAATTCTGAGCGTTCGAGGGCCGAAGTCACTATATCGAGCCCGTGAGCACAACAATAATGTGCCTGAAGTCATCGCGGATTCTGGGTTCATTCTACCACGCATCTATACAAACTCTCTTCAGGGCGAAAACCTGGAAGGTGAAGTCATCGTCCCTCATTACGTTGACTTTGAGAAGCTCACAGCCGCAAACCCAAATAAACACGTCGTCAACATTCTTGATCCCGTTGAGAAGGTACTCGATCAAATTCTAGCGGCTGAGATCATCAGGTCGAGTTCACTTCACGGGCTCGTCGTTGCCGCGGCCTATGGTCGTAAGTTTCAGTGGATTCCGAGCGCGTTGGTCAATGGTGTTGAGTACAAATATGACGACTTCTACCAATCAATGGGGCTCAAGCTCTCTGAAGACGTTGTGTCATGTCCAGAGTCTAAACAGCTTGACCTGATTCAAATCGCATCACAAACGTTCCCATTTCCTGAAATCTTCAAGTCAAAGGCAGTATGAGCAACATCGTCGCCATGATCATGGCTCGCAATGAAGAATGGATTCTCGAAGCGAGCATCAAAGCCGCTCGCAAGCTCTGTGACAAGATTGTCGTCTTCGATCACGCGAGCACCGACCGAACCCGAGAAATTGCTCTGAGCTGCGCCGATGGCGTTGACGGTACGACGGACCCTGTTTGGCGAGAGATGGACTACCGGCAACAGATGTTTGAACTCACGGCTGGGCTCAAACCTACTCATCTTGCTTTCATCGACGCTGACGAGATTGTCACCAACAACTGTGTCGCTTCCTATCGCAAAGCCATTGAGAACCTCACCCCTGGGCAGGTCGCCATTGCGCCCATGGTACCAGTATGGCGAACCCTCGACCAGTACCGCAAAGATGCCTCGGTCTGGTCAACAGCTGGCATCTCCCTCGCGGTCGGTTACAAGGCGGATCTGAACTGGAAGCCACGAGCGCATGACGGCTATCAGCATCACGCCAGAGAGCCCAAAGGCATGACCGAACGTGTGCCCATCGGGCAGCGGTACCAGGGTGGCGTGATGCACTTGCAGTTCGCCTGTCACCGTCGCCTGAAGGCCAAACATACTTTCTACAAGATGATGGAGCGCATTACTACACACAAGCCTAGCGACATCATCGAACGCCAATACAACCAAGCGATGGACGAGACAGGTATCAACTACGAGCCCTTACCAAAGTCCTGGTGGGACCCCGAGGTCAAAGCACTTATCGATCTGGATCACGTCCCGTGGCATGAGAAACAGTGCCAAGAATATTTAGATAAGTACGGGCGAAAATACTTCGGTGGCCTAAACCTTTTTGGTGTTGTATGAATAAGCGCAGACCGTGGCATCTTAGATTCTGGGAAAAAGTTGATCAGAGTGGTGACTGCTGGATATGGACAGCCAGCACCAAAAATGGGTACGGGCAGTTTCAACTAAACAGGGATATTTTGTATGCTCATCGTCTTTCGTGGGAGCTTGTAAATGGCACCGTCCCATTAGGTAAATTCATCTGTCACACCTGCGATGAAAGAAGGTGTGTGAACCCGAGTCATCTATGGGCCGGCACGCACTTGGACAATCAACGTGACTGCTGGCGTAAAGAACGTTCGCACTTCCAAAAAGCAGGTAACCCGAATCAGAAATTATCTGATCAACAAGTGCGTGAGATTCACCAACTACTCAACACAGTAAAGATTACCCGCGAAATCGCATTTCAATATGGTGTGACAACATCACAAATCAGGCACATCGCCACGGGTTTCTCGCGTTCGGGGGTCGTGTGAAGAAGATACGTGAGGTCTCCGATTACTTTGTTGGACACAAAGCTGTCATAGAAGAGGTCTGTGACGAGTGCGCCGGCACCGGGCACGTACACACCGGCTCCTTGGGCGGCGGCACGGAAGGAATAACCTGTTGCTGGGAATGCAACGGCTCCGGGCAGCTCGCTGAGCCTCGGCCTTACCACGCCATCCCCCACGGGGATCACTGCCCGTCATCATGCGAGCACATTGATCCGCCAATTACCATGTACCAGTTTGCTAACCTCATCACTCGCGACGTGCCGCCGCGGCATGAGTGACTCTGGTTGTGGATCAAAAAGAGGTTCAAGAAATGACCCAACTCATTCTCGTCGTCGGCAACGGTCGTAGTGGCACCAACTTGCTCGGCAAGCTCATTGCCTCACACCCGGGTGTAGAAGGCTACATAGAGGAAGAGCCTATCTTTGGTCTTGTTACCAAAGCAGCCCTCTACAACGACGGGGACGCGCTCTACGCGGCGCGAGAGTGGTATGAGAGCAAACTCAAAGCCTGCACCAAGCCCTATTTGCTCGATAAGTCACACATGAATCTGTGGCTGGTCGAGAGGTGGCTGCGTGTGTTCCCGAACGTGAAAATCATTGGCATCCGTCGTGATGCGTACAACACGATCCTGAGTGCCCGTGAGCACATGGGAGTGCAGAGCCACTACCTGCGACTTGATCTCGTTGGCAAAGACTGTCGCGCCCTCGGGCTCAAAGCTAAAGACTGGTCACGATCACTCACAGCCAAACTCTTGCTGCGCTGGCAAGCACACGAGGATGAGTTTCGCCGGCTGTCGTGGATACCCACGATTGAGTACCGAAACCTTGTTCGTGATCCTGGTAACGCATTGGAGAAACTCGGGCTTGGCAATCTCCCAAAGGGTATTGACTGCTCTATCATCAAACCCCCGACCAAGCGGCCGTTTGATAAAGCACTCATCGACGAGATCATCTTTTACGCTTCTCAGCATGAAGACTGAAATACTCAGTCGTAAAATCTATATTTGAGCACGCATCCCTAATTACTCAATAATATCAATAGTTTAAGTATATTGATTTGACTTTGTTGGTCGAGTGTAGTTAGGTGGCTGCATGGGTGGCCCAAAACAGAGGAAAAAAGCGCCAAAACAGCTTGAAATCTCCGAAAGAGGGGTCAAGCGCCGCCGCGAGCTGGGGATCGACGCTCTCCTATCCGCGGCGGCCCGGAGCGACCTAGCACGAAAAAAGGCCGAATTGGGTACCCAAACAGAACCCGCAAAATCCACCTCTCAGCGTCACAGTCAAGAGGATGCGCGGGCTCCGCTGTGCGCGTGCGGACACTCGATGAAGTATTGGGGTCAGAGCGTACTCAGTCCGCTGTGGCAACTCTACGCCTATCGCTGCTTGTGTGGCAGCGTTGCGAATCTCAAAAGGGAGCGAGTAGCGGAATGAGCGAACGGCTTTGCCTCGCGATCGGCGAGCCGGTGTGGTGTCACGATCGCAAAAACCGAAGGAAGAAAAACATGAGCAACACAAAGAAGAAAGCCACGGGCAGCACAAGCAAGAAGAAAGTCCAGCGTGGCGCCGCAAATCTCATCGGAAAACAGGTCATGGTGTGGTGTGGGATCTACATCTATACCGGGGTCTTGGTCAGTGTGACCCCCGACGAACTCGTGCTCGACAATGCGTCGGTGGTCTACGAGACGGGGCCACTGTGTGGCCCACCACAGACGGCCCAGAAGTTGCCAGCGCAGCTGTCGATCCGGCTCTCTGCGATCGAGTGCTATTACAAAGCACCACTATCGTGAACATCCCAAACAAACGCGCTAGGTGGCGGTCCGGGTCCGGATCTAAGTCCTGGTCCTGGTCCCGAACCCAGACCCGGTCCGGGTCCCGGTCCGGGTCCTGGTCCAGGTCCTGGTCCGGGTCCGGATCTAAGTCCTGGTCCTGGTCCCGAACCCAGACCCGGTCCGGGTCCTGGTCCGGGTCCTGGTCCAGGTCCTGGTCCTGGTCCGGGTCCGGGTCCTGGTCCCGGTCCTGGTCCCGGTCCAGGTCCTGGTCCGGGTCTCAGTCCTAGTTCCAGTCCAAATCCAAGGTGTCGCCATGAGTACCCCGAACAAACGCATTAGGTGGCGGTCCCGGTCCGGGTCTCAGTCCGGGTCCCGGTCCGGGTCCCGGTCCTGGTCCCGGTCCGGGGCCGGGGGCGGGGCCGGGTTCTGGTCCGGGTCCTGGTCCGGGTCCTGGTTCTGGTCCGGGTTCTGGTCCGGGTTCGGGTCTCAGTCCGGGCCCCGGTCTTTGAGGGTGTTGCTGCCATGAGCACTCCCAACAAACGCGCTAAGTGGCGAACCCGGTCCGGGTCCGGGTCCTGGTCCTGGTCCCGGTCCGGGTCTCAGTCCGGGTCCCAGTCTCGGTCCTGGTCTCGGTCCTGGTCCCAGTCCTGGTCCGGGTCCGGGTTCTGGTCCCGGTCCCGGTCCCGGTCCGGGTACGGGTCCTGGTCTGAATCCAAGGTGTCGCTGCCGTGAGTACCCCGAACAAACGCGCTAAGTGGCGGACCCGGTCCGGGTCCGGGTCCTGGTCCTGGTCCTGGTCCGGGTCTCAGTCCGGGTCCCGGTCCGGGTCCGGGTCCTGGTCCAGGTCCTGGTCCTGGTCCGGGTCCGGGTCCTGGTCCCGGTCCTGGTCCCGATCCTCCGGGTTTTCAGAGGTGTCGTGGTCATCACAGCACTAGAAAGATTAGAAAGGAAAGACAAATGAGCAAAATTCTAGTTTACAAATTCGGAGCCCGCTATCCATCCGCAGAGTCTCGCGCGCTGTTGCTCGCACAAATGCGGATGGGGCATGAGTATTACAACCACCTCGTCGAAATGGAAAACGCTCGACGTAAGGCGGCGCAACGCTCGTGCAGATCGTATTCGTAGCACCCGCGACGTGATGCGCAACGAGCTGCTTGAGTGGCTCGGCGCCGATGAGAGTGAGTCTTCAAATCTCGTGCGTGATCGGGCGGGACGACTCGCCATTTTCCGCGGTTTGCTGCGCGTGGTAGGAATCGATACCGACCAGGCGACAATTGATCGGCTGCAAGAGCACGTCCACCGAGATCGGCATCTGGCTCAGTACGAGAGCGGCAACCGCCGGCGCGCCGAGTTGCACAGGCGCAATGAGTTCCGCAAATTTGTTCGCGTGCTACGCCGGCGCTATCTCTGCGTCATGATCAAGACGGACGCGATCAAGGAGATGAAGGAAAAAGGTGATCTCCCACAACCCGCGCGGAAACAGGGACAGATTGCGGCTCCGGGCGAGATGTTGGCAGAGCTACGCTCTGTCTTCCTCGACGGCGGCGCAATCATCGTCGTCGAGGGTGAGTACACGTCACGGGATTGCGTGAAGTTGGAGTGCGGGCATCGCAACGAGGGCTACGCGGGTCCTGTGCTGATTTGCGAGCAGTGTGGTGACACGAGGGATCGGGATGAGGTATCTGTGGAGAATATGATGCGGCTGCTGGCGAGGGGGGGAGTACAAAATCAAGACCGCTCGCAAACGGGTGGCCAGGTTCGCGAAACGACACAAGAGTAGCGAGAGCAGTGACAATGCCAGCTCGATGGCTTAGAGATCGAGACATGCCGTCGAGCTTCGCGCCATCCACGCTGAGGTCGTGACAATGCCAGCTCGATGGCTTAGAGATCGAGACAGCTGCAAGGTGTCGACCGCTTTCCCGCACCCCCTGTGACAATGCCAGCTCGATGGTTTAGAGATCGAGACCACTGGAACAATCGCCGCCTGAGCGCGAGGGAGCTTGTGACAATACCAGCTTGATGGTTTAGAGATCGAGACTCGTCGGTACCGTTCACCGCCTCTACCACGACAGGTGACAATGCCAGCTCGATGGCTTCGTGATCGAGACCGAGAAGTCTAGGGATCTCGGGGTGAAGCAAGGGGTAGTAATGCCAGCTCGATGGCTTCGTGCACTTCCGTCAAAAGTAGTAATGTCAGCTTGATGCTGGATTTAGTCGTGAACAAGACACCACCACTGTTCTGTCCTAAGTGCAAAACTAAAACCCGGCTCATCTCGACCGGCATCTGCTATCGCTGCAACTGGTGGGCGAAGGTCATGGGCAAAAAGCCGCCAAAGCGAACCCGCCCGGCGCCCTTGCCACTGAAGCCGCGCAAGCGTAAGAACCCCCCGGGCAAGCCGGGTCGACCGCGCGGCAAGGTCCGCATCCCGGGGTTGATTCAGTGCGCGGGATGGGCGTGGTCGATAGGCCGGCGATGCTCACGGATGGCAGAGCTTGGTGGTGATTACTGTTGGGAGCACAAGAGATGAGCGTCACTGAAATCGTTCGAAGTTGGCTCACAGTGAATGGCTACACCGGATTCCACCAAGCAGAGTGTGGATGTTTGGTGATCTGGTCGGCGCAGCAGCAGGGTGAGCCTGGATACCAGGTGGACTGCACCTGCAAGGAGAAAAATATGGCTGGCAAGATAGAAGACCTGAAGGCACAGATAGAGGACCTGGAAGAGCAACTGAAGGTAGTGACGGAGATCCGGCATCACGGCTGCGAGTGTAGTGATGATGACGTGTGCGCTGTGCGCAGGACGTGGATATGATCGACCCCCCTCTTCGTGAACTCCTTAGAGCAGGCGCGAAGTGTGACCGAAGCGGTCCTCTTTGGCGCTCCTTCCTCGAATTCCACCACGACAACCCGTGGGTGTACAGGAGGATCAAGGAGATCTCCAATGACCTCTACACCTCCGGGTTTCGATACTACTCCACGAGAACGGTGATCAGCGTTCTGCGCTTCGAGTGGGATCTGAGAACCGGAGGTCAAGAGGTCATCATCACCGGCAAACCACGCATGGTGAAGCTCAACAACAATCACAGCCCGTACTACGCGCGCATGATGATAGAAGAGGACCCGGGCAAGTGGACCGATTTTTTCGAGCTTCGCAGCGCCGAGGGTGACCCAGTTTGCTTTCCACCGGGGCTCGGCCCCAAAACACTGATCCAGAAACTACGCGCGCAAATGAGCTTGTTATGACCATCAAAACCTCAGCCTACGAACGTTCCAAGCTCTGGCCGCCGAAGAGCATCCCCAAGAGCTTTCCCAAGAACTTCAAGCGCAGCGAGTGGGACTGCTACGACAAGCGAGGCCAGCTAATTCCGAAGGGGGCGCTCATCGCCGCGGTCCCCGCGACCGGACCGGTCTATCAGGCGGTGCTGCTGTGCGCGTGGAACTGCCAGCGCATCCGTGACCGGCTCTGCGACATCTACCAGCGCGATGTCAAAATGACCGTGCTGAGCGGCTGGCGGCCCAAGATCTACAACGATGCTATCAAAGGGGCGTCTAACTCGCAGCACCTCTACGGGCGCGCCGCCGATCTAACCGCCTTCGGCGTGCCGACGAAGAGTCTCTATGAGGTCGCTTTGAAGATGGCACGCTCGGGGGAGATCGACCAAGGCGGCATCGGCTACTACCCTCGCTCGCGGTTCGTTCACGTTGACACGCGTTGCGTCTACGGTATGAAGGCCGCGCGATGGAGTCAGAAGGCATGACCAACTACACACCCAAACAGCTCTCCGAGGCGCTCGACATAATCGACGAGTTGCAAGCCCAGCTCAACACTATCCGCGAAACGTTGGCGGATACATATAGGATCTATGACGCTCGAATTCTCATCAAAACCGCAGAGGAAGAAATCGACGCCGCCGTACTCCGCAAGCAACTTCAAAACGACACGGCCAACAACATTCGCAACGTTTTGGGGATATTGAAATGACACACGCACGAAACGCAAAAAATATGGCTGAGCAGACATGCGAGTTCACGCTGAAAAATATCAACAGGGATCGTGATGAAAAGAGAACCCTCCACTGGAAAGCAGCTGGTCAGCAAATCAAAAAAGCAGCGTCGAAGGGGTTGTTTGAGTGTCGATACATCCTTTCAGAACACACCGAGGCAACCACTTGGCTCGCGGAAGAGTTGGCTCGGGTCGGCTTCACCATCTGCAAAGAATCTAGCTCTTTGATCATCTATTGGGGAGTGCGGAAATGATCGAGTTCATGGGCCAGGACCGTCGCCATCGCGAAGAGGCCATCGCCATAGTGATTGCCCTGATCATCCTTATCGCATTGCTTGCATCGGTAGCCTATTTCCGGCTACAAAACCGACTGGACCGAATCGAAAAGGAGTGCCATTCAAATGGGCAAACGCAGCAAGCAACTCAAGAACAAGATGAACGGCGGGCGCGGCCATCGCCGCAGCAAAGTGAAGATCGATAACCGGGAAGCTCACGGGCCATGCTACTTCGAGGGCTGCAAGCGAAAGGCCGTTCGCACCTTTCACTGCAAGACTTGTGAAGCGATGCAGCTCCAAGGCAAGCGTGAAGAAAAAGACGTGGTTCGCATTCCGCACTGTTTGACACACCTCGACGACGCCATCACGGCGATCAAGCACCACGCTATCGCCGGCCATCCATTGCTGAACGTGCCTCGGGCTGTCTTGGCGGGGCTGAAGGGGGAGCTGTGAGGTGTCACGCCGGAGCCGGTCACAGTGAACCGGCAGATCGTGGTGCCTACGGTTGGTTGTGTGATGCTTGCTGGGCCGCGGTTCAGCGGCTCTGGAAAAGGAACAAATGAAGATCTCCGGCCAGTTACTCATGGATGCGATCATTCAGCGAGCAGTCATCCTCAAAGCTCTCAAGGAACTTCAGTCGTGAAAGTCAAAATCCGATTCGTCGCCTCGCCCATTCCAAAGTCCGTCGACTACCTGCGCTTGCTGGAGTCCTCCGCGCACGGAGTCATGGCCGTACCCATCGGCCCCGTCGCTCTCAACATGCCGCCGTGGGATGAGCTGGCGCACCTGTTTGTCAATGAACTCGCCGATGTCTACGTCAATGTCGTGTGCGCCCCGCGGGGGGTGCTCATCGCGCCGCCGGTCTGCTTCGACCAGGCGATCCCTGACGCGAGTGATTTCGTCCCCGGGACTATCTTCGCGGCGTTTTGGACTTCGGGGGTCATCAACATCGCGGCTGTTGTCGGCGGCGAGGGGGATAGTGACGCCCTCGGACGCTACGACGTAGCTATGCTAGACATGCAACCGCTCGCGCTGCGGGCGTACATCGACAACCTCATTGTGGAAAAAGGGATATGAAAGTCATCGAAGATGTTCGCGGCGAGACCATCAGCGTCGTCACAATTTCTAACACTATTCAGATCGGACTATACGATGAGTCTGTGGAGCTTGACGAAGACGGGGTTAACAACTTAATCACCGCGCTACAAACCGCGAAGGAAGAGCTAGAATGAGAGTCAACTACCACTGCCATTTCGGCCAGCCCACCGGCTACGCCCGAGCTGCTCACGACAACATCATGGCGTTGCTCTCAGTCGGCGTGAGCGTGAAGATCTGGCCGTTCGATTCATATGCTTGCATCGACGGGCTTGAGTCACGCTACATGAAGTTGACCAACTACCTCGCCGCCGATGACGATGATCCCTTCAAAGATGAAGGCGTTCACGTCTATCACGAGACCCCGGGGAGGCTCAAAGAGCTGTTGGACATCGACGCGCTCCCCGGGCCAGCAGTCGCTTTCACGACTTGGGAGACTTCCCAGCTGCCAGAGGAGTTTGTCGACGCTCTTTTGTCGTTCGAGAGTGTCATCGTACCTTCGGTCTTTTGTCAACATGCCTTGTCGAAAAGCGGTGTGAAGTCTGAAGTGGTTCCGCACACCCTCGATTTCGACTTCTGGGAGCCCTCAGACAAGCCCAAGGCGTCGCCGTTCACCTTCTACACCATCGGCGCCTGGAACGAGCGCAAGAACGTCGGGGCGCTGCTCAAGGCGTACCTGGCCGCGTTCCGCCGGGACGATGAGGTCAAGCTCGTCATCCACTCGATCGATCCCGACATCTTCGAGACCAAACGCATCCTCAGCCAGAGCGGCATCCCGGAAGGTCAATTGCCGCGACTCTTGATCACAGATCACTTCCTCTCCGAAGCCGCACTTTTGTCTATCCACCAGGAATCACACTGTTTCGTGTCGATGACCCGGTGCGAGGGGTGGGGGCTCGGCGCCTTCGAGGCGCTGGCCTGCGGCAACCCCGTGCTCATGCCGGGCTACGGCGGACAGTGGGACTTTCTGCCGACGCAGAGTCACAAGGTGCAGTACACGACGACGCCTTGTTTCCCTTCTGATCGCATCGTCATCCGCGATGACGTGGTCACGGGCATCCGCAACGTACCCAAGGGCGTCGCGTGCGATCAAGACTGGGCCGAGCCCAGCATCCACGACATGAAAGTGCTCATGCGGCGAGTGTTCACTAGCCGGGGAGAGGATATTCTTCCTATCCGAAAGAAGCTCGGCTCTCTCTACAACTACAACAAAGTCGGTGAGCGGCTCGCTTCGGTCCTCGCCTACACGGGGAAATAGCTATGATCAACACACTCAAAAAACTCATCAAAGATCGCGGCACCGACATCAACGACAAGCGCGTCATCATGGGACAGATTTCCATGCAAGGCGGTTTGCAGATCGTCGGCGCCATCTCCTTCATCACGGGGGAGGAAGGCGAGCCTATAGGCTATTGCGTCGGCGCTGTGCCACTCAACCCACAGAACCCTCGGCTGGGCATGAAGATCATCGAGCAATACTTCAACCCGTTCGACGTTACGGGCATCACCATCCAAGGCAGCCCCGAACTCGCGGGCGCCTACGAAAAGCTCTGGAATCAGGGCAACAGCGTTGCGCCCTCGAAGTCGGCGCTGGAGATCTAGGGAGTCACAGGTTTCGGCGGTAGGCGATTCAGCAACGTGTTTGAAATCGCCTCCTGTCGAATCTGACTCTCGCGAATCGTGCGAACCTCTTGTTCGATGACGGGGTGCCCGTGCTGCTCCACGTTGGCGAGAGCATCTCTCACAGAGAGGTACCAGCTAAAGGCAGCCACGATACAGGCTCCCAACAGGGCGAGAGTCATCCGCGTCCAGCCCCCGAGTTCGATGCCGAGAAACGCCGTCGACGGCGCTTTTTCGTGGACCTTATCCGCGATGGCGTTGATGAAGCTCTCATTGGCGAGAGGACCACTTTCAGACCACTCCCGCCGGACGGGGACCCCCAACGGAGGGGTGGACATTATTGGGATATCATCCGTGGTAGCCATTATTGCCCCCAGTATCTCATGAGGAGCGCCCCGGCGCCGAGCCCTAGCGAGACGTGCAGAGCGCCTTTGTGGCCTGTGGCGAGCCCGTAGGCGAGCCCGGCAGCCGCCACGAGGCCGACGCGGCGCGTGGCGCCGGCCATGCGCTCGTCGACGGCGATCTCGTCCGGGCCGGCGAGACCCATGATCTGGGTGACGCCGTGTTGCCCAGGAGGACCATACTCAACGATGACCTTCTTCACGGTGATCTATCTTACTTCTTGTAAAGCCAGAACAGGAAGAATACCCCGAACATCAGTGGCAGTCCGATGACGGCCCGAGTGGTCTCGCCGGCACACGCGGTACAGCCCACGGTTACCGGTACCGGGTTCGTGATGTAATTGGACGACATGATTCCTCCTTAGTTTTGTGTTTGCGGTAAGTAGCCGAACGCTTGGTTGAACGCGGCAAACCGCTGCATGATCAGCCCACCGATATCTTGGGGGACATGATCCGACCAGAGACCTTCTGGCACTTTGACCGCGCCAGAGCCCTCGTGTGGGTATT
Organism: Deltaproteobacteria bacterium; assembly: GCA_030688735.1. Taxonomy (GTDB): domain Bacteria; phylum Desulfobacterota; class Binatia; order UBA9968; family UBA9968; genus JACPFE01. The sequence goes on from JAUYJC010000630.1 coordinate 50,048, forward strand.
TGCCGAGGTAGAGCGCGTCTGCGTCGGTCGCCGTGTTCTCGACGTGCGTGAAGTCATGCGCGAAACCGTCTTCACCAAGTACGGTGTAGATGGAGTCGAGCACGAGTTTCGGATTTTTCACCAATGTCTCGAATTGGATCATATGGACGTAGGGTAGGTTGCGGCGCATTAGATCTTCGATACCGGCGACGTGCTGACCAACGAGCCCTTGCGGGGACAGCATTCGGTCGGCGCGGTTGTACGTGTGCAGCTCAAGAGGGCCACTAGCCTCGTCGAGCACGGGGTTTTTGGCGTGCTGCTTCTCGATGCTCGCCATGACGGCGCGTAGATCGCGCACCATGACGAACATGTGCGACTCGGGGAAGATCTGGTGCAGGAGCAACGGGGAGTGATTCCAGTGTCGATCTTTGTCGAAAATCACTTCCCCGTTGCCTGCGTACCAGGCTTCGATCATGGCGCGAATACCGCCTACCATCTTGGTGGTCGTGACTTCTGCGTCGTGTAGCAACTGACTCTTGATCTCTGGGGAATGACTCCAGAGATTGCTGAGTGCCCGAGCCGACGACGCCACGCAGCTTGTCGAGCTAGCGTGGAATCGTGGGTTCTGATTCAAGATGTTGCAGAGTAGTGTCGATCCACTCCGTGGTGTACCGCAGATTGTGTTGAATTTCATAGTGGAACGTCCACGGTGACTTTACTGACCAGGTTATCGAGAGAGGTTTTCTCGGCGACCATATCGTCTACTTCTTCTTGCTGGCTGGCGATCTGCTTCGTGAGGCGTGCGATGCGGGCGGCCAGGCGGCTAGCTTCTCGTTCAAGGCGCTTTTTGGGCACGTCGGTCGTGACTGCGGTGGGAATACCGGCGACTACGATCTGCGCCTTCCCATCAGTAACCTGCCATTTGTGTCCAGACTCTTTGTTCTTAGGCATTTTCTTCAATTCTTTCTTGGTTTCGCTATTTCGGAAGCCCCTGATCTGGGTACCAACTCAGGCTGAGCTTGCCTCCGCTGTTGGGCGGTTTTACGCTGAGAGCGTATCATAGGTGTGTGTGTGTGTGTGTGTGTGTTAGTTGTTAGCTCACGAAGCGAAACGTATCTGTGGCCGCCCATAGCCACCCTGGCCCAGAGTCAATCGGTCAGGGGAAGTGCCTACTGTGATGGCGCCGTCGTAGCTCTCAGCGTTGGTTCCGTCAACTTTCTCAACGCCACTAGCAGTAACGTACAGTGCCCATTCCCAGTTCGTTGACTCTTTGCTCGGCATTTTCTTCTCTTTTGGGCGGTTTTACACAGGTTCTGGGTCATCCTTTACCAGAGCCAGTAGGGCCACTAACCCCACTTTGGCGGCTTTGAGCTTATCGACCTCAGCCTGATTCTCGGCACAGATCTGCCGGTGTGTTTCCAGGGCTCCTTCGATGCGGCTTAGCTGCTTTACTAATCGAGCTTTCGGCATAGCGCGGACCTCTTCAGGTACCGCGGGGGTGGTCGCTATCAGCGTACCATCTACATCCACGCTGAAGATCTTGCCGTCAAATTCTATGTTTGCCATTGTCTTCTCTCTGTCTGAGTTAGTTTACGCTACGGCTGATTTCGTACCAGCTCGTGCCATCGGAGATTAGCTCAAGTATCGTGTCATCAGCTGAGGTAAACGCAGCCGATAGATCGACCGTGTTGGCTGTATGGGCATCCGTGTCTGTGATAGTCACGAGGCTATCGACAAATAGCAACACCAGGCGCATTCCATCAAATCCCCCCGTGATGTCAGCTAGTGTATTTCCGCCGCCATTACCCGTGACCACCACGAAGGAAGACGTGACTGCCAGGGTAGTAGCACCTACCCCAAGCGTTTTTGATTCTTTCCCAGAGCCCGTAGCGCCACTAGCTCGCGCCGACCATTTAGTTCCCACCTGCAAGCTATTGGCTATGCTGTTGGTGCCGGGGCCGAACTGAACTGCGTTGGTTGCCGAGGCAACGATGGCTGCTGTGTCCGTCTTGCCAAATGCAAACGAGCCCTCGGCACTAGCAGTAATCGCAAATGTGGTCGAGCACGAACCACCCGCAAAAGCTCCTGCCCCTGCCCCAGCTGTGATATTTGCCGAGCCAGCTATGTTGCCGAAAGCGAATGTACCATTTCCTGAGGAAGCGATATTGCCACTACTATTTGCGTTGCCAAATGCAAGTGATCCAGATCCAGACGCGAGAATATTGGACGTGTTTCCCGCGCGGCCAAGTGCAAATGATCCGGTTCCAGACGCGAGAATATCGGACGTGTTTATCGCGTAGCCCAATGCGTGAGCACCGCCCGCAGCTGCGACAATGGTAGTCCCGGTAGTCGCAGAGCCAGAGGCGAATGACCCTGCCCCGCTGGCTCGGATTGTGCCTCCTGTTGACGATCCACGCGCGAACGCCCCCGCCGCCGTAGTTGTTTCTATGAGACCGCCGTTGGTTACTGAGCCCGTTGCAAACGATCCCACACCTGTACCCGTCAAGATTCTTGACGATACAGCAGTGCCAATAACACTCCCGAAGACAAATGAAGCCCCATTTGTGGAGTTTGCTTTCAGTGTTCCAATTTCGTTAACATAGCCACAGACAACGCTACCAACAGCAGTTGCGCCGGTTCCCATGCTGACTGTGTGGTTGCCAGAACCCGTCCGTCCATGAACAAACGCACCCTGCGCAGCCGAATATATGTTTGAGTAACCTCCATAGTAACTGTCAGAGCCAGACACGCCTCCTACCCACGCACCGGCAACACTGGCCGACATATTGGCGTAACCGCCGGCAAGTCCGTGCGCAAAGGCACCCGCCCCCGCTGCGGTGATATTTCCACCCTTATTCGCACTATCAATTGTGCTCTGCCCGTGAGCAAAGGCACCAGCCCCCGCCGCTGTGATGACCCCCGTAGGGACTCCTACGGCGATATCTCCACCTGCTATCGCAGCATTATCAGCCAGAGCAATCGCACTGCTTTGAATGGTATTGGCTCCATTCCATCGAGCAATTCGATCATCAACACCTAGCCCTGTGAGGTCGGTACCACCACCAGCAGTAGAAGCCACCCAGCCTGTGTTGGTGCCTACTCCAGTCTCCTTTCGGTAGAGAGTGGTATCAGTTCCACCGTCAGTACGCTGCCACGTATCACCGGGGCTACCAGTGACTGCACCCTCGGGTGAACCAGTACCAGACAGACTGCGAGCCCCACTCGCAAAAAGAGTCTGATCGACGCCGCCTCTACGTACGATGCTGGTCATGGATTATTCCTCTGATTTTTAGCTTACTAGAGTCATAAGGATGGGTGGCTTCATGCTTTGACCCTCCGCACTTCAACCCAAGAGCCAGCAAGAAACCCGCTGGCCACCGACGAGATGAAGTCTAGGCTGGTTAAGTTGTCCGTGTTGCTGAGGTAGGACCCCATAAGCTCGAACAGGTTAGTGGTCGTGCTGTTGTAGATAACATTGCACGTACCGCTGAACGTACGAAAACTTCCAGTTTCTCTCTCTACCAGGAACCGGAAATCTGGGTAAATAACACATTGTGACGTGGCGCCGAGGCTCGCTATTTGTCCGGCGGCATCGGTCGTGGCCGCTCCTCCGTTGGAAGACCATCTTGTTGACATGTTTGCCCCTGAGCCATTAGGCGCCACGTCAACCGTCTGACTGGCATTGCTCAGAATAAGCCTTCCGATGATCTCGTATTCCTCATCCAGGTCTCCGTTGAGCCCAGTGAGGGAGATGGTAGTCGCCGCAGCCGATAGCTTGGCTCGCGATACTACCCGGTCGTTTTGAGTAACCAAGGCGTTGTTGGTCAGATGGACTTGGACCGTGACTGCAGAAGGGACGCTGCCCGCGTTGTCGTAGCTCGTCGGCACGAACTCCACCGTTACATTCTCGTCGGCTGCAAAGCTAGCAACGCCAATCGCTTCGCGAACTACTCGTGATGTTGGGTTGGTCGTATCGAGAACAGCGGTGAGCTTGGTGACACCGCCGACTTTGACGTTGACCGTGATGTCTCCAGCCGTGACCGCATCCTCGACTCGAGCTGAAATGCCAACGACCGAGCCACCGTAGATTGAATGGCCGACTGTTCGCTCGGTGGTTGCTAGTGCGCCCGGGTCCACCGTCTCCACGGACATGCGCTCGTAGACGGCTGCCGTATCAGACCGCATGTTGGAGCGGGTTCGTCTCCAGAGAGAAAAGCGAGCGCCCGCCTTGATGGCATTGGCTACGGTTGCAACGATCTCAAGGCTCGTGATGTTCGTTGTGGTATCAGTCCAGGTCCCGCCTATGTCATTGGATCGATTATTGCTCGTGTAGTATTGCTTCTGTGTCGCGAACCAAGTCCGGTTCTTGCCACTCTTGGCTAAGAGTTCTCCGCGTCCAACTAGTGGTTCGGTCGCCACAAGTGCTTGCCCTAAGTAGAGCCTACTGCCTGTGGTGATTCCAGTGGTGGTTCCATACCAGTGACGCGTTCCGTACTGATTGGTGGTTAAGCCATTCGGACGTAACTCAAAGTTGGTCGTGGCTCCTGGTGCTGGACCTGAATACGAGATCAGGTACTCCTCATCGACATCACCATCGAGAGCCCGACCGAAAGCGCCATCTCCACCAGCGCCGAACATCACCGACGTGACATCGGCTAGAACCTCGATGCTATCGACGAACTCAAGCCCGCCAACGACGCTGGCCTGGACGGCACCGATTTCGTAGATGCTGAGGGCTGAACCATCGGCAATGATGTCTATCGTAGGAACTGTTGCATCTGCTGATCTGATTTCGTACTCAGAATCGATAGTAGGTGAAACCGGAATGCTAAGTGTTCCCGCCCCACCTGAGAAGGATGTTGCGTCAGCGTTGTATAAGCGTCTTCTTGATCCAGCTACCTCAGCACCAGCAGTCAGATCCCACAAGTGAAAGACTCGTGCGGACGACACCGAATCGGAGATTCGTAGGGCGCAGGTAACCACGAACGTTTTGCCGGCCAGCAACGTGAAGCGCCCTACATTCGTGACTGTATCGATGGTGATTCCGGTTCCACGGTAGCTCGCCACAGTGTTGAACAACACGGCACTGTTGATGGCAGGATTGAGTTGGTCCGCGCTCATCGTCGCATTCAGATAGTCCCCCTGCGCCGTCGTCTTGTTCGCAACACTCGCCCACGCAGGGCCTGTAATGACCCCGCCATCATTGAACAGGACCTGATCAATTCCGCCTCTACGCGCGATGCTGGTCATGGGTTATTCCTGTACTTGTAGCCACGCTTCAACGTCGGTAGTGATTGGTGCGAACGATACCAATGTAGTGATCTCGATGCCTAGCTCATCGCCTGCCACGTAGGTATCAATGCCGGCAGCTTGAGTAGCTTGACCACCGGACGGGTTAGAGCCGCTTGTATGGACGATGGCCAGTGTCCCGCTGGCCCCATTCACTGTTACTTGAACGATGCAGCTACTTGCTGTGGCGTCCGTAATAGCCTCAGTGAACCGAGTGCCGAGTCCGACGATTGAACCAGCGCGAATCATCTTGATCGTATCGAAGCTGGTCGAAACCATCGCTGATAGATCTACGTTGGCTTGTGAGGCCGCAACGTTCTGTTGATTCCACTTTTCCGGCGGGGATGCTATGCCGCTGAGGGCGCTCAGGTTGACGCTAGCACCGCCTGTTCGCAACCATAGGTCTGTGCCGTTAATCCAAGCATCACCATCTACAGGCACTCCGGGAGCCCCATCGGTGCCCTTGAACCGCCAGCCGACACCAATGCGAAGGCTATCGTTGAGTGCGTTTACACCCGGCCCGAACTGGAAGGCGTTATTGCCCTGGGCATCGATGTCGGCGACCCCGGCGTAACCGAAAGCAACCGAGCCCGCCCCTGTTGCCAAGATTGAGTATGCTGCTTTAGCTGCTCCATGAGCGAAACCACCTAGCCCTGACGAGGCAATTATTCCATTGAGTGCGTACCCAGAGGCGTGTGATCCACCACCAAAGGCTGCGATGTAGCCGGTACCACCTGGAGTCGTAACTCGCGCGTACCCTTGAGCAAACGAACCCAAGCCTGACGATTGCAGATACACGGTCGGACCACCCGCGGCCACTGTGCGGGCGACGCCCATGGCGACGGAGCCCCAGTTAGTCGCGGTTACATCACCACCACTCGCCATTCCTTGCGCGAAGCTGCTGTATCCGGTTGCCAGTAGTTGCCCGTTTGATGCGAGGCCGAAGGCGAACGATGCGCTGCTTCCCAAGCCCGCCTGGAGCAAGCTCGGGCCTAGACTGCTGCCACATGAGCCGCCTGCAAATGACCCGTAGCCATACGCCAGGATGGTGGCGTCTCTGCCAACAACAAAACCTGGTGAGATATCCCCAAACGCGAGCGACCCACCCCCGAACCCGCCGTATGCCTGTGCTCGGATGAGTCCTACAGCATCCGCTACTTTAGTCGAACCAAAGGCAGTGCAGCCCTCGTCAGCCAGAATCGAGGAAGAATCGCCTGCGGTCACATAGGCCGAGTAGACATCACTTACAACACCATGAGCAAAGCCACCTTCGCCCTGGGCACTGATAGTACCCGCCCCGCCCTTTACTCCTTGAGCAAGGCCGAAGGCTACGGCGCCGTCTGCTGTTGCTGAGATGGTGGCATCACTGCCGTAAACGTCATCTCCGTGAGTGTAGCCACCTGCATGGGCACCGTTGTTACTCGCAAGAATCTGTGAAGTGTTAGCACCACTAGCTCGTGCATACCCAAAAGTTGTCGCACCCATTCCGCTGGCGTACATGAGTGCTGCGGCGGAATTCAATCCCCTTACTTTTCCAGAGGCAAAAGCACCGTCTTGCCATGCCCTGATATAAGCAGTTGCGGTAGTAGCCGCCCTAGCCCATCCCTGTGCAGTAGCTCCCTCCGCGTCTGCGGATATTTCCGCCGCCGAACCAACGGCTTCTACGGCATAACCACGGGCAAATGAACCCGGTTTATTGGCGAGTATGTAGGCACCATACGCCCACCCACGCGCATCGGAACCAGCACCTCCAGCTACGATATAGCCACCGTCGCTTACGTAGCCCCGAGCCGTGTCACCATCATTACTAGCTCGAATGGCCCCTGTATTCTGAACTATGCCACTGGCGTGGGACCCACGGCCATTAGAGTTTATTTCACCAGCGTTGACTATGAACCCTTGTGCAAACGCTCCACGATCTGTGGCTTTGATTACGCCACCGCCTTGTGCGTAGCCACTTGCGTGCGCTCCGGCAAAACTAGCGAGGATGCTGCCATCAAGTGCAAAGCCTTGAGCGACCGCGCCGATTCCAGAACCAGTGATAGCCGCATTGGCTGTAGTGGCAGATGCAAAGCCCTGCGCCTGAGCACCCACTGCTGACGTGCTGATGTTGGCCGCATAACCACCACGAGCGTAGGCAGCTCCAAGCGCGAAGCTTCCATCCGTATTCAGGACGACTTGAGCGGTAGCTCCTGCGTCGGCGTCTACGAAGCCGGCGACAAAGCCGGTAGCCAGCAAGCTAACCGCCTCGGTACCACCCGAGCCCGCGCCCTCGGCGGCGAGTACGCCGGAGCCGGCGCCGACTACAGAGGTTGTCGGCGTACCGAGCCGAGGCAGTACGATTGGATCGACAAATCCAGGGTTCGGGTACGTGCCATTGAGCATCCCGCCGGCCGGTCCAATGGGGGGACCGCCAGCCATAGCGGGGCTTGAAGAACCAATAGCAGCAACGGGAGTTCCGGGCGACTGTCCCGTTCCAATGCCCGTGCGACGGATGCGAAGCCTTTGACCGTTGAAGCGTTTGGTCTGTACTGAAGTGGCTCCCGTAAACGTCATTACGGGGTTCCAGCTCGTCAAATCCTCACTAATTTCGAGTGCAATTGCACCCTCAAACCGCCCTGAAATAATGACAGTAACGTTATCGTTATAGCCAGAAATGTTGATCGCGGCACCAACACCATTACCTGCTGGCATCGTCAGTACACTAAAATTGGCAACGGTGACTTGCGCCGATACATCGACATTCGCAGTGCCACGGTTCTGCCGGTCGACACCAAGGCGTCGAACACGCATCAACTGAACAGTGAACGCTATTATTAGCTTGCCGGGCTTCGTGGCACTGATCAGCGGTCCCCAGGTAATACCACCGTCGTTGGAACCTTCAATGATGAGAGCACCCGTGAAGGTTCCTTGAACCGTGAGAGTCCTCAAACTGTCCATTGTCGAGGTATTCACCCCGGCGCCGACGCCATTGTCTGCTGGAACTGGTAGATTCGCTGTTACAGTGGCCATTGTTGCCTCACACGTCTCGGGCTATGTTGTCTTCGATAACAACCCGCCAATTGCAGATCGCATCGTGGGTACGACGGAGTTCAGGCTCAGTCTCCCAGGTGCATTGAATCGGGTCGTGAATGGAAATGACGCCGCGGAGCTGATCGATTGACGTGAGTCCAAGATCGGCAGCAAGCTCGGAATACTGTAGGCCAGTCTTCTTTGCGATCTTTTTGGGTAGCTCGTTGGCGCTAAAACTGAACGTTTTACGGTCTTGGGACACCTTCAAGGCGTTGTGACACTTCGGGCAGATCAGATGCAGATAGGCCGGAGCGTTAGGAAGAGTGTAGAGATCTAGGGTCAAAAGCCGGTCCTGCCAAAGTACAACGGGTTTTGCCGTCGCTGTATTGGTCAGGTTGTAGCCGGGCATCACCCCATTTTTCGGTTTGTAATCCGGGGTCGGGGGGTCTCCAGCTACCTGAAAGATCTCTTTTTCAAAGGGTTTTTTCATGCGGCGACTCTACCCCGCGGGCTTCTTTTTCATGAGCAGAAGTAGCGCCAAAAGACCGACCCCGCCGAGGGCGACGGGGATCACCCAGCTCGGCATTCCCGAGCCTGAGTTGATGGGCATCGGCGCCCCGATGCCTGGCTGCGGCTGCGGCGCGAAGACGGACATGAAGCCGGTGAGGAAGTTCGAGACCGCCCCGGTCTTGAACGGGTTCGCGACGCCAGAATTGGCGCACATGGCCTGGTTTTCGTACTTGCTCGTGCCAGCGTTGTAGCAGTTGCTCGGCTGAAGGTTGGGGCCGACGTTCTGCTGATTGGTCCAGTAGATGTTCGCGCCGATGAGTACGCAGGTCTTGTTGGCGACGCACGCTGGCGTGCTGACACCACTGAACGCCTGCTGGCCGATGAGTGTATTTCCTGCATGATATGTCATGGTGATTACCTTTTCTTGAGTAGCAGAAACAGAACGAGGGCGCCGCCACCGATGGCCAGAGGCAGAAAGAGCTTGCTCCCGCTGTTCGCTGGGAGGTCGATGGGAGCGAGCGGGGCTGAGACCGTGGCTGATCTCGGCTGGGGGTCCCACGGGGAAGAGGACACTGCAAGGGTCGGCGCGGCGATCCTGGCGTCCTGCTCCTGCTTAGCAACTGCGGCTTCGGCTTCGGCTGCGGCGAGTTCTTTTGCGGCTGCGGCTGCGTCGGCGGCGGCCTTTTCGGCGGCCTCGGCGCGCTCTTTGTTGCGCTCTTGCTTCGTGATGGGCTGTCTTCCGGCCGTGACGACCTTCGTCGACGTCCTCCCGCGAGCCCGGGCTGCCTCGCGAGCTTCCATAGCCCTGCGAGCCCGCTCTATCTTGGCCCTGGCAGCGGGATCGCCCGATGCTGTGACGGTGGTGGTGCGGGTGCGCCCCTCGGGGGGAGGGGACGATGTTCGCGTCAGGGTGCTCGTCGTCGGTGCGACCTTTGGTCGGCTGGTGAGGGCCGTGCCCGCGCCAGCGTAGGACAGAGCCCCCAGATCGGACGCAGCTACGGCCCCGGGGTAGCGAGTAGGACTGGTTCCGTCATTGCAATACGCCATTTTTCAAACCCTCCGCTTGCTTCGGCCAACTGAGAGACCCAAAGAGAAGATGGTGAACACGACCCCGGCGGCGATGAGGGCGGCGATGTAGGGTTTTTCCTTGGCTTTGACGTAGTAGCGGAGCGGGACCACAACATCTCGAAGACCGATGCCCTTACCAGGGAGGTAGTCCTTGGAGACGATGTTACACGCGCCAACTCGTTGCCCTTTTTCGATGGCCTGAAGTTTGAGAACTTGGCAGATGACCTCAGACAGATGCGGATCGGTCGTGACTGCGATAAGAGCCCCGGCGGTGGACTTCACAGTGTCCTGCCAGGTGCCTTCTTTTGCGGTGAGTGGGTCTGTGGCTCCAACGGGGTAGTACATCGTATTTCCTTCTCTTGGGCCGAGTGATTTAGATAGCCCGCCAACCAAAAACCGCGCAGCTCTCCGGTGTTCCGCAGTGACCTTCGTTTGGCAGGCTATCTAAATGACTCGGCCTATATACCTTTCTGAATCTGTCTGAACGCGAAGTACCCGAACACCACGACCACGGCGTAGGGGAGATATTTGAGGATGGTAAATCCGCCTTTTACCGCAGAAACAGCTACGTCAACCGCGGCTTTGATGGCCGGCGTCACGTCCTTCGCGGTGTACCAGCCCGCCTTGAAAAGTGTTTGTGTGCCCCACGGCATCACCGAGATCCAACGCTCGAAATCACTTTGAATATTGACGACCGCCCAAAGTGTGCCGGAGAGGCCGATCACGTACCGAGAAACTGCGTCGTAGAAGCTAGCCGCAGTGGGGTACCAGACGTATTTGCCACCATCGGTGTAGAGTGCGGTTATGCGGACCAAACTGTCTACGGCACTGAAGTTTTCAACCAGCTTCGCGATGTCTTGAGAAAATCGGTAACGGTCGTTGATGGCACGTTGTTTTACGTCCGACCGACCGCTCATGCCCGTGGCGATGGCTTTATCACCGATGCTAATCCATGCCGCCGCGATTTCTCGAATTTGTGTGAGTGTCACCCGGGGGATGGACATCCCTCGCAACGTCATCGGGCCGTAGCTGCCCTCTTTGTTGCGCAGGTTGACCGCGAGACCTCCCCAAATTCGGATGGGGTCGACCGATTGTTGAGTGGTCTGCTCAACTGACTTGGTTCCGATTTGTTCCTGCGCCCAGTCGACGATGCTGCCTGCCGGTAGGTACGTCATTGCTTCTTCCTCATCACCCACCAGATCGCGATCCCGGCGACCGCAATCACCTTGAGTGGAAGCGAGATCGGGCGCGCACGAAGGCCACTCGCGTATTCAAGCTCGCGAGTGACCTCTTCCGTGGTGAGATCGGAAACAGGGAGGTACACAGATACTCCCTACAGGTTGATGATGCGATAGCCGGGCAGGGTCACGCGGAGCACGCCGCCCTCGGTCGGGATCCCCGGAGTGGCGTTGAACGCGATATCTTCCAGCGTCGTGAAGAACTGAATGACCGTGTTCGGTGAGAACAGCGTCGGCACCGGCAGAGGCAGCGCGGCGTCGAACCGGCTGAGCAGCGGCAGCGCCGGCTCATTCTGGAACAGACGTTGCGAGCCCGAGTCAATCACCTCGTAGGAGATGTCGATCGCGTCGTTGTTGGCCGCGTCCTGCGTCGGCATCGGAGACGAGTAAATTGGAGACCAGCGACCGAAGTTGGTCGCGGTGGTGGGCAGGTTCGGCTTCCAGGCGACACACGGGTAGTGGGTCATCACGAAAGGACCGTCTTGGCTCACCAGGAAATTCAGAGGTGCCATTCGGGTACCGGCGTCGGTAGCCACGAAGTTCCCCTCATCGGACAGGTTGTAGAAGATGCGGCGGCCTGGGAGGGCGTCGATCTCTTCTGTAATGGAAGGCGGTGTGCTCAGACAAGCCTTCAAGATCTCGCGGAGATCGTTGTCGAGCTTGTTCTGACGCTGGAGGACGGTGCGAATGATTGCGTTGATGTCGTTAGCCATTTTGTTCTCCCAAAGGCGAGGGGTTCGATTGAATCGCTCTCGCAAAAACAACGAGGTGTGAAAAGGAGGCCGGAAAATCCGACCTCCTGATCGGTTGTCTTCTCTACTGAACGTCGCGGGTCTGAAGACCGTCGAAGATGTACTGGATGCACATCTGGTCGTCAGTAGCAGCCGAATTGAGCAAGGTGAGTGCGTTCGTGCCACCCATCGCGAAGAACTGCGCCTGGACGGCGATGTTCTGACGAACGGGGATCACGATAGGTCGAGCGAGTTTGAGAATGGATTCCTGGGTAGGCATACCATTCGAAAACACAGGCGCGACCGTTGCATTGCCACCCGAGTAAATTCCGCCACCTGCCGGATGATACCAACAGCCCGCAGAGAACTGCGGTTTGTCGCCGAGCTGGAACGTGAAATAGAGCTGGCTCGATACTTGATTGTACAAAGCTCGCGCATTCGTTCCGTCGAAGTAGAGGTAACAGCGAAGGGCGAGGACCACGTAGGTCTGGTCACTGGCAAGCTGTCCAGCGGACTGCAAGTTCGTGAGACCAAATTGACCGACGTTGGCCGCACCGAACAGAGTCGACGGCGACGCAATAGCGGTTGCCGGCGCACCTGTAGTGCGGACGAGTGAATCCCAGACACCAGTTATTGCTAGTTGTTTATACTAGCTCTCCGAGTTTCCTCGGAGTGTCGGACTATATCATCACCTGCTATATGCAGGGCCGGGCGCTCTTGGGGACCATTATTGTTGAGACTCAGGTCCCTAGTCTCTACACGTTCTTCCAAACCACCTAACTGACTAAAGTTAGGGCTCTTGAAAGCTTCGCTCGGGATTACCTCGCTGAGTAACTCAAAATACTCAGCAGGGGCTTCCCCGCCATTCCGCTTCACCGCCGACAGCGATTCTAACACTGCAACATCTAGTGCATTTCGCTTATAGGCGCGGTGAGCACACGCACGCTGAAGAAACCACTTCACAACCTCACCCTCAACACGTTTAGCCGTGAGATAAGGAAGTAGCATCTCAGTGTCATACGTTTGCATAACGAAACAGTTTAATTCACCCGATTTTACAACCGCCCGTGGGCTACTTTGACGGTTGATGACGACGTTCGCGAACACCATGAATACGAGGCATTTTTCTCTTTCTCTCTTTCTTAGTTGTTGTCTGTTTGATTTGGTCCCACCCCAACAACATTGCCGGGGCGTGGACCAGGCAGGTACCGCCTGCCTTTAGCTATTCTTGAAGATCCCTCGGTAGAGACCCTGGTCGAAACCCGGGCCAATCGAAGGAACCGCGCCGGTCCACGACCGCGACGGTATGGGGGCGAGCGAACCTCGCGCCGGGACAGGCGAGAGCATGGAGCTGCGACTCACGCCGCCGAGCCGGCGGTTGGCAAAGTCACCCATCTCCGACTCAAACGCGCCCATTTCCGACTCGAACATCCCCAGATCAGCTTCGATCTGTCCCAAGGTGATGTCGTCATCAATAGGGTTTTCGCCGACCTCGAAGTAGCCGTCCTGTGCCACGTAGTCGTCGACGGTCACGTAACCCTCAGTGGGTTGAGTGGTGACTAGCGGTGTCAAAACGGTGCCGCTTTCGAGACCGAGGACTTCCTTCACGCTTTGCGGCGCGAAGGCGTTGACCACAACGTCGATGAAGTTGAGACCGGCGCCGAGCATCAAAGAGCTGCGATGCTTGACGAGAGCCTTGACCTTCTTCGTACCGAAGTGGGTGACCACGATGGCCCCGAGGGACAGAACCGGCTTGGCCAGATCAATCCCGCCGACCTGGAGCTTGTTCAGACCGGGGACGTACTTCGCGCCAAGATGCGCGAGCGCCTTCGACCCATAGAAGCCGGCCGCGATCGGCAGTGCCTTCATGATGGCATCTTTGATGCCTGCGGGGTTCGAGCGCATCTTGAACCTCGCTGCGACGGCGCTAGCAAGCCCCTTGCGTTTCTTGTTGACGATGGTCTGACGAGCCCGGTGCATCGACTCCCCGGTAGAAGCGCGAGGGTTCCGTCGAAGCCGACGCCGACGAACGACGCGCTTGGCAACGGACCGCCGACGCCGACGCCGCTTGGGGGCTGGATTCCGACGAGCAACCCGCCGACGCCGACGAACGACGCGCTTGGCAGCAACCCGCCGACGCCGACGCCGCTTGGGGGCCGGATTCTTGCGAGCGCGCTTGCGGGCGCCCTTTTTGGCAGCGAGGCTGCGCTTGCGCTTGTTGGCGGCGCGAGTGCGCGCGGCTTTCTTGGCGGCAGAACTTCGACTTCGCTTGGACGGGTTGCGCTTCACGCGGCGCCTGGTGGTGGTCTTGCGGCGCACAGGGCGGCGACGCTTGACCGTTCGTTTCTTGGCCATGGTCTTCTTTCTCCTTGTTGCGCTCGCGATGCGGCGCGGGTTGGTTTTGCGCTTCGGGCGCTTTTTTGCCGTCTTGAATTTGCGGGCCACGGCCCGCTTGAGTGCAGGCCCGACCTTGCGGCGAACTACCTTTTTGGTCTTCCGACGCTTACCGCGCGGGTTGACGTACATGATCGGCACAGAGGCACTCCTTTTTCAGAACGTAAAAAAAGCGGCTAACGCACACTGTCGTAAAAACAGAGTCGTAAAAGCCGCGTCGGAAAAAGGAGAGTCGTAAATTTTTGGTAGAAGACTCTGGCCTGCCAGAAGTCTTCACTACCCAGAGGGTTACTGTCAACAGAAACAGGTGCTTTTAGTGAACAATTCCTCTCGGTTCCACGTTGAGTTTGCCACCCCAAAGGAGTGCCAAAACCGTTTTTCGCCCCTGAATCACGAGAAGAGCCCGCCCGTCTGGGGTCGTATAAAGGTCTGGAAAGGGTTTTTGCACAACCCCTTCACATTTCTTGCTGTCGTGATCGATGTACTCAAACCCGAGGCACTGTCCGAGGCAGACAAGCTCCTGAACACCCCAAATCCACTTGGGGACAGTCCGAATTGGGCCTTCTGCATCCCCGTCGATGCGATACGCCTTCACGTTCGCGCCGTGCTCGTGGATGTAGTCAATAGCGCCCTCATCCTCGTAAGTGAGTGGGTCGAGCTTCTCAGAGCGGTACATCACGTTCTTGGCGAGCCCAACCCATACAGCCTCTTGAGGCACAAAAAAACTCGTCGGAAACTCACCAATAGATCTTGGCTCGTACTTGTGAAAGCCCTCATACAGTTTGACAGCCTTACTCATTTACCACTTCTTCTTGAAAACTAAGTACAGAAAAATGATGGCACCTGCGATGCTGATGATCTTCATAGGTGTTAGATCGAACCCGCCGAAGCTCACACCGCTCACGGCGATGCGACCCTTGGCATGATCACCGCTACCGACCATCTTCGAGCCAATGGGGAGCTTCCACGATGATTGCTCAATGGTGGAGCCAAACTTGCCCGTGGGAATGGAAGGCTTAGGAGCGTTGACTCGGTTCTGCTCTACGTTGGTCTCATAGTAGTCGTAAAGCTTCTTCCCTTGATTCCAGACGGAATAGATCATGCCGTGACCCTAACCCCGCTTTTGTGTTTGCGGGTGAGCAAGAGCCCAATACCGATCGCTGCGGCTGCAATGCCGGCGTACATGATGAGACGCTTACGCTTGAGGGCTTCTTCGAGTTGTGCCGCTGCTTCTTCGCCTTGCTGTCGGCGAACTTCCTTGACGACGGCTTTCGGGTCGATGATTTCTCGGGCAGTACCGACTCGAAGCCAAGCCCCGTCGATGCAGACCGATTGCTCGTCAACACCAACTCTGAAGTCGCGCTTTTGATCTCCAGTTTTGCACGGACGCGCCACAGCCGTTGTCGTCCTGAACACTGCGGTAGGCTGTGTCGCGGCGACCCGATCAGCAGCCCGGGCTAGGATCCACCTGTTACCGCGGAAGACATAAAGTGCCTCGCGACCACTGCTGTCGAGCTTCTTCCAGAACATGCCCTCTCTGGCCTTCGAGGGTGGTTTGGGACTTCGCGCAGCCCCGGCGATGCTCTTCACTATTGCGGCATTCTGGTCAGCGATGAATTTGACTGTAATCGCCTGAACCTCTTCCGGGGTCAGATCCCTGCCACGAATGCCGCGCTGCTTACTCAACTCAGCAGCGAGTGCGGCAGATTCTCTTGACGCGCGAAGATCACTCGCAGCGTCACCTAAACCCAGATACGACATTACTTCTTCCGCTCCTTCCAGAGCAGGTAAAGAGCGCCCACAGCAACCGCCGCGCCAACAAGCTCCAATGTCGTTGGTTGAAACCCCGATAGTGGGTACATTTGCGGAGACAGTGGCTCCGGCGAGCCGTACCGCGGCCCACTCACAAGGTTGACACCGTACCCTGTGCGGGGAGGAGCGAATTCGCGATACGACTTTTGAAGATTCTGGTCGTAAGTCTGATCGTAGAACGAATCAGGGAACGAAGCGTTGCCGAGCCCGGGAGCATGTATCTCAGACTGAGTTCGACCTTGCCATCCAGCAGCCCATCGAATCGGCTGGGCGCCGAACCGATAGTATAGGGGGGAGAGCGGGGCTTTGTAGAAGCGGGCCATGGCTACCTCTTAGATAGGTTGTGGTTACCCTGCCGCCGAAGAGGAGTGGGACTTGCCTTTTTTGAGCAAGTAGAGTCCGCCGACGAGGATGACCGCGGCCCCGATATAGATGTAGATCGGGGTACCGGTTGATTTGGGTGGAGTAACAGCAGCAACTGAAGCGGCCGCGGTCCGATTGACAGCTGCACTCTTCGCGGCTGCGGCTTTGGCTGCGGCGGCTTGGGCTCTCAACACCTCATTAGAAAAGGGTGTGGTAGACGTGGTGGTGACCATCATGTCGGGTGTGGGCTCGGATGTTGAGCTGCCACCGAATAAGCTTTTCAGAGCTTCCCAAGGACTTGGCGTTGCTGCTTCTTTAGCGGCGTTTGCGGCGGCTGCGGCTGGTGCGTTGCTAACCAAATCATCGAGCCAGCTTCCGGTGGATTGATAATAGCCCATTACCTTTTCCTTGATTTCGAGATGGCGTAGAGAGCCAGAATCGAACCAACACCAACCGCCATGCCGAGAGGGCTCTTGAGGAAGTTCACGAAGCCGCCGACACGAAGTGCCATATCGGTTGGTCCCACAGGGGGGCCTCCACCTGGATTGGGCATCGTAGGCGGTACAGGAGGCTTCGGGGTGGGAACCACAGCAGGGACACCGGAGCTATCCGCCTTAGCCTTCGCTTGTCCAGCGATGGTATCGGCGAGGATGGCAACCTTATCGCAGGTGTCGAAGCCGGTGCCCATGGCTTTGTTGACAGCAGCGACCGTGCCGCTGCCAATGCGGCCATCCACACCAATCGTATTCGCGCCCATCGCGTACAGGATGCGGTTCACCTGCGTCTGTAGATTTTTGTAGATTGCTAGGGTCGATGAATCCATGGGCTTACAGAGGCCGGACACGGGACTGCAATTGCCCTGGGGGTTACGGGTACTGCACCATGTTGTAACGGAGAGCATGACTACCGAGCCTTTCCTATCACCTCGATGACGAACAATGCGATGCTTGTGCCGCCAGCGATCTCTTGGAGTTTTTTGTTTTTGGTGGCCCAGGCGTATCCCCAGACCCCCAGCGCAACCAAGCCGAGGGGCTTGGCCATCGAGGCGAGCCCACCCGTCACGTCACCGACCGAGACGTAACCCGAAAGACCAGGCTTGATGATGGCATCACCGAGGATAGCTCCCCAGTTTTTATCGAACCAGTCGTCACCCGAGACGTGCTGGATGGCGGCTTGGGTTGAATCGTCGAGATACCCAGTGACCTTGACACCGAGGCGCTTCTGAATTGCCTTGATGATGATCTGGACGCCTTGAGAATCCGCGTCACTGCTGCGCGGAATGAACCCCATGTACGGGATCGCGAGCGTGGCGTGAACCTCGCCGACGCCCGTGCTCGTGAGCTGAGATCGCAAATTTGGGGCTCCGTACCGCTGCAAGGAGCCAACGTTGGGTCGAAACTCCGTCTGAGTCACGACGCCTACGTAATCGCCTGGGGTACGGGCTTCCTGAAACTTGGCGAGTTGATATTTGGCGTAGCTGGTCATTATTTCCTCAGCGCCAGAACGAGAAGGAGGGCACCGCCGCCAATGGCGACGGGGATGAGCCAGGATGGCGACTGCTCAATGAAGGAAGGCGCCATCGGTTGTGGTGCGGGAGTGCAGAGGGTCTGCGCGACCTGAACGCCAACCACACCCGTCTGCGGCGGGGCACCCATCGCCATCGACGTACCGGCCGCGGTCGC
>JAUYJC010000552.1 GCA_030688735.1 Deltaproteobacteria bacterium
TCAGATCCACCCGGCTCACGGTCCACGGCGATTTCAACCCCAACAGATATTGATAAAGCGCGGTGTCTTGCATGGTCGTTCCCTCTCTGGATGACCATGCTATCTCTTTAGCTTACCCACGGGGAACCCGGATGCGCCAAAAATATTAATGTCCGAAACCTTCGTGTCCTTCGTGTCCTTCGTGTGCTTCGTGTGCTTCGTGGTGCAAACTATCTTCGCTTATTTGGTTGCGGCGTAGCCGCGCTAGCTACCTCAACTGCCGATTTTAAGATTACTGCGGGAGATGGGTAGAGATTTCTCTCGGAAAAGTCACGCGGAAAGCCGAGCCCCGGCCGACCTCGCTGGTAACGTCGATTTCACCCGACATCGCGCCCACCAGGCGTTTGACGATGTTCAGACCGAGCCCGGCGCTGGCATGCTCCTTTTGGGACGGATCGACCTGATAGAATAGCTCAAAGATTTTTGGCAGCAGCTCGGCCTTGATGCCGTTGCCTGTGTCCTTGACGATGAACTCGACCCGCTCGGCGTCCTTGACCGCGAATTCCACGGACACTTTGCCGTGCGCCGTGTACTTGCGCGCGTTGTCGATGATATTTCTCAGAATTTCCTTTAGCTTGACGCGGTCCGATTTGATCGTGGGGCCAAGTGGCGGATGGTTCACTTCTAGCGCCAGGCCCTTCTTGGCGAATAATTCCGAGAACTCGGACTCCAACTCCGCCAACAGATCGCCCACCCGGATCTCCGTCACTAGGAGCGGCATCTTACCCTGCTCCAGCCGCGCCATATCCAAGCTGCTTTCGATGAGCTGAAGCATCTCCTCAGAGCCGGCTTCGATCTTCCCTATCCGTTCCCGCTGCTCCTCGTTGAGCTCCCCGCACATGCCTTCCGCCAGTAAGCTCGCCGTCCCCATGATGACCTGGATCGGAGTTTTTAGCTCATGAGCCATGACGCCCGTGAGGATCGACTTGACTTCCAGGGTTTGTTCCAAGGTTTCGTTCGCGCGCTTGAGCCTGTCGTAGAGCTGCGCGTTGTGGATCGCAATGGCCGCCTGGCTTGCCAAGGTACTCAGCAGTTCCACCTCTTGCGGACTAAATTCATGGCGTACTTTCGAGAAGAAACCGATCACCCCGAGAATCTCATATTTGACGATCAGCGGCACGCCCAAGTAGGAGACTAAACCGTTGCGCCTTTGGAAGTCCCGATTATGCGTGCGCGGATCGAGCTGGGTATCCGGGATCACCAGCGGCTTTCCAGCGTCCACCACCGCCTGGGTAATGCCTGAGCCGCTCTTGGACGCGGTAGTTCGCCAGTCAGCCTCGTCCATATTACTGCAAGCAACCCCTTCCCAGGTTCTCGTACCATCGTTGTACAACCGGATGGAAACGGCGAAATTGGGAAACAGATGGTCAATCTTATCGAGCAAGGTATTTAGGATCGACCGCCGATCGAGCGAAGAGGTGAGAGCCAAATTGACTTCATACAGCGCCGCTTGCCGCTCGTTGGCGGCCCGGATGTCTTGGTAAAGCTGCGAATTGTGAATCGCCAGCGCGGCCTGGCCCGCCAGCGTGTTCAGAAATTGGATGTCGGCCTCGGCGAAGGCGTCATTTTTTTTCGCGAACAAGGCCAGCACGCCGACGGCTTGATCCTTAACGATCAAAGGTAGTCCCAAGTAGCAGACGAAACCGTTCCGGCGCAAAAACTCGGGGCGGCGCGAGCGCGGGTCGTTTTGAGCATCCCTGATAACCAGCGGCGTCTTCATATGGGCGGTTATGGAATTGAACCCTTTGTTTTCGCCGGGAACGGTTTGTTGCCAGGAGCCGGCGTCCACGTTACGGAAGGCTAAGGCTTCGAGAACGTCCCTTTGCGGACTCAGCAAGTGCACCATGCTGCCAAACTGCGGAAAAACCTGGCCGACTTTTTCCAACAGAATATTCATCACCGACTCGAGATCCAAAGTCGAGGCGATGGCCCGATTGATATCATTGAGAATCTTTTGCCGCTCCAGTTGTCGATTGATCTCGGCTTCGGCCTTTTTTCGCTCGATGGCGTAGCGAATGGTGCGACCGAACATGGCTTCATCGACTTGCCCTTTGACCAGATAATCCTGCGCCCCCAGGCGCATCGCTTCGATGGCGACGCTTTGGTCGGCAATGCCGGTCATCACCACGATCGGCACCGAAGGCGCCGCCGCCGTCATGCGCGTGACCGTGTCCAGGCCTTTGGCATCGGGAAGGGAGAGATCGAGCAGAATTAAGTCAAAGGACATTTCCGCCGCGTACTCAAAGGCCTGACCCAATCTCACGGCGTGGACGGGTTGGAACTCGTCGTCCGGCGTCGAAATTTCGCCGAGCGCCGCAATCACAAGTCCGGCATCCCCCGGATTGTCTTCCACCAGCAGTAATTTTGTGACACGGCTCATCGGTGAAAAAGCGCTACGTTGTTTCCGTCAAGCGGCCGCATGGTATCCGATGGTATTCTCAATATAGATCGCCAAAATCGCGGGGCTTTTTAATTCACCGGCCCAGATCTTAATCATTCTTGCCTAACTCCCCTATCCTAAACGCCCGGCCGGGGCGGCGGCTTAGCGCCATTTGCCCAATATATCTCAAGTTCGCCCACCGTGTTAAACAGTTCGTTAAGATCAGCCGGCTTGGTTATGTAGCTGTTCGCGTTCAAAGCATAGGCCCGGCTGATGTCCTGGGGCGCCGATGAACTGGTGAGCACCACCACCGGAATTTGCCGAAGGTCCTTGTCCGCGTTGATCTCCGCCAATACCTCGAGCCCGCCCTTCTTCGGCAGATTGAGGTCCAACAAGATCAGTTCGGGGCGCCAGGCATCGACGTAGCGTCCCCGGCGATAGAGATAATCCAGCGCCTCCACGCCATCGAAAGCGACGGCGATCTCGTGATCCCGGCCGGTCTCTCTAAGCGCCTCGGCGATCAGCCGGACATCACCGATATTGTCTTCGACGTGAAGAATGCGTAGACGGCGATATGGCTCTGTATTCATATTGTATTCCCCTTCAAACTTCCGGCGGTCACCAGCAGCGTGAAATAAAAGGTCGATCCCTTGCCGGGCTCCGACTCGACCCAGATTTTGCCTCCATGGCGCTCGACGATTTTCTTGCAAATCGCCAGGCCGATGCCGCTGCCCGGATATTGCTCCCTGGTGTGCAAACGCTGAAAAATGGTGAAGATCCGCTCGTGGTACCGTGGCTCGATGCCGATCCCGTTGTCCTTCACCGCAAAGATCCACTGTTCCGTCTCCTGCTTGCACGAGACGTGGACCGCCGGCGCCTTGCTGTCCCGATACTTGAGAGCGTTGGCGAGCAGATTCTGAAATAGCTGGCCCAACTGAAACTCATCGCCCATCACGGTGGGGAGCGGGTCGTGGGTCACCGTGGCGCCGCATTCCTGTATTCCTACCCGAAGCGCCACGAGCGTTTTCTCCAGCACGGCTTCACAATTCGTCGAAGCGAACGTTTTGCCTTTGGAGCCGACGCGCGAATAAGTTAACAGGTCCTCAATCAAACCTTGCATCCGCTTCGCTCCGTCGATGGCAAAACCGATATATTCCCTGGCTTTTTGATCCAGGCTGCCACCGTACCGTTTCGCCAGGAGCTGGGTGTATCCCGTCACCATCCGCAGCGGCTCTTGGAGATCATGGGACGCCACGTAAGCGAATTGTTCCAGCTCTCTGTTTGACCGCGTCAACTCCTCGGCAACCCGCATCGACGATTGCAGCAGTTCATTATTCTCTATGACGATGCCCATAAGACGAGCGATCGCCATCAAGTAATCTTTTTTTTCTTCGTTAAAATACTCGCCCTGTTTACTTGCCAGATGAATGATTCCGCGCGTTTGCCCCTTGACGGTAAAGGGGAGAAAGGCGCAAGAGTGGAAGCCTAAATCAAGCTGCGTTTTTCTCTTGATGCGGGCGTCTTCCCGAATATTGCCGGTTATGATCGGCTCGCCGGTGATAAATACTTGTTCGACGGCGGATCCTTTTCTCAAAATCGGCCCTTCAATATCGACGGGAAATCCCGTCTGCGCTAGGCGTGCAAAAGAATCCGTCTCCAGGTCGAAGATGCGAATCAGCGCAGCGTCGGCCCCCGTCGCCGATTGAAGCCGGTCGATCACCCCCGCCAACAGCTCCTGAACTTGGATGTCCGCGCCCATCGGCGCCAGCGCCGCGTAAAGAGCGGATAGTTCCTGATTGGAGCGTTCCAACTCCTCGGCATGCTGCACCGAGGAATGCAGCAGCTCGCTGTTTTCCATCACGATGCCCATCAGCCGGGCGATGGCCATCAGATATTCTTTCTTTTCCTCGGATAAATGACCGATTTGTTTGCTGGCAAGGTGAATCACTCCGCACACTTCGCCCTTGACCACCAGCGGAAGCATGGCACATGAGTTGAACCCGAACTGAGTCTGTCTTTTCCGGGGTCGACGCGAATCCGCGTTAATATCAGCGGAAATGAATGGCACGCCTTGGCCTATAACTTGTGAGAGGGAAAGTCCTTCCGTAGGTTTCCTGATACCCGTCAGGTACTCCGAGGGGAATCCCCGCTGGACAACATTGACAAATGAGTTTTTATCTCTGCCGACGACCCGGATCGCGGCGGCGTCGGCGCCCGTCGCCGCGACCAGTTTTTCAATGATCGGTTCAAAGGTCTCAGCTATGGAATCGCCTCCCGCCAGCGGAGTCATGGCGGCGTAAAGCCCTGACAGTTGTCGCGTCCGCTCGGCGATTTTCTCTTCCAACCCCTGCCGCGACGCCAGCAGCGCAAACGTCATCTCGTTGAAATGTTCCGCCAATCGACCGATCTCGTCGTTCGTCTCGATCCGCACGCGGTGCTCCAGTTGGCCGTCTGCGATCCGATCGGCGCCCTCCTGAAGGCGAGCTATCGGTCTGGTAAAGCGCCCGCTCACCCAGTGCGCCAAGAGCAGGCTGAGCAGAAGAGCCACTGCGGAAAGAACGGCGCAAAACCAAAGCTTCTGCCGCACCGGGCCGTAGAGAACCGCTTGCGGCTGCTCCACGATGATGCTCCACCCCGGCGGATCGAGACGGGCGCCGCAAGCCGCCACCGCGCGGCCTAGCTCGTTGGTGTAGTTCCCATGGATGAGCCGGTCCGATCGAGACGCCTGCTCGGACACCAACTGTTTGACCAGAGGCCTGTCGGCAAACGAAATTTGCCTTAACACCCAACTCGCGTCGGCGGCCGCGATCAACCGGCCGCTACCGTCCACCACGTAAACGCGGCCCTGGTTGGACAACTTGAAGTCGCTCATGACTCGCCAAAGCCACTTGAGGTTAACGACAGCGAAAACCATCCCAATAGCTTGAGGCTCGGAGGACAGGACGGAGATGCTTACCGTCACCCAGGGCTCCGAGGTTTTCGTTATCTCGACGGAACTCCAACGGATCTTGACCTTCCTTCCTTCGCGAAAAAGCGAAGTCGCCGACTGATCCCTCAGGTCTTCGTCGGTGACCGGCCGCCTGCGCGATAACTTGAAAATCTCTCGCCCCTGACTGCTAAGCAGGCCGACCTCTTCAAACGCCGCCTGTTGTTGGATCAGCATTTGCGCGATTGAGCGAATCCCCTCCGGATCGCCTTCCAGCAGCGCGACCCGGAACCGCAACGCGGCATTGCTCAGGTCGCTCTCCAGTTCTCCAAGGAAGTACTGCACGCGGTCGTGCACCGACTTCACCGACATCGATCGTACCTCTTCCTGCCCCTGGCGAATCTCCCGAATCGAGGTGGGAAGCCAGAAAAAATTGGTTACGGCGATCGCGCCCAAGCTGACGCCGAAGAGGTGCCAAAACAGTCGCCAGCGAATGGAACGTTGAGGATGGATCAACCGCTTTACAGCGCGAAAAATGTTTCCTTTCATAGTTCACTCCACCAGACGGTCGGCGCGGTCCAGGACGGTCCGCGGGATTTTAAGACCGATGGCCTTGGCAGTAGTCAAGTTGACGCTGAGAATCAGGCGATCGGGAATCTCGATCGGAAGATCCGACGGCTTGGCCCCTCTGAGTATTTTAAAAACGAGTTTCGCCGCCTGGATTCCGGATTCCCGGAAACCACCGGCATAAGAGGCGAGCGCCCCCATCTGCACATGCGTCTGCTCGAAAGAAATCAGCGGTAATCGCTCCTTTTTTGCCTTTTCCACGATCAACTCCATTAGGCTGACGACGAGGACCGATGGAACATTGAATACGGCGTCCACCGTATCGGCCCATTTTTCTTTCAACAGATTTCCCATCTCATCGCTGGTGGTTACATCTCTGCGAACGATTTGCAGCGATAACTTTTTCGCGCCCTCCTCCAGGTACTCAAACGAGATCCGACCGCTGGCTTCCTTGATGGGTACGACCGCCAACACCTTCTTCGCCTGCGGCGCGATTTCTTTGAGGAGATCGAGCCGCTTGCCGGAAAGCTGCGCCGCG
>JAUYJC010000554.1 GCA_030688735.1 Deltaproteobacteria bacterium
GCAAAAATTAGCCTTTCCAGCTACCCTTCACCCCAATCTTCGTGTCGACAAAACTCTACAAAACTCGCGCCCCTACGAGGGAACCCGTGGCTCTCGTCTGGGTTCTCGACCAAACACTAGTTAGTCTTTCTGCTTGCCATGCTGCGAATCGTCCGAGGCTTAATTCTTCCCCTTCTCCTTGTGGTTGCCATGGTGGACGGGCGTGGCGATAAAGTTGACCAACTCGGTTTTGGTTGGCTCGAACTCTCCGGGGTGAAAAGGATCTGGTCCCCATTCCAATATCCTGTGATAGGTGCCGACGAATTGGCCCTTATCATTCAGGCCAGCAAAATTAAATGCGCTCGCGGGGTAGATAATCATGCCATTGGGATACGGGGCGTTATCGGGAAGCGGCAGGCTCACGTCAAAATACTCGCCGCTGTCGTAAAGAAATAGACACCTATTCGAGCACGTAGGACCGTCGTATTCGCCGAAAATCTGACCATTATTGTTAAAGCCATAAATGAATGTGGCGGCTTCCCATGCGTCGGGATGTTCTACGGGAGTAAATGTTCCGTTGTCATAAATGAAGGAATATACTTCATTGAATGTGTAGTTGTTGCCGAAGTAGAATCCAACGATCTGCCCCTTCTTGTTGATTCCCGTTAACCATGTGGGGCCACCCCTTTTGGTATAGGCTAGAGGATTGTCGATAGTTCTATATTCTCCGCTGGCCTTGTCCCACAAAAACCCGTGCGAAAAGGTGTCTAGCAGGAAGCAGCAGCCCGGTGGCGGCTGATTTTGATAATAGCCGACAACCTGACCAAAGTCGTTAATGCCAAATGCCCACGTGGAAATAGCCCCAGGATAGGCAAACAGGCTGACGCTGCCCGATTCAGGATTTGCAATAAAGCCATGTACGGTAAAACCGGGTGCGTGACCACAATGGCCGACGATTTCGCCGCGATTGTTGAGCGCCACACCGTCAGTATCGTTGGTCGTTCCGGGACACTCAAATGGCGCTGTTTCTCCGCCCTTCTTGTTGATCAAGAGCGGCACTGGAGATGCGTATTGTACTAACTGCCTCTCAATCAAGAGCTCGCCTTTGTTGTTTATATCTAGGACACCATACATCTCGGCATCGATCCGACTGAGCTTGTATGAAACGGGCGTGACGGGCTTACGCTCCCCGCCATACGCCGACGTGAACACAGAAATAACAATCACAACGATTAGAGTTGAGTATGGCTGTTTCATGGAAGTCCTTCCTTTCCTCCGTAGGTTAAATTCGTTATTCCGTTTGCTCCTCCCGCACCGCATTGTTCCGATCGAACTAAAAACCCTGGCTCCACCCGTCACTAAAACGAGTCCTCCCGGCTGTAACGCCGGTCTCCTAATCGGATCGCCTGGGGTGGAACAATAAAAAAAGCCAGCTACACCATTGCGAGCTTATCGCAACAGCGGCTGGCCCAAGTTGTCCATCCTTACCGCCTCCCTGAGCAGAGACAAGCGTTGCTCCGTTGCTACGCGAGTAGCGCGAGCCGTGTAAAAACGAAGGGAATTGTTTCTCTGTAAGTCTCGCTAGCTCTTTGTGGGTCACTAGTCAAGGGCCAAGGAGAGCCCATAACTCCGCTCTAAGGGCCTCTCACCAGAGGTAAGATGATTCGCCCAACGGGCGAAGGCGCTTCCCTCGTGGAAACCGCCTTAGAGCGGAGTTATGGAGAGCCAACAACGCGCGTTCCCGTACCAGATAATCGCGGCACTTGGGGTCTCGTTATAAGTTCTCCCGGCGAAACACCCGCCGAACTATCACGATGGCGAGCAAACCCGCGACCACGGCTACCAGCGGCAGCGCGACGTTAAGTTTTTGTCCCAGGATTGAACTGTTCGACGCAACGAGTTAATCGTGTCCACTCCGACTCAGGTCAAATCTTTTTCCCTGGGAACTGCTCCGGAACGGGCCGTGTCGGATCAAGCACCAAGCACCATGCAGAGATCGCCGAGCAATGAAGATTTCGCCGAATCAGGAACGGGGAGAAACGGGCTCGCGCGGCGCACCGCCGCAACCGCTGAAGCGTCGAACGGCTTATCGCCTGACGACTTCTCAACTCGTACGTCGGACACGTGCCCTGATCGCTCCAAGCGCATGCGTAGAACGACCTTAAAGCCGTTTGCGTTCGGCGGCAGCTTCCACACCGCCATAATACGGCGCTCAACCTGGTCAAGGTAAACTGCAGCGTCATCGGTAACGCTGTTGCCGAACGTTTTGGAGCTTCTAAAAACCGTAATTCCGCTACGCGTGGAGCCTGCCAGCTACGTTTTCACGGACGGGCAAGGGAGAAACCCATAGACCAGTCAGAATTTGCCCGTGGATTTCAAGCCGTGCTGTGCGTGCTAGCAAGGAATAACAGCAGTCCAAACGCGAAAATGAAACGTAGCTTCGTGCGGTCGATTTGGCTTTTCTCGTCTCGGCAAGGCATACCCTGGCTCGTATATTTCAGCACGGCACCTTACGGTATAGCGTATTTCAACCAGATTGCTCCTGCCGACTCATTGCCGAATGGGCGCTAAGTACGCTATATTTACACATAAGATTAGTGCAAAGTGCACGACTATTAGCGAAAAATATCTTTTAATATCAACTATTACCTGTTGACATACCGTGAGACAAGGTGTACAAGTTGTACTAAGCGAGGTACCCATGAATAGCACAAGAGCATATGACAAAACAAAGTCCCGACGTGACACGCTGAGCGCCTTGCGCAATGAAGCTCGATCAGCGGATGTAAAAGACGATGCTAGGTTCCAAAAGATGATTGGGGCCTGTCGGTATGTTCTTGAGATGTCCGACCAGGAGATCGGGGATGCACTGCATGTGAGCCGACCAACCGTGAGCCGGTGGATAAACGCTAAGAACATACCGCATCCGGTTATGAGAAAGCCAATCTTCGCTTGGATCGGTAGTCAAGCTGCGCGAAAGTTACGAATCCTTGAGGATGACGAAGGTAGAAGCTTGGGTGGTTCTACCGAGACAGTCTACAACGGCGCGATGGTAGCGCGAGCAAGAAAAAAGTAAATTTCCTATGAAGCGCAAACGGGTGTATCATGCGTGCCCGTGGCAGCACAAAAAGAATCTTTCCGTGTAGCACAAGTCAGATCATCCGAGGCAGGAGAAGCGTATTGCTTCCATCAAGCCAGCGCTGCCGACGACTCGCATATTTGGCCCCGAACGGCGGAGGAATTGAAAGCGCTTGCTAACGACGGCTGCTTATTTGGTGTGTGGCGCGCATCTCGTGAGATAGTAGCGCTTGTCTACATGAAGTTGGACGGGAGCCTGTGGGAGTTAGGCGGCCTCACTGTAGACAGTTCCGTCCAGAAAAATGGAATTGGCACCGTGCTTGCCCGTTTCGCGCTTGCCAACACAATTGGCTACGAGCAACCGTGGCAAAACGGTCAGGAAATCATAGCGCACGTGCACGAGGCTAATCAGAGCCCAAGAAACCTTTTAGTAAGACTTGGTTTTGAGCACGCAAAGCCAGTCGAAGTTCCGGGGGACGTTGCACCTGCTTCCATGAAGCGTAATGCCGCTGGCAACGTAATAGGTGATCGATTCCGATTTACACCGGATGGACTTCGAAGTCTTTCGCGGTGGTTTAATGACGAGTTTGACGGGACACTGGGGCGGACCAGTGATGTCGTTGAGTTTGATCTTACCCCCGCTACCATCGAGGATATCAAAGAAGCTCTTGCCGAAATCGCGCAAGCTATGCCGCCAGCCTCAACACTTTAAAGGGGCGAAAAAGGCTCCTGACCCATTTTCTTCCCCTTCTCGGCGCCTCCGCGGTGTAATGTCCGAATCCTTCTTCACCACTGAGTTCACAGAGTTTGGAGTATTTTTTAATCAAAAACTTTTTACTCCGCGCGCTCAGCGCCTCCGCGGTTAACCGGACGGAAGCCTGAAGACCCCTAATTATTGGAGGAAGATGGCGTCCCCGACGGGATTTGAACCCGTGTTATCGGCGTGAAAGGCCGGTGTCCTGGGCCGGGCTAGACGACGGGGACGCGGTGGTGAGCCGTGCTGGATTCGAACCAGCGACCCTCTGCTTAAAAGGCAGATGCTCTACCGCCTGAGCTAACGGCTCGCTGGCGGAAAATAA
This sequence comes from Deltaproteobacteria bacterium, assembly GCA_030688735.1. Lineage (GTDB taxonomy): Bacteria > Desulfobacterota > Binatia > UBA9968 > UBA9968 > JACPFE01. The sequence continues at coordinate 4,137 of JAUYJC010000554.1, forward strand.
CTTCCATTTAATAACGGGATTGGCGCTCTAAGTCAACGAAGCGATTCGATTCGAGCCAGTTATAACCATTCCTGGAGCCGGAGTTGTTTTTTGCCCCATTGAAAGTTATGTTTCTCTAACCTCAAAGACAGGCGAAAGCCGAGTCACACCAGGCACGGCGACCCTTCGGCTCGAGCCCCGGGATTGGCCTGAGGCTCTTGCTCAGGATTTCGCCCACGGGCGTGTAGGTAGGTGCGGCGCGCTAGCCCGTGGGGCTCCACGGTTTATCGAGAGTATAAGGCAAGGGAGGTTCTTCTTGAAGATTGACGGAACTTACACGTTTAACGCCCCCCGGGACCGGGTTTGGCAGGTCCTGCTCGACCCCAAAATTCTCGCGCAGTGCATCCCCGGCTGCGAGAGCATGAACGAAGTGGCGCCGGACCAATACGAAGCCAACCTGAAGGTCGGCATCGCGTCGGTCAAAGGGAACTACAAGGGAAAGGTGTCGATCAAAGACAAGCTGGCGCCGTCACACTACGTTCTCAGTGGGGAAGGATCGGGCGGGCCCGGTTTCATGCAGGGGGATGTCACCATTGATCTGGAAGAAAGCGACGGAAAGACCCTGCTCAAGTACAGTACGGACGCCAAGATCGGTGGGCTGATCGCGAGCGTTGGCCAGCGCATGTTGAACGGCGTGGCCAAGATGATGGTTGAACAGTTCTTCAAAAAGATGGAGAGCTTCGTTTAACCGGCGCCGGTCGAAGGCTCCACGAATTCCCCGTCTCTGAGCGCGATTCGCTTTTGGCCAGTTCGAAGACAAACATGCTGCCAGCCGTCAGCGTCATCATACCTACCCACAATCGCTGGCCGATGATCGGTGAGGCGGTGGAGTCCGTGCTGAGGCAGAGTTTTCAGGACTTCGAGCTTATCGTGGTCGATGATGGTTCGAGCGACGGGACGGCGGAAAGAATCAGGGCTTTGGGGAGCGATACTCGGATCATCGTCCGGTCACGGTGCGGCGTATCGGCGGCGCGCAATTACGGCGCGAGCGTGGCCCGCGGTCGTTACCTCGCGTTCCTCGACTCCGACGATCTTTGGCTGGCGGAAAAGCTGGCGGTGCAAACGGGGTTCATGATGGAACACCCGGAGATGCAAATTTGCCAGACCGAGGAAATTTGGCTCCGGCACGGCAAGAGAGTCAATCCCAAGGCGAAGCACCGCAAACCCAGCGGGAATATCTTCCGGGCGAGCCTTGAGCTTTGTTTGGTTAGCCCCTCGGCGGTGATGATAACCAAGAAGCTTTTCGATGAGACGGGCGGCTTCGATGAGAGCTTCCCGGTCTGCGAGGATTATGATCTTTGGTTGCGTATCGCGCTCGATCATCCAGTGCCGCTGATCGCGAGTCAGTTAGTGATTAAACGGGGCGGCCACGCCGATCAGTTGTCCCATTCTCTGTGGGGCATGGACCGCTATCGTGTCGCGGCGCTGCAGAAACTTCTGCGCGCCGGTGTGAGCGGTGATAAAGGGGAGTGGATTGTCGATACACTGCGGCGCAAAATTGCCGTGCTGGCGCAGGGGGCGAGGAAGCGCGGCCAAGAGGCGCAAGCGCGCGCCTATGAAGCGGCGCTGGGGGAGTTTGTCCAGGAGAGGGAAGATGTCGGAGCCGGAGATTCGCGAGTACGCCAACGAAAAGGCATTTCATCCGCAGACATTGACGCGGTGGCTCGCTTGGGAACAGCCGGATAGGGACGCGCTTTACCGGTTGGCCTTCGCGCTCAAGATCGGCGAAAATCATTTGCGCGATCTCATGGATTGCCTCGAGGAGATCTCCCTGCGGGATGGATTGCAAGTCCGGCAGATTCTCGGCAACGGGGCGGTTTCCGATGTTGAATCCGATCCGCGCCTGGGCCGGGCCGACAAGCTCAAGCGAATAAAGGAGCAGGTACGAAGGCTGCGGTTCCCCCGACTGGCGCAGACGGAGGATTCGATTCGCGCCCGGATACAGGAATTGAAACTCCAACCGGAAATTTGCTTAACCGTGCCCGCGGGATTGGAAGGCGGGCGTTTGCGCATCGAATTTGACGTGGCGAGCCAGGATGAACTTCAGCGATTGATTACGAAATTGGCCGACGCGACCGGAAAAGAAGCAGTGCGGGAAATATTCGGCTTGCTAGCGGGGGGCACCCCGGAAGACAAATAGACAGGGCGGCGAGAGGAAATGAAAGCATTTGTGCCGGAAGAAATTGTCGTTGAGCGGGGCTCCGAGGAAAGCCTTATCTACCGAAACTTGCGCGCCGCCTTGCCGCAAGTTCCACTTAGATTTGTGGAGCCCGACGGGCAGAGTCCGTGGCGCGGAATCCTGAGCGAGACCACGGCCAGAGGCCGTGGATCAAGTCGAAGGATCAAGGACATCTCCGCCGCCAACGGCAACGGCGATTTCGGCGCAGCGAAGAAAAAGCT
>JAUYJC010000569.1 GCA_030688735.1 Deltaproteobacteria bacterium
GCCTTGCTCCTCATGCGCACTGGGTTAAGCGGCCCAGCGGCAATCGATGGCGCCCAGATCAGACGTGATCGACGTCGCCGCCGTATTCGGGATCGGTGTTGATGAATAATTCTTCGACCGGCAGCGGCCTGCGGATCAGCCCCTGCTGGTGGCGATAATGGGGGGCCGACGGCGTCATTAGCGAAGTCGCTGGAGGAGCTGGATGATAGACTAAGCATCCATAAGACGCCACCTCGCTTCCGACTCCTCAGCCAGGTTTTTCCGCGATGACTACTCGATGTCTTCCGGAGTCTTGTAAGGAATAATATGCGAAATGGTTCTGAAATGGTCATCATACGCCACGATCGCTTCACAACCGGCCAGGTAGGCGCTGACTGCGTGGGGGATGTCGCTGGCATCTTTCAGTGCGACAAATCGTCTGGCAAGACGCCTTCGCTCCGTGCGGGGCGAGAAAGGTAAGATGCGCAGCGGAGTGCGCAGGACCGTCTGTAACGCCGCCTTTCCAAAACCGTAACCAGTCTCCGGATCAGAGACATTTTCCAACGCAAAAACATACAGCTCGTGCAGGGCATAAAACGATGTCGAGGCTGGAGTCGACCCAGAGTTAATCTTTGTGAAAAGTGCGTCAACAGCTCTAGATCGCGCCGCCTCGGCGGAACGAGTGAGTGTGTAGACGAGAAGGACGGAGGTATCGAGATAGATCAACTATTTGGTGCCCGTCGCTCGTTTTGTTGAGGGAGACCGGCGCGCGGATAAGCTTATTTCCTTCTCACTGGCAAGAATACGTTTTAAACTGCTTCTGCGGGCTCGGTGGAGAAGCTTATCTATCGACTTTCCGCGGATATATTTTGCAAAATCTTTCACGTCCATGCGTTCACTCTATCCCCGTAGTTTATTTTTGTCAAAAAGCACTCTTTGGGGTCACAGGCGAAGTCGTTTATCAACGTGACCCCGCTATTCCTACCTCTTTCGGACTGTCGCACTGACGCCGGAATTAACCTGCCTTGCTCCTCATGCGCACTGGGTTAAGCAACCCGGCGCCAATCGATAGCGCCCGGATCAGACATGATCGACATCGCCGCCGTCTTCGGGATCGGTGTTGATGAATAATTCTTCGACCGGCAGCGGCCTGCGGATCATCCCCCGGTGGTGGCAATAATAGGGGGGCCGACGGCGTCACAGGCGAAAGCGACGAGGGAGCTGGAAGGCAGAATTAAGAATCCATAGACGTGACCCCGCTTGCTATCGGTTAGAAGCGCATGTGCGGAATGGTTTCGGACCAGTCAGAACTTATGCTGCGTTTATCGGGGGTGATCGTCGCGGAGATGTCATTCCAACCGATCCTAATCTCAATGCACAACTACGTTTTCCTTCGCCTTCCACACAGGTTTCGACACCTTTGGCCGCTTCTTTTCCTTGTACGCGTTTACGTCGAGTCCACCTGACAGAAGGAAGCCCAGAAACGACTTGTCCTGAAAGCGGCATGTTTGAGCTATGCCCAGAAGCCGCAGGTAGTGCTCGGCCACTCGTTTGAAAAAGCTCCCTGAAATCTTCCGTTGCACGGCCAAGTGGCGAATTGCCCGTTCGGCCATGTTGTTGTTCCAGGGAATGCCGTCCTCTTTCAAGAAAGTAAAAAGACTGTCTCGGTATCGTAGGAATCGCTTCTGAAATGTCCTTGCGACTTCACACGTGAACTCCCGCCCCAGGATTGTGCAGTTGTAGAACCGATCCACTGCTCCCTCGTGTTTCGAGAGGTGCCTCCTTTTGAGTCCATATTTCGCGACATCATCCATGATTGGCGAGATGAGATCCTTGAATGCGGCGACAAATTCCTCCAATTCAGTGTTGAACGGATTCTTCCAGAGCTCGTCATTCAAGTCCCGAATCAAGTGCACGAGGCATCTCTGCTGGCGACATGCACAGGCGTCATAGCCCGCGTAGAAATCGGCGATCAGGATGCCTGAATAACCGTTGAGGAGTTCTTGAATCAGCAAGGCTTCTCTCGTTTCGGTCAGCCGGAAAACAACGTGCCTGCCATCGGTCAAGACCCACACGTAATGATCGGTGCCCCGAATGTTGATCTTCGTCTCATCAATGTGAATGAAAGGGCTGGAGAGAATTGACTTCAATAACTGCCGTTCTGTACGAACGTAATATGTGGCGAGGTCGGTCAAGAAATTGATGACGCTGACTTCGTTGATTTGTTCTCGAAAAAGATCGTAGAACACCTGGCGAATGACGAGGTATGGCAGGCGGAGGACGATCCGCTGGTAGACTGCCCAACAACGAAAGCTATGCCCGAACAGGCATCCCTTCAGTTTCTGAATTTGAGGCGGCGCATATCGCTCTTTGCAGCGCGAACAAAAACTATATTGCCCGGTGTATTTTGTTATGACCTTCCGGCACCCCGTTCTCGTGAAGACCAAGTCAATAATGATGTGCTCCGCAAGTTCGCCGCTGGGCTCAAGAACGTGATTTTCACTTCGCGGACACTGAGTCTTACGTCTCACCGAAATGCGTCGTCCCGCATTGGTGGGAATGATCCTTTTGTAAAAGGGACGGCCCTTGCGACCGCCTGGTCCCTTGCGGTCCGTCTCATTCCCGCCCTGTCGTCGAATGGCAATTCGGTTGTCTTTGTATTCGGCATGAGCCGACTTCAGAATCCATTCCAGCGAGTCGTGGATTTGCTGTCCCTTGTCGGTCGCAATCTGTTTGGGTCGATCAGCGAAATCCACATCCTGCCGTGTTGCCGTGGTCTCGCCGATGTTCCTAAGTTCGTAAACCAGGAGTCGGAGTGCGTTACAGTCGTCGAGATTGTACGTGAGCAGCAATTGCTTCGTTTCGTTGTCCCTGGTCTCATCCCAACGATGCCGCCAAACGAGGCTCTGCAAACCAGAGGCATCCGTGGAGGTCCATGAAGCCCCGACGATCCTGCCCAAATCCTTCAGAGTATTGGACCGCGTGGGAAAGTAGACCTTGCCGAAGATCAGCGAATTGACGTTCATAAGTCTTTCCCGCATAGCGTCGCACGGAAGGCCATGTTTTTTCGCCACCCGGTCGAGTGCTCGTGGCTCGTAGCTGCCGTAATGATAAATTGGGGCGCGTTCATACTGTGCGACGAGGTGCAGTAGCCGCGCAAAGATGGCGGATTCTTCTTCAGGGGAGTCTGCCCAAAATGAGTGACGTTCCTCGCGGCCCTGGCTGAACACCACGACTCCAATCAGGTACTGGAAGTCATCATCGGGAATCCCCTCAATGTCGAGGAATAGCTCGACCGGGGATTCGGCGACGGCTGGCGGTTCATGCACGTAGACCTTCCCGGTTCGCAGCGCCAGCGCTTGCAATTCCAGAGTGAATCCTTTCGGTGCGGCCTTGCCACGGCGTCTTCGTCGCCTTGGCTTGAACAAGTAGGAGAGTTGATTCACAGTGAAGATCCCCTTGCCGTGGTACCGTCGCATGACCTTCGGAGTCATTCGGTCCAGAAGGCTAAGACTGTCCTCTTGTTCCGCTTGCCGTCGGCATTTAGCCTTGAATGGGCAAAGCGGGCAATGATCGTTCAGAACGATGGGTGGCGGGTCTGGTGGAAGGTCGGATGCCCACGCTCGAAGGGACGCGAGAATCGGCAATAAAATGGTGTCGACGTTTGCCACGTTGAGATGCATCAGCTTGCTGTTCTTCGTCACGATGACCCCAGTCGGTGGACGTACCCCCGATGCATCTTCGATGGTCTTACACAAGAACGCTACGGCGATCTTGTGCTCGTTCGTTGCGACGTTTTTGCCGACGAACAAATGCGGCTCGTAATACTGCCAGGGCTTTGGCGTTAAACTCTGCCGTCGAATCATAACGTCAACGGTGGCCTCCAACTCACCGGTCAAGAACCTCGCGTCAAATAAGATTCCGCCCTGGCTCACAGCTCTCGCTTGGCAAGAGGCCAGAAACTGCGCCTTGGTCTTCGCGCTGTCGCGGTGGAGCACATCCATGTATTCGTGTGGCGGAGCCGTAGCGTCACCGCGCATGAGAAGGTACGCTTTTCGCGGACAGAGGGAGTACGCTGTGACCAATTCCAGCGTGATTAGCATGACTCAATACCTTCCGTTTCTGTTCAATTGTGGTGACGTTGAATCAATCCGTCATCGCAATTCTTGAAAGATTAGGATTAGGGGTCACCCATTAGCAGGCAGGTCATGAAGCGCAGACGTTTCCCGTGAAAAAGACTTTTCTTCTTCCCCCCTTTTTCCTTCTCGCACGGTCCGTGATTTTTCGGTAACGCGCCCCTGTTTTCTTTGCATGCGGTGCCTGCCTGTGCCCGGCAGACAGGTCGGACGCTGGTCCGGGAACCAAGAGCCGCGCCAGCCTTCGATAATTTGCTCCTCCTCCGCACTGGGTAAAGTAACCCCGCGCAATTCGATGGCGCCCAGATCAGACGTGATCGACGTCGCCGCCATCTTCGGGATCGGTGTTGATGAATAGTTCTTCGACCGGCAGCGGTCTGCTGATCATCCCCTGCTGGTGGCAATAACGACTAATGGTTTCGAGGTTTTTTCTGTTCGACTCGCCGAGGCCGTAGACCCATGGGTCGGGCCCGAGAATCTTTCGCTCCTCCTCATAAGCGCTCCTGACCCAGGCGAGGGGCGTGATTCTGGGATTCGCAACTCGCTTGTAGGCGATATTCTTGGCCTTCTCGAAGGCTTTGACCAGGCTCACCGCCGCCCAGGGATATTTTTCGACGATCTCCTGTTTGATCACCGTGACATGCATGATCGGAAAGATACCGGTCTGCTGGAAATATTCGCGCTCGACCGCTTTATAATCCGGAAACAGGCGCGCGACCCGTTTGTCGCCATGGACAATCGGCTCTGGAATATACGGGTTGATCATCGCCGGAATCTCGCCTTCGGAGAGCATCGCGTTCAGCGACTTTCCCTGGGGAATCATCTCGATTCTGCGATCCGAGGGAACCGGATCGGCACGTTTTGTTCTCGCGGCGGTCTACCGCGGAATTGAATTCGCGCGAATCAAGCCGGCTTGAACGTCGACGCAACTTTCTGATGGCCGTCGTTCTCTGTCAGCGCTTCCTCGTGGTAAAGGCCAAGCGCATTCAGCACGGGCAAGTCTTGAATCGAGAATAGCACGGCATCGGAGTTCGCCGACGAGTTCGCGTGCTCATGCAGCGCCCAGGGCGGCAAGGCGACGATATCGCCTTTGCTCCATTTGAATTGCTGCCCGTCGATGATCGTCGCGCCCGCGCCGTTGACGACGTAGTAGACGGCGCTGCCGGTATGGCGGTGCGCCTTGGTACGTTCGCCGGGCCGCAGCAACTGAATCATGCAGGCCATCGTCGGCAACACCGGACCACCGGTCTGGGGATGACGGTATTCCAACAAGACGCCGTCGAAGGGGCTGCCCTCGTGGTCGCGCAACGCATTGAGCGCCTGCAAGGTCTGCTCCCAGGAGTAAAGCAGCAGGGGCGACGCCATTGATTTTTCTTTGACCCAGGTGGGACCGATATGCGCGTGGCCGTGCAGTTGCTTGGACGCATTCGCCGGCCGGGTCGCCGGCACCCGCTGCGCTCTGTAGAACTGAAAAAACATCGCCTCCAGCGACGCGATCAGAGGAATGTCGAGCCCGTCCATCCAGACGACGCGATCCTTGGTCTCGTTGCCGTGGTCGTGAAACGACCAGCTCGGCGTCAGGATCAAATCTCCCGGCGCCATGTAAACGCGCTCGCCGTCCACCGCAGTGTAAGCGCCGGTGCCTTCGATGATGAAGCGGATCGCCGTCGGCGTGTGGCGGTGCGCGCGCGCCACTTCTCCGGGCAAAAGAACTTGCACCGCGGCGATAAGATTGTTCGTCGTCGCCCAACGGCCGCCCAAACCGGGGTTGAAGAGCTGAAGCGCGCGGCGCTCATCGCCCACGGGCACAGCTTGCGCGGACTCGGCTATGATCGATTCGGTCACCGACCAGGGCCACATATGCGGGATCATTTTCGGCTGCGGCTGAGCCGTCATCTGGCTCGCCAGCTCCCACAGGCCGTACATGTTGTTCGCGTGCATGCGTTCGTGGAACGCCGCGCGAAAGGCATCCGCTTCCGTTTTCATTTCCGGTTTTGCCATGGAATCATCTCCCTCGCCGCAGCCCGTGCCACACGCGACACCAACCAAACCGTGCGCCGGCCGGGACTATCCGAGCTGGTAGAAGCCTATAAGACGGCCTGTTCCCCTGTCAACTCAACTCCCGCAAAGAAAAGAGCGGCGGCGTTTAGACTCGGGAGCAGCGAGGTCCCTGGTCGCGTTTCTCAACGCAACGCGGGCTGTTGCGTTGCCCGGTGTCTGAGCTACAATGTGGCAGGTTTTTACAGAGGCACCTGAGATGGGACTTTTCCATATCAAAGGACATCTGACGGGTCAGACAGGGCGCGTCGAAGAAGTTGAGTTCCTGGTCGACACTGGCGCCACTCTGAACGTGGTACCTCGCTCGCTGGCGGAAAGGCTCGAATTGAAGCCTGCTCGCTCTCAACGCGTCGTTATTGCCGGTGGACAGCGAGACGTTTGGCCCGTGGCGGAAGCACGGTTGGCCCTGAACGGCGATGAAATCACGACTCCCTGCTTCATTGCCCCCGACGGTCCTCCGCTGCTCGGCGCCGTGGCTCTTGAAAGTCTTTTTCTGGCAGTTGATCCCGTCGGCAAGCGATTGATTCCCGTAGACGGTTTTGTTGGCTGATTTAGTTCGAGAATACCTCATCCGTCATCCGTCCGTACTGATTCGGGCTTGCGCGCCGTGATGAGGCCGATCCCGCCGGCAAGCATGTAACCTGCTCTCTCGATGTCGACAAATCCCGCATTGCTGAGCCAGTCTCGATACTCCTTTTCCGTGTAGGATTCCCCGGCGTCGAAGGTGTTGATAAAAGTCAAATTGAAGCCAACCGCCACCGGTGGAGAAATCCGCGAGTCATCGAGAATGTAACCGATGATATAGATTTTGCCACCCGGATTTATCGCGGCACCTATATTTTTGACCGCAAGGCGAGCACCTTCTGGGGATAGAACCTGGATCAAGGCTCGCAAGATTGCAGCGTCATAGGAACCCGGCAAAGGGCCGCTTAGCACGTCCGCGCTTAGAACGCTGACACGGTCCGCCGCGCCTTCCTCGTTCACAATCTTCTGCGCGATCGGTGTAATCTGCGGAAGATCGACGGCAGTAGCTTTTATATGGGGACAGGCTTGCGTCATGGTCAGTGCCAGGCCGGCACCTCCACAGCCCACGTCGACGACAGTCTTGATCGAGGAAAAATCATGCCGCGCCAACAGCGAGCGAGTCGCGGCGACAGTATTCGCATTGATATGGCGCAGAAACGCCTCCAACTCCTGCGGCGGCGAATTGGAAAAGTCGAGGTTGGC
>JAUYJC010000576.1 GCA_030688735.1 Deltaproteobacteria bacterium
TTGGCGGACATCCCGCTGCCGAGGCCGATGGTCAGCGCTCTTTCCGCCTCGGGATGGAGCAGCATGGGGATATAACTCGTCATCAGTTGGCTCAAGGCGTCGCCGTAGGAGCCGTCGATTTTGCCGTTGGATCTGAAATAAATATAATCGCTGCCCGGGATGCGATGCACGCTCACGGTGGTGGTCAGTCCTTCGCGGTAAAACAGCACATCGTCGCGCCTCATTTCCTCCAAGCGCAGGGAATCGGTGGGCAACCCTTCGTAGCGGTCGAAATAGATAGTTACGCCGCTGGTGAGAATATGCCGGTCCCAACGGGGAATCCGAAATGGAATCAAGACGGCTAAGATCAAAACGCCCGCGCTGAGAATGAAGCGCGGCGTGGGCGCCATCCGGGGATCGGCGAAGATCAACACGCACCCGATCAACAAGTTCATCGCGACCGCGAAAATAATGGTATTTTGCACGCCGATGGTCGGAATTAAGATGAATCCGCCGGCGAACGCGCCTAACACCGCCCCCACCGTGTTCGCCGCATAAGAACTGCCGACGCCGCTGCCCACTCGATAAAGGCTTTGGGTATAAAGCCGCGCGACCAATGGAAACGTCATGCCCAGAAGCACCGTCGGGATGAACATCACCATTGCGGATAAAACCACTTGAAGCGTCAAGAACGTATTGAAGGAATCGCCGAAGCCCTGGAGCAGGCGAACGAAGATCAGCGGCAGGCGCTCGAACAGCGGAATCGTCGCCAGGGCAGCCAGCCCGACCCAAAGCTCGATGAGCCCAAAGGTGCTCAGCCGCGCCTCGCGGCTGCCCATGAAGCGCGCGTAGATAAATCCCCCGAGGGTCAAGCCGACGAGGAAAGTCACCAGCATGGTCGTGAACGAATAAATCGAGCTGCCGATCACGAGCGTCAGCGAACGGGTCCAGGCGTTCTCATAAACCAGCGAGGCGAAGCCCGACGCGCCGAAAGTTCCCAGAAGAATCCAGTCCAACCACGAAGCTGCTCTCGCTCCGGGCACAGCCGCGCTCTCTTCCGCGGCGGCTGGAGGCACGAGTTCGTTCGTCTCTCTTTCGCGCAGGCGGTCGACGATGACGATGAGCAAGCCGATGACTAAATTGATGCCGGCAGCGACGTATACCGTCATGCGCATGCCGACGCCGGGAATGAGAAAGAAGCCCGCGGCGGCGCAGCCGATCACCGCGCCCAGCGTGTTGGTCGCGTAGAGATCGCCGACGCGCCGGCCAAAGTCGGCGAAGCTGCGCACGAAAAACCGGCTGAGCACGGGCAGCGTCGCGCCCATCAGCATCGTCGGAAACACCAGCAGAACGAAGGAGAGAAAAAACAGCACCAGGTTGAAGAGAAACGGATAGGACTCGTTGAGACCGAAGATGGGACCGTAAACCTTTTGCGCCATGCTGAAAATCCATGGCACGAGAAAACCGTAGATCCCGACTCCGACCTCCAAAATGCCGTACAACAAAAAATCATTTTTGCCCCGGTCGGCGATCTGGCCGAACAGATAACTGCCGATCGCCAATCCCGCCATAAAGGCTGACAAGACCGTGGCGATGGCGTAGGTCGTATTGCCGAAAATCTGGGTAAGCATCCGGGTCCAAACGACTTGATAAAGCAGGCCGGCCGCGCCGGAAAGGAAAAAACAAAAAAGACCGACGCCGAGAAGCCAGTCCTGTTTCGAACCCGATCGCAGAGAAGTTTCCGCCATAAATGTCCCCCGATTAGCCCCCAAGAACGAATCCTTGAAGTGATAGCAAGCCGAAGCAAGACTGTAAAGCCTTACGACCTCTTTAGACGATGATGGCGAAGATTTCGTCATCAAGGAGCGAACGATTTCCAGTGACTACCACCACAAGAGCGTCTTCGCGCCGGACCATAGCTCGTTGACTTTTGAACGTTTGTCAGATAAGCGTAATTTCCGTTCAGACAAACAGAATCTGATATTTTTCCCCCGTATTTGTGGTTCCATTGGCTTTACGAATTTTCAGATTTGTTGATTTAGGTCGGGCTTGATTTGGCAACCGCACGACATAACCTTACAAGTAACAACGATATTTTCCCGGAGGATAGCAATGGCAAAAACGGCTAAACGCGATGGCGCAGCGCCGGAAGAGATCAGAGACCTGCGCGGCGCAATCGAATGGATGAAGAAGGAAGGCGATATCATCATCACGGATAAGGAAGTCGACCCGGACTTGGAGATTACCGGCATCCAGAAGCAACTGGATGGCGGCTGCCCGATCCTGTTCAATAACGTCAAAGGCAAGCCCCAGCACCGCTGCATCACCAACCTGTTCGGCGACATGGGTGTGATCAACAAGATGTTCGGCTGGAAAGATCACGCCGACCGCACGCGAAAATTGGCCCATGCCGTTACCCATCCGATCCCGCCCATCGTCGTCGACCAAAAGGACGCGCCCGTCCAGGAAGAGGTCTACGAGAAACCGGCCGAGGCCGCCGAATTCGTAGTGCCCATCCGGCACACCGACCTTGAACCGGAGCTTACCGTCGGCTCCGGGAACCGGCTTGTCGCCGGCGAATATTTCGGCGGCGGCACCGACCTCGGCTACAATCGCATGAACTTTCGCTGGGGCAACGTGGGGACTTTCCAGATTTCTCCGGGTTCCCATATGTGGCAGGTGGTCAGTAAGTATTACAAAGACAACAAGCTCGTCCCCATCACCATGAACTTTGGGCTGCCGCCGGCCGGCACGCTGTTAGCGGGCGCGGGTTTCGACTATGTGATTTTGCCGCAGGGCTGCGACGAAGTCGGGATTGCCGGCGCGGTGCAGGGCGCGCCGATGCGCTTGGTGAAATCGCGCACCGTCGACGCCTACGGTCTCGCCGATGCCGAAGTGATCCTGGAAGGCTACGTCAACCCGCGCGACCGCCGTTTTGAGACGGCCGAATCGGAAAAAGCGGGCGTGCAAGGTCGCTTCCATTTCCATCCCGAATGGGCCGGCTACATGGGCAAAGCCTACAAGGCGCCGACCTTTCACGTGACCGCGGTCACGACGCGCAAGCGCGAAGGCAAGCCGATCATTTTCCCACTTGGCGTTCACACCCTCGACGATCACAACATCGACACCACCGTGCGCGAAGCGGCGATGTTCGAGCTGTGCGAGAGAATGCAGCCCGGGATCGTCATGGATGTGAATATCCCCTACTGCATGACCGATTGGGGCGGCGCGATCATCCAGGTCAAGAAGCGCAACCGCATCGAAGAAGGCTGGCAGCGAAATTTCATGGCGGCGATTCTCGCGACCTCTCAAGGCTCGCGTCTGGTCATCGCCGTCAGTGAGGATTGCGATCCTTACGACATGGATGACGTCATGTGGTGTCTCACCACGCGCGTCAATCCGAAGACGGACATCATCAACCCACTTCCCGGTGGCCGCGGCCAGACGTTCATGCCCGCCGAACGCATGACGGCCGGCGAAAAAGAATGGACCGCTTCCAACACCAGCTTCGAAGGCGGCATGGGCATCGACGCCACAGTTCCCTTCGGTTACGAGAACGATTTTATGCGGCCGGTCTATCCGGTGGAGAGAATCGATCTTAAGAAGTGGTTCAGCGACAAAGATATCCAGAACGCCAAGTCGCGCATGCGCGGCTGGGTGCACTCGTTGGCGCGCACCGGCAGATAATTTTCGCGCCGGCGGCGGCTAGACGGACCTGCTACAGAGGGCAGGGGATGTATCCCCTGCCCTTTTTTATTTTTTCCCGCTAGAGCACACCAAGTGTGACTCGGCATACTGTTGACCGGCGGCTCCGTTGAATCATTGCAAGACAATTTATTCGCGACCCATCGGCGCTGAGATGCCGAGAGCGTGTCGGCGCAGTTCCGTTTCAAAAACTTCGACGCACATCAAACGTTACGAGTCGCCTCACAACGAGCAAGCCCGAGCGCCGCAAAAAACCCTTTTTATTTCTTACTATTTTTTGTTGACATCATCACTCCTGTCTGGTACCTAAACAAGAGCTGCTCCCGGTGCGACGTTCCGTCGCCGACAAAACCGCCCGAAAACTAACCAGAGATTAATGTATGGAGAAACGTTGTAAAAAAACGCCCGCTCGTACTTTGTGGAGCGCCTCCTGCGCAAAGTTTTCCCTGATCGGATTGTTGTTTGTGCCCGGGTTCTACCTGCTGAACGGGACAAAAACACCCGAAGCCAAGCCCATTATTCATGCCATAGCGATTCATGCCGCGCCAACGCCAAAAGAGCTTGTCAGAATATACGACGTGGTAAAACTCAACCGGCCCGAGTTCAGCGATGCCGAGGCGTGGAGAGTTTCCGACGCCATCTTGGCAGAAAGCGCCAAACATAATTTAGATCCGATTCTGATCGCGGCGTTGATCGAGGTCGAGAGCGGATTTCAGTCCGGGGCGATTTCGCCGATGGGAGCGCGCGGGATCATGCAGATCATGCCTGACGTCGGCAAGTGGATCGCCCGCGAAATCGGCGTCGCCAAGGAGGCGCGCTCCGACGCTTTTATGCCGGAACATTTGGATGATCCGGTATTCAACATCAAGCTCGGCATCTATTATCTCTACGATTTGAAAAAAAGCTTTCGCAGCTTGAACCTCGCCCTGGTGGCATACAATGTCGGCCCCACGGAGATTCGCAACCGATTGGATAATAATATCGAATTTCCGATCGAGTTCGCCAACACCGTGCTCTCGGTGTATCGAAAATATCAAGCGCCCAAACCGCCCGCCTTCTGATAAGATTCCTCCGCGCGATTTTCACTGAATGACAGCCAACGCGAGAGTTCTTGTCGCCGGGCGCAGCGCTATGGGTCCGTCTCTAGATTGCCGGCTCCGACAAGGGGATCATGACGTCACGATAGTTGGAAATCGAGATGCGATTCATGTTAGATGAAATCCAAAACCGGTCCGTGTAAAAAATGATCACGACTCTATCTCTTTCGGAAACGGCGTGGAACGAAATCTCCCGGCATGCCCAGGAGACTTTTCCCGACGAATGCTGCGGCGTGGTGCTCTCGAACGGAACAACCGACCGCGCGCAACGCCTTAGGAATATTCAGAACGATCTGCACGCTCTCGATCCAAAGACTTATCCGCGCACCGCAGCCATCGCTTACAACATGGATCTCAAGGTTTTAGACTCACTTTTGCTCGAAGCGGAAAAAATTGGCTACACGCTCAAGGCGTTCTATCACTCGCACCCAAATCATGATGCCTACTTTTCCCCGGAGGATCGTGATGCTGCTACCCCTTTTGGAGAACCGACGTATCCAGATACGGCTCAAATCGTCGTTTCGATTTACGACCGCGTCGTAAGAACGGTACGCGCCTTCGCTTGGTCCGACAGCAAGAAAGATTTCATCGAGGTTCCCCTCTAGAGAGGTTAGCCAGATGTCCGAGCCGCGCGAGCAGACGATCGATGTGCGGGGGCTGCCGATTCACGTCATCGAGTGGGGCGAGACCGGGCGTCGCCCCGTGCTGCTGGCGCACGGCTTTTTGGATCAGGCCAATAGTTGGCGGCCTTTCGTTGCCGCGCTCCAGCGGATCGCGAAACAACCTCTCTGGATCATCGCCCCTGACTGCCGCGGTCACGGCGACAGCGGCTGGGTCGGCGCCGGCGGCTACTACCATTTTCCCGATTACGTTTCCGATATCGACTGCGTCGTCCAAACGCTTGGCATAGAGCAATTCGCGCTCATCGGCCACTCCATGGGCGGCACGATTTCATTTCTCTACGCCGGAACCTTTCCCAGCCGCGTCACCGAACTCGTTCTCATCGAAGGTATCGGCCCCCCGGGGATGACTTTTTCAGACGCGCCGGCAAGAATGGAAAAATGGATGAACGATGTCCGCGAGCGCGGCCGGCATCACTTCCGCGAATACACCAGCGTCGAAGCCGGGGCCGCGCAACTTCAACAAACTAATCCGCGGCTGAACGGCGGTTTGGCCCTGGACCTCGCTCGGACTGCAATGAAACAGAACGAAAACGGCAAATGGGTCTGGAAGTTCGATCCCCTGCATCGCACGGCCGCGCCGCAACCGTTTTACACCGCCCAGACCCTGGAATTCCTCCGCCGCATCGAGTGCCCGGTGCTCATCGTCGAAGGCAAAGAAAGCCGTCAGACCCGCCGGCCCGACAAGCAACAGCGCTACGACGCGATTGCCCGTCACGAACGAATTGTAATCGACGAAGCGGGACACATGGTCCACCAGGACAGACCGGAAGCTTTGGCCGCGGCGGTCGGAGAGTTTTTGCGGCTGTGACATTCAATCCGAAAGTCGAGGACTTGACTGTTGGGCTGCAATTCGGCGATGATAGGGGGCATTAAATGTTCAACCGCCGGCCGCGGGTGAGCGGTGCCGATGAAACTTTGCGGCGAGACAGGCGCTTGGATTCGTAGGATTGTTGTGAGGAAAAACAAGCAATCAAGGAACGGCAAGCCGGCGGGGAAAAAATCTTTTCACGGCTCCTCCAACGGCAACGGGCAAACGGCGGGAAGCTCCACGGATGCGGGCAAGCCGACGCTCTCCCGTGTTAACTTGGCGCCGGCAAGCTCCCATCGAGCGGATGACAATCCCCCGGCTCTGAGCGAACGAAAGCGGCTTTATTTGCGCGTCGGCGATGAGGTCAATCACTTGCGTTACGACGAATGGGGCATCGGCGTCGTCATGGAAGTGATGACCTCATCGGTGCCCGGCGGTACCTGTCTGGCGCGGATTCGTTTTCAGGACGGCCAACTGCGCTGCTTTAACAATGATCTCGACAACGAATCCTGCTGTTATTACTTCGGCGTGCGCCGCTATTGGAATCCGTCCCACGGCGTCAACGCGATTCGCTCCAAATTTTTCCTAGGAGGATAGCTCGATGCTTAAACGGAAGACGCGCCACGCGATTGCGATGGCCCTCGCGCTCCTTCTAACCGGACTCTCTCCTTCGTTCCTAAGGGCCGAAGATGCTATTGAAACGGCAGGGATAGCCGCCGGCGTGACCGCCGGAAATATGTGGTTCATACCGGCCAAAGCGGCGTCGGTTTCTATCGGCGCGCTGACTGGAGCGCTATCGTTTCTACTGACTGGGAACGCTGACCTCACCAAGCAAATCTGGCAGGACACGACCCAGGGTCCTTACGTGATCACGGCCGATGTCGCCAAGCAAGCGGTCGGGGAAAGACCCGAGCTGCGAGAAAAAAAATAAGCGGCATGAGCTCCGCCGACTGCGGTGAGGCCCATGCCGCCGTGAAAGATTCACCTCGCCCTAGAGCTACGCCAGGTTCTTCTTAAAGAAACTTACCGTCCGTCCCCAAGCGTCTTTCGCCGCATCCGGATGATAGCGATCCGCGTTCGTGTTGTTGTTGAACGCGTGCTTCGCGCCGGGATAAACTTTGCAGTCGAAGCTCTTGCCGGCCTTGGCCAACGCGGCCTTCAGCGGTTCGACGCCCGGCATGATGTTGGCATCGTCCTCGGCGTAGTTGCCCATCACCGGACAAGGGATGTTGGCGACCGAATCGAGCGGATCGGGATTGCGGCCGTAATAAACGATCGCCGCATTGAGGTCCGTGCACTTGGTGGCGAAATTCAGGGACTGGCCGCCGCCCCAGCAATAGCCCACGACCCCGACTTTCCCGTTGACGTAACTCTGCTTCTTCATGTAGCTGAGCGCCGCGCCCAAATCCTCCGCCACCATCGCGCCGGTGACTTTCTTGATTGCCTCGGTAGCCGCGTCGCTGCCATTGTACTGATCGCTGCCGCCGATGCGTCCCATGCAGTCCACTGCGATCGCCGCAAATCCGTCTTTGGCAAATCGCCGAGCGACATCTTTGATGTGTCCGACAAGCCCCCGGTTTTCGTGAATGACAATCACGGTACCCAGATTCCTGCCGTCCTTGGGCCGGGAAACATAGGCGCTCACGGTTCCCGCGGTGCCGGGAAATTGCACCATTTCCGAAGCCAGACTCGAGTCACTGGGATCCACAATATGGTCTATGGTCTGAGCCATCTGCAAATACCTCCTTCAAATTTTTTTTCGCTACCCGCCTCACTCTATAGCGAAAAACACTTTTCAAAGCTAGAGCCACACCCACTCGACAATCTAAAAACATAAGAGGACTCGTGCCTCGTTGACTTGACATCCACATAGCAGCCGAGTCGAAGGAACGTGTCGCACTGAACCCCCGAGCAACTCGACTGCTGCGGCTATGTGGATTGTAAAGTGGCGCAGCGACGCTGGCAGTAACTGATCGGGACCGAGCCCAACCTTCTAAACCATCTTTGTCGATCGTGAAAATCTATTTTCAAGAGTTCTCCCGGCGCGGCGGGCAGTCGTTCATATTTACTTTTCCGATGGGCCGGTTCCGACGCCGCGTGAGTAAGCGTCCTTTTCTTTCGTTCTCCACTATTTGTAGACGCGGGCGATGAAGCCTTCTATTTCCAACTCGACGACGAGCCGGTCGTCCACGATATCGTTCCCCCTGACGCTAGCGGTGCAGTGTTAGAGAGGAATGACAGTACTCATTTGACTATCATCTTGAATTTTTTGGCTAAGCACAATGACTAGGCGGACCGGAACCGGCGCAACAAGTTGCAGAGCCAGCAAGAGTTTGGATCGAGCACCATCTGAAAATGACCGCGCCATATAAATTAATTTCGTATATTAGATATTGCGAATATACTAAAATTATGGCATGCTCCAATTACTCATGAAAGGCGGTTTTCGAAATGCCGGATACTCTTCGGCAATTTAAAGCCAATATTTTTCAAGCGCTGGCGCATCCTACTCGGATTGCGATTGTTGAGGTTCTTCGGGACGGCGAACTTCCGGCTGGAACCATCATCGAGCGATTGGGACTGGAACAAGCCAATGCCTCGCAACATTTTTCCATCTTGCGGGCAAAACAGATCGTCAGCAGCCGCAAAGAGGGCAACCAAGTTTTTTATTCCGTCCGCGACCCGCTGCTAATCGAGGTGCTCGACATCATGAGGCGATACTTTCAAGCCCACGTCGAGGAGGCCATGTCCGTGCTCCAACAAATCGATCTCCTTGATAAGGACGGTGCCGCAAAGTGAATGCCCCACCGCTTCATACGTTTGGAATTTTATCTTTGAATGCTGGTGCAGCAAAAAACTCGTCCAAACTTTTAGTAACTTACATGTCGTCGGCGAAAACAGCCTCGATCTTGTCGTTAGCGTAACTGGAGGCCAACACATGAAAACGTTGACACAATTTCGGACGGCGACGCTCATTGGGCTCTTACTTTTGACCAACGAAGCAATGGCGCAGAAATCCATTCCCACCACTCATACAATTTTTATGACGGCGGTAGAGCTTAAGGGTGCGACGACCATTGAGAAGCTTGTTCCACCCTCCGTCAATCCAAAAGATCTTTCCAAAGGCTATGACTACAAGCCGCCTGCGCAAGCTGACAAGAACGACCCAAAAAAATGGGAAGTGTCGAGCTACAGGTTTGATCCTGGATTTGTGACTGTGATTCAGGGTGACACGGTAAAGCTGACTGTCTTTATTGTGAACGGAGATGAGCATGTCGTCCGGATCGCCGATCCCGATGGGCGTGATGCGATCACGGTGACCAAGTGGAACCGAGGTCGAGAGTATAACGTCTCTTTTGTTGCAAAAAAGCTTGGCTCGTACCAGCTGATATGTTCAGCGCATGCACCGACTATGACCACCACAATTCTGGTACTACCGCGAAAATGAGGAGGGCTCTGAGGCGCACGGGACATTGCTCGCTCACCCGAGTGTGCGAAAAATTCGGTGGATTGATAAGGGCAAAGGAGAGATCATGAAAACGTTCAGATCAGCACGACTGGCAATTGGCATTGCCATCCTGTTCGCTGGACCCTGTCTGGCGGCGGACCCTGCGACTCTCAACTGGAAAAGTGTTCCCACGAAGACGGTGACCCTCTTCTATCCGGGCCAGTCAACTTATCAATGGCTACGTAGCTCCGGCCATCCGGGGGCCGCCGTGGTCACCGGTGGGGGAGCCTGTCTGACCTGCCATAAGGGGACTGAGGAGAAACTTGGCAATAAGCTGGTCAAGGCGAACCCCTTAGAACCCACGCCTGTCGAGGGCAAGACTGGCGTCATCCAGCTAAGTTTCCAAATCGCCTATGACAACGAGAACGCGTATTTCCGCGCCCAGTGGAAGACCAGGAACCCGTATCCGGGTGATGCGCACCCATTCGTGCGCTTCGACGGCAAGGAATGGAAGACGTACGGTTTCCCGAAGCTGGATGCGGTGGTCCAAAAGGGCGAGCAACCGGGAATTTATGAAGACCGCTTTTCGATTATGATCGACGACGGCGGAGTGCCAGCCTTCGCGAATCAAGGCTGTTGGCTCACTTGCCACAACGGTGCACGCGACAACCCGAAGTTTGCGACCAGGGCCGAGGTTGAGGCGAATCCGCTGTACCAGGCGCTGAAACAGAGTGATGTGCGCAAATACCTGCCCTCGACTCGCACAGACGCGGACGCGTCCTGGGACAAGGGCAAGAGCCCGGATGAGATTGCCAAGATCAAGGCGGCTAGCGGGTTCCTCGATTTAATGCAGTGGCGCGCCCACCGCTCGAATCCCGTCGGCATGGCGGATGACGGCTATGTGCTCGAATATCGCTTGGGCGATGCCGGTGGTAATCCGTTCGGTTCAAACGTGGACCCAAAAACCCACCAGCCGAGGTTCATGTACGATGAGAAGAAAGTCGGCAAAAAAGCGCTCACGACCGACGACCTCCGCAAAATGCCGACCGCTCTGATCCGCGACCAGAACGCAGTCCCCTTCGATCCTAATGCCGGATGGAAGACAGGCGATCTCATTCCCGAGTACGTGCTCAACAAGGACGGTGCCAAGGGATCAGGTGCCGATAACAAGAACGTCAAGGGAGTCTGGAAAGATGGTATGTGGACGGTCGTATGGGTTCGTCCTCTAAAACTTACTAACCCCGATGACAAAGGTTTGAATGAAGGCAAAGTCTACAATTTCTCCTTCGCAGTTCACGACGATAACATCACCACCCGGGGACATCACGTGTCGTTCCCGATCACGGTCGGTTTCGGTGTCAAAGCCGCGGTCGAAGCGACCAAGCTCAAATGAGTGTCGCTTGAAAGAACAAGGCGGAGAAGAGAAAAATGGCAGAGGACAAGAAAAGAGTTTTGTTGATTGGCGAGCAGCCGGACATGGAGCTTTTCGCCATGCTTGGAGAAGAAGGCTACGAGGTTGCCGCACTTGAATCGGCTTGCCGGGCGCGGGATCTGTATCCCTTCTACAAACCGCACTTGATCATTGTTTACCTGCGCTACCCTAAAGACGCCGCCATATTGGAGGAATGCGTGGCGATGGCCGGGAGAGTCCCTGTCGTCGCTGCTATTTCGCTTCTGGCGAAGGCGGCTCTGGTTAAGGCCGTGAAAGAGAAGGCCACGGCTTTTGTCGTTCTTCCAGGGAAACCACAAACCATTAGAGAAACTTTACGGGGCGTGGCGCTGTTTGAGGATGAAGTACAATTCCCGTCGGATGGGGAAAAGATTCTGAGAACTGATTCCCCACGAGAAAAACGACCTTACCCAACAGATTCTCTTTAGGAGGTGCTGATGACAACAACCGCTTTGATACAAACCAAACAGTGTTCGGAAGGTTTCCCGAAGCTCAGCGAAAATAACAGAATGACGCCAGCCGCAAAAAAGATCTTACTCATCGACGATCAATGGGATACTTCACTGTTCATTGCCCTACAGCAGGAAGGCTATGAAGTTATAGCAGTCGAGTCCCCGCAAAAGGCATGGGGCCGAGTGTGGACGTTCCGGCCTCACTTCATCATTATCCATTTAACCAACCCGAGTCGAGCGGATATTTCCACACTGCAGGGATGCGGTGTCCTCGCCGGCGGCGTCCCTATTGTCATTGCGGCGCCCTACTCTGGAAGCGATGCCATTATCGCGGCTCTCGAAAAAGTCACCGCCGTCTTTCTCTCTTTTCCACTAGGACCTGATGGCATAGGGAGAATTTTGCATGAACTGGACAAGTCAGATCAAGGGAACGAGAAAAAGGCCTTAGCAATATTCAAAAATTGATTAGGTCGCCTATTACTACAAGGAACTTTTAGAATGCGTGCAGAAAAGATAGAGAGCAAGAAAAAACTTCTGTTGATCGTTGGGAAACCGAAGACTTCATTTCTTGCCGCGCTTGAGCAGGAAGGATGCGAGGTCACTGTCTGTGAGTCGCCTCAGAAGGCCTGGGGTTTTGTCTATCCAATTCAGCCCGATGTCATCATTCTTTATCTTCAGCACCTAAGTAGCAAGGATATTTACGCACTACAGGAATGCCTCGCGCTGGCAGACGGCGTGCCCGTTATAATTGCCACGGGCGCGTCACGACTCGAAGCTTTTACGGAAAAGCTGGGACGGGTTGTTCCGCGGTTTTTGTCTCTTCCATTGAAACCAAACGCAGTTAGAGAAGTCCTCCACGGCTTAGAATCTGAATGGAGAAAACAATTCTAGGTGGCGATTTGTCATCGTTTCATGCGGGCGTCCTGCGCCCTTTGTAGCGAGAAAAAGAAAAAGGCGTAGAGGAGAACGACGCATGATGAAAGAGAAAGGAAAGGAAGTCAGGACAAAAATTTTGCTGATCGGCGAGAACCCGGATATCCAGCTTTTCACTGCCCTTCAGAAAGAAGGGTACGAGGCCATTGCTTGTGAGTCACCGCAAAAGGCGTCGGTCTTGGTTTACGCATTTCAGCCTCATTTGATCATAGTCCACCTGCGTCACCCCAGTAGGAATGACCTCGCTACTTTGCAGGAATGTCGCGCGGTGGCAGAGGGGATTCCCATCGTGGTTGCGACCTCGGTTCCAGGACACGAGACGGTCATGCGGGCTCTCGAAGAAGGCGCCACATCATTCCTGTCTCTGCCGGTGGAAGGAGCAAAAATCAAAAAAGTTGTTGATGACCTCGTGGCTAGACAGGGATGAAAAGGATCTCGGCCCAGCAGAGCAATCTACAAGGTTCAGGAAAGGAGGAGATAAGCTGATGGAGAGAAAAGCACTTGGGATTTTTGTCTTTGTGGGGCTCCTATTATTTGCAGCCGAGTCTGGCTGGGCCCGGCAATGTCCGACGCTGATCAAGGAGGGACGGGATACCCTCTCTAAGATTAAACTGCCGAAAGTGGAAGAAGATAGAATCAAAGATCTTCTGGACGAGGCGCAGAAGTTTCATGATAACGGAGACCATGCTGCATCCGTGAAAAAGGCCAACCAGGCATTAGGAATTCTGAAGAAAAAGTGAGGGTTACTGGAAATGGAAAAGCTCAGACAACGCGCTCTGGAACTTGCAGACTTAATTTCTTTCGCTGAGATTCCGTACTCGAGGGCAGTTAAAGAAGCGACAGAAGAACTCCGAAAGCATATTCCCGAATTAGACTCAGAAACACAGCAAGAGGTCATGGAGCGAATCCGTGGCTATTCTGATTGATTCAATAAACGAAGGGAGGTGATACGGATGGACAGGCGATTCGGGCTTTGGTTAGCACCTGGCATTGTTATTCTCGCCCTTGCCGGGTGTCAGAAGAAAGAAGAGCCGGTTCCGGCTGCAACCCCTGCACCGGCCGCCGCGCCGGCTGTCAGTGCACCCTCAGACGCTGGCGCTGTAACCCAAGGGCAACCGGGAGGTAACACAGCAACGGGAAGCACTGCGGCTACAGGGGAAACCAAAAAAGTAGAAAAGCAAGAAGCCGGCACGAAGACATTTTAGGTTAACTTTTTTCCTCTGGAAGGAAAATGACGGGAGGCCTTGTCTTAACCTCCCCGTTTTCGTTAGATTAGCAAGTCGCAAAATTAATTTTAGTAGAGAGAGTCTCAATGGAGGCAGATCAAGTGTATACAAAACATAATGAGAGCACACATACTTTGAGTGGGTTTTTTCTTTTTTTTATAGGGCTGTTTTTCGTCGTTGGTTGTTCCCAGCAAGCGCCTACTACGCCCCCAGACATAAGCGGACCACGGAAAACTGAGGCCGCACAGAAACCGGCCACATCAGCGCCTGCGAAGCCTTCGCAAGTTTCAAGCCTCGAGGCTCACCAGAAAGGAACCTTAGGGAAAGAAACTGGGGCAGTTTCTCTTCCCGACATCAACTTCGACTTTGATCGTTACGTTCTTCGCCCAGATGCCCTGAAGGTCCTTAAGGGTCACGCCGCATGGCTCAGAGGAAATCCTCAAGTTAGGGTCGAGATTGAAGGCCATTGTGACGAGCGTGGAACCAACGAATATAACCTCGCATTGGGAGCTAAAAGGGCAGAGAGCGTAAAGGGTTATCTTATCGATCTGGGACTCTCGGCGAGTACGCTGTCGACCATCAGCTACGGTGAAGAGCTCCCTATGTGCAAGGAGCAGAATGAAGCTTGTTGGGGTAAGAATAGGCGCGCGCACTTTGTCGTAAGGGCTGCGCCAACTACATAACTATTGGGGGATGAACCGATGGCGGGCGGAAATGGGCATGTAAGACAAATTTTGCAGAAAATTGAAAACCGCGAAAGCCTGGCCGGTGTAGATCTCAGAAATCTTTATCTCTCCGGCATAGACCTCTCCAACTTGGATCTAAGAGGAGCCAATCTTAAGGGTTGCCGGTTGAGTCATGGAAAACTTGCAGCGAGTGATCTAGCAAATGCCGATTTAACCGACACAATGCTGATCAACGCAAGCTTTAAGAAAGCAAATCTGGTCGGCACCGTCTTTCGCGGAGCGATCGTGGCTGGAGCCGATTTTTCAGAGGCCAAGGGCCTGGATACAGGCCTAATCAGATACCTGAAAGCTAAGGGAGCTACGGGTCTATAAAAAGGCCTCGAACCGCGGTGTGGTCACATGACTCGCCAATGCCTTGAGAGGGAAAGATCATCCATAAGGGAGGCTATTTTAAAACGGCGTCATGTCAGTGATGGGGGACTAAGTTGTGGCACAGAACAGTTTGACTCTTGTGGAGGCGAGAACACTGAGAGGGGACCTGTGGTGGGTCGAGCCCCTGCTCGTAGTTTTGGGCCTGGGAAGCTTTATTGTTTATACTACCTGGGCTGCTTTTCAAAACGCACACTATTACATTGAGCCCTACCTATCGCCTTTCTACTCTCCGTGTGTGTCCGCAAACTGTCGGCATGTCAGTTTACCCCTGATCGGACCCTGGTGGAACCTTTCCCCGGCGTTGCTGATTCTTTGGATCCCGGGTGGATTTAGGGCGACGTGCTATTACTACCGGAAGGCTTACTACCGATCGTTTTTCTGGTTGCCGCCCGCCTGCGCTGTTCGAGACGCCGCGAAAAGCTACACGGGGGAGACACAATTCCCATTCATCCTACAAAATCTCCACCGATACTTCTTCTGGTTAGCTTTTGTGGTTTTGCTCTTTCTCTGGTGGGACGCCATCCTGGCCTTCAATTTTTCTGACGGATTTGGGATTGGAATCGGGACGTTGGTCCTCTTGATCAACGTTGTTCTGTTGTCCCTTTACAGTTTCTCGTGTCATTCCTGCCGGCATCTCTGCGGCGGCAATCTCAATTTATTTTCCAAGGCTCCTCTACGGTATCGCAGCTGGCAAATCGCAACCCGGCTCAACGAGCACCACATGCTCTATGCCTGGATGAGTCTTGTGTGGGTTGCGTTCACGGATCTTTACGTCCGTCTGGTTGCCACGGGCACGATTTACGACGTGAGGTTATTCTGATGGCAGCGGAAGAAAAATACGAGAGTCATGAATACGATGTTGTTGTGATCGGGGCGGGTGGTGCAGGACTTCGCGCGGCCATCGAGGCGTCGGCCCAGGGGGTCAAGACCGCTTTAGTTTGCAAGTCGCTTCTCGGAAAGGCTCACACCGTGATGGCGGAGGGCGGCATCGCCGCGGCTTTGGGAAACGTCTACCCTGAGGATAACTGGACGGTTCACTTCCGCGATACCATGCGCGGGGGAAAGCTGCTCAACAACTGGCGCATGGCCCAAATCCACGCCCAGGAGGCGCCTCAACGAGTTCTCGAGCTCGAGGAGTGGGGCGCTCTGTTCGATCGGACCAAGGAAGGACTCATTCTCCAGCGGGATTTCGGCGGCCATCGGTACGCCCGTCTCGCCCACGTAGGCGATCGCACTGGCCTGGAAATGATCCGAACTCTCCAGCAGCACGCGGTGCATAAAGGCATTGATGTTTACATGGAGTGCGCTATTCAGCGGCTGCTCAAGGACGGAGAACGGATCTGCGGCGCATTTGGCTACTGGCGGGAGAGCGGCAAATTTATCCTGTTTAAATGCAAGGCAGTAGTGCTGGCCACGGGTGGGGGTGGCAAGGCTTGGAAGATCACTTCCAACTCCTGGGAGTACACTGGGGACGGCATTACCTTGGCCCTGGATGCGGGCGCTGATCTTATTGACTTGGAGATGGTCCAGTTTCACCCCACCGGCATGGTATGGCCGCCAAGTGTGCGAGGGATTTTGGTTACCGAAGGGGTACGTGGCGATGGAGGCACACTGAAAAACTCGGAAGGCCAGCGCTTCATGTTTAAGTATATCCCCGAATTCTTTAAGGCCGAGACCGCTGAGACAGAGCGGGAAGCGGACGCCTGGTATGAAGACAAGAAGAACCGCCGGACCCCGGACCTGCTGCCCCGTGACGAGGTTGCCCGGGCCATCAACGCTGAGGTTAAGGCTGGAAGGGGAACGCCCCACGGGGGAGTTTACATGGACATCGCCTCAAGACGCCCAGCCGACTATATCAAGCGGCGCCTCCCCTCGATGTACCACCAGTTCAAAGAACTGGCGGACGTGGATATTACCAAGGAGCCGATGGAGGTCGGCCCGACTTGTCACTATTTTATGGGTGGAATACGCGTGGTCCCCGACACGACCGCTGCGACGGTACCCGGGCTCTTCGCGGCCGGCGAGGTGGCAGCCGGGCTTCACGGTGCCAACCGCCTGGGCGGCAACTCGCTTTCTGACCTTGTTGTCTTCGGTAGGCGCGCCGGCCTTTATGCCGCCGAGTATGCCAGAGCCTTCACAGGAGCCGTGACCGTCGACACCGGGCAGCTTCATGCCATAGAGCAGGAGCTGCTCGCCCCGTTCACCACCCAGGGCGGCGAGAATCCCTTTGCGCTCCATACGGACCTGCAAGAATGCATGCAGAATCTTGTCGGGATCATACGGATCGAGGCAGAGCTTAAGCTGGCGTTGGACAAGATCGCAAACTTTAGGCAGCGGTTGCAGAAGGTGCATGTGGGCGGCAACCGGCAGTACAACCCCGGTTGGCATATGGCCCTGGATTTGTATTCCATGCTTACGGTCTCCGAAGCTGTCACACTCTCGGCGATTGAACGCAAAGAGAGCCGTGGCGGCCACACGCGGGACGATTATCCCAAACCCGACCCGAAATTCGGAAAGGTGAACGTCGTGGTAAGGAAAAAAAAGGGACAGTTAAGTGTTGCTCAGGAACTCCTCTCCGAGATCCCTGAGGAGCTTAAGAAAATCATCGAGGTGCAACAATAATGGCGACTCGGTTAGTTACGATGCGTGTTTGGCGCGGCGACCACGCGGGTGGAGCTTTTCGGGCGTATCGCGTCCCCACCGAGGAAGGGATGGTTGTTCTGGATGTCATTCACACCATCCAGAGAACCCAGGCGAATGACCTGGCGGTCAGGTGGAACTGCAAGGCCGGTAAATGCGGATCTTGCAGCGCCGAGATTAACGGCAAGCCTAGGCTCATGTGCATGACGCGCATGAACCTCTTTCGACCCGGTGAGTTGATTGCCGTCGCTCCTCTCAAAACCTTTCCTTTGATTCGGGATTTGGTCACCGACGTCTCCTTTAACTACGAAAAAGCGAAAACGGTTCCCGCGTTCAAGCCGAAACCGAAAGAACCTGACGGGACCCGGCGGAAGTATCAGGAGGACATCGATCGGGGGCAGGAATTTCACACGTGCATCGAGTGTTTTTTATGCCAGAACGTGTGTCACGTCATCCGGGATCACGAAGACAACAAGAAGTATTTTGCCGGCCCGCGCCTGTTCGTCCGCCTGGCGGCGTTGGAAATGCACCCCTTGGACACCAACGATCGCAGAGAACTCTTGAAGGAGAAGGCCGGACTTGGTTTTTGCAACATCACGAAATGCTGCACGGAAGTTTGCCCTGAGCACATTCATATTACCGACAACGCGATCATCCCTCTCAAGGAGCGCGTGGTGGATGCGTACTACGATCCATTGGCCTGGCTATTCAGGCGTGCTCGCTTTTTTTAAGGATTGAACATGGGACTTAAGATGGGGAGAGTGGTCGGAACCGGAATGAAAAAGACTATTAAAGGACCTTAAAAGAGGTACGGGCCTGTATATGGAATATATTTATCTCGATAACAACGCTACGACGAAGATTGATGAGAGGGTTTTCGCGGCGATGCGGCCCTATCTCACCAATCATTTTGCTCACCCTTCAAGCCCGCATCTATTAGGGACTAAAGTTCGCGAGAAAATCGAGCAAGCACGAGACTCGGTCGCTGTGCTTCTTGGGACAAGCCACCCAGATGAGATCGTCTTCACGAGCGGGGGAACGGAAAGCATCAATACCGCGATCAAGGGAGTTTTGGCTGCCTCACCAACGCGAAACCACATTGTTACAACGAAAGTAGAGCATATTTCAGTTCTCAATGTCTGCCTCTACGAGGCAAACCGTCGCCGACAAGTTACTTACGTACCGGTGGATAGAGAAGGGAATTTGGACCTCGAAGAGCTAAAGCGGTCTCTTACCGATTACACGGCTGTTGTTTCTGTCATGTGGGCGAACAACGAAACGGGTGTCGTCTTTCCGATCGAACCGATTGGGGAAATTGTCAAGGAGCGAGGGATTATATTCCACGTGGATGCCATCCAGGCCGTAGGTCGTATTCCCATTAACTTGAGAAACCTATGCTGCATCGATCTTCTTTCCGTCTCCGCACACAAATTCCACGGGCCCAAAGGGGTTGGCGCCTTATTCGTCAGGCGGGGCACAAAGCTGCATTCGTTGATTGCCGGCGGCCCGCAGGAAGGAATGCGGCGAGCGGGGACTGAAAATGTCGCCTCTATCATCGGGATGGGAAAGGCGGCGGAACTCGCCTCGATTTACCTTGAGGAAAAAAATACGCGTGTAAGGCAGCTTAGGGACAAGCTAGAGGCAGGAATTATCGCGGAAATCCACGGGACAAGAGTTAACGGCAATCGAGAGAAGCGCATTCCTAACACTACCAATATAACTTTCAGCGGTTGCGGAGCGGGCAAACTACTAAAGGGCATGGAGACCCACGGCATCTATGTTACCTCTGGTGCAGCTTGTACCGGGGGACTCAGTCCCTCCCATGTGCTTGTGGCAATGGGACTCACTCCGCCGGAGGCCCTTTCGTCGATTCGGTTTGGGCTCAGTCGTTACAACACAGAGGCGGAGATCGACTATGTCATAGGTGTTCTAGCCATGATCGCAAAGAATTTTAAAACTGGCGTTGGTCTTTCAGCAGCCGCATCCCTTAAATAAAAACAATTTCGTGAACGCAACCGTGTGTCCACAATTAGTACTCGGAACCTCCATTCAACTGCGCGGAGGAAAACGGTGAACGCCAAGAAGGAACGCGAGCTTCTCGTTGCGGGACTTGAAAAGCTTTTACGGGAAGAGAGTAAAATCGTAGAGGAGTACCGCGCCTTGGCGGAGATGCTCGAAAGTATCCCGGTCAGTCTTCTCCTTGACTGGGTTGTCATAGAAGAGGAAGCCCACCACACGATCTTAAGTAACATTATTCACTCTCTCAAACAGACTGTCCAGACGGGAAGCGAAACCGGTGTGGATGGCCTGGAGACGGAAAGAGAGACAATGCTGTGCTGGGTTAAAAGGCTCAGACTAAAAGAGCAAACAGTAGTTGCCGCTTGTCGCTCTTTGAAAAGCCAAGCCTCGCGGGAGAATCGAGGTGTAGTAAACGCTTTTCTAGATGCGTTGGTTATGGACAGCGAAAAGCATCAGAGGTTTCTTCTGGCGGTCGAAAAAACAGTCGAAAACATGATCATGAATCGGCCTCAATAACGGCACGAAAAACAGGCGAAAGCTTACTGCTACCGAAAGCGGGTCGTCACGAGAAATGAAAAGCAAAGACAAGATTGTTTTTATGTGTGTCAGCTTCTCAACATGTGGTCTGATTTATTATTCTTGGTTACTGCACCTTCCGTTGAGGTGAGCAGTAGGACTCAAACCGGCAACGTCCGGGTGGGGAATTAGGCATTGCACCGTGAATGAATGGAGGAGAATATGGGTAATAAGCTCTACGTGGGTGGTCTGCCCTATTCAGTAACCGAAGGGCAGCTGGAAGAGATCTTTTCCAAGCACGGCTCCGTACTATCAGCTCACGTAATCTCTGATAAATTCAGCGGAAAGTCTCGGGGCTTCGGCTTTGTCGAAATGGCCTCATCAGAGGAGGCCAAAAGGGCCATCGAGGCCCTGAATGGCACGGACCTTGAAGGCCGAACCCTCATTGTCAATGAGGCAAGGCCTCAAGAGAGACGGCAAGGGCCCGGGCGTGACCGCTGGTAGTTTTTCCTCTCCGTAATCTTGCGGATGGCTTAAAACGCCTTTAAAAGTTGAACTCTCACTGGTACAACCTACCATCGGCTTGGCAAGTACAGCCCCGCTGCTCCGTTCCTTGCAGAGACGGATTCGCGCCCGTGGCCACAGTTGGCCTCGTCATGATTCCGCGCCGGTGAAGTATGACCTTCCACTAAGAAGCTATTGCTACCTGCTTCAGGGAATTTAGCTGGTGCAGGATCGTGTTATAATTGGAATTCGAACAGGGGGGGATAAGACGTGATCAAAGGGATGGCGGTGTCGCGTGGCATAGGTCGAGGTTCGGCATACGTTATGACGGCGCAGTCCGTGCAAGTTGGCTTGATTGAGGAAGGAGATACGGGTCGAGAAGTTTCTCGCTTTCGATCTGCGCTCCGCGAGGCTGAAAGCCAGCTCTCAGGCTTGTATCAAAAGGTTCGAGAGGGCATAGGTTCTCAAGCTGCGGAGGTGTTCACCGCCCAGGCTCTGATCCTCAATGATTCGTACTTTATTCAGAGGGTTTCCGTACTGATCGAAACACAGCGCATGAACGTGGAAGGCGCGTTGAGCCAGGTGATTGACCAGGCTTCCCATGCTTTCGTGATGATGGAAGACCCTTATATCCGAGAGCGTGCCGCCGACATTCGCGACGTGGGCCGCCGGATTCTGTCTATTCTGGCCACTCAAACCAGGAGCCAAGGAGCCGCGATTCCGGAAGGGACCATTATTGTCGCCGACGAATTGCTGCCATCGCTCATAGCTGACCTCGAATATTCGAAGGTGCGGGCGCTCGTAACAGGGCGCGGCGGAAAGATGGGCCACGCCGCGATACTGGCCCGTTCCCTAGGAATCCCGGTCGTGTCCGACATCCACGAGGCCACTACCAGTATACACACCGGCGATCTATTGATAGTGGACGGTTCGGCGGGCCTGGTGTTCATCAATCCCAATGACTCGATAGTGCAGGAATACGTAAACCTCGAACGCGATTTCCTCGCTGAGCGGGAGACGATGAAAGCCCTTGTGGATCTTCCCGCCTGCACACGTGACGGCGTCACGGTAAAATTGCTCGCAAACATTGGCAAGACAGCCGATGTGGAAGCGGCGCTGCTTTTCAAAGCCGACGGTATCGGCCTCTTTCGAACCGAATTCGGCTTCCTGATACGGGATCATTTCCCCACAGAAGAAGAACAATATGCGATCCTTAAGAACGTCGCAGAACAGTTCCACCCGCGACCGGTTACGGTTCGCCTGCTGGATCTGGGTGGGGACAAAGGGTTACCTTATTTTCCGCTTGCCCAGACGCAAAACCCGGCGTTGTCTGAGCGAGGTATACGGTTAATGCTGAAGCATCGAAACATTTTGGAAAGTCAGATACGCGCGATTCTCCGCGCGAGCTCCGATCATCCCATATCCATCTTAATTCCGATGATATCAGGCTTGGAGGAAGTGAGAGAAGTCCGGCACCTTCTAGAGTCAGTCAAGGAGTCCTTCAAGTCGGAGGGACGGGGTTTCAACTCTTCCATTCGGCTTGGGGTGATGATCGAGACTCCGGCAGCCGCGTTGATGGTGGGAGCGTTGGCGAGAGAAGTGGATTTTTTCAGTCTGGGCACGAACGATCTTGTGCAGTATATCCTGGTTGCGGACCGGGGCGATCCCGGCATGGCGCCTTATTACCGACCAGCTCATCCTGCGCTGTTAAAGATCATTCGCTCCGTGATAAGGACCATCAACCCGGAAACGAAAGACCTTGCCATTTGTGGTGAAATCGCCGGAGATCCTTTTTATTTCGAGCTTCTCTTGGGATTAGGATTGAGGTGTTTTAGCGTCGTACCGACGGAGATATTAGAGATCAAAAACATTATCCGGTCCATTTCGCTTCCAGAAGCTGAAAAAGTGGCGCGGCAGGCGCTCACCATGAGCACCGCTTTGGAGGTTGAAAATTTCCTGGAGAAGCGGTGGCAGGCCAAGAATCCAGTGGTGAGAGAGATTTAACGGATCCCACAAATTTATGAAAAGGTCGCAGGTGGCTGCGAGGTTTAATTGATTTTATACACACTATATAGTAATATTCGAATATGCTAGATGTTGGCGACCAGCTGCAAATTTTCAAAACAGAATTCTTCCGGGCGCTGGCGCACCCTATTAGGATCCGCATTCTTGAGATCCTTTCTGACGGCGATAGAAGCGTTCAGGAGCTGCAGGACGAACTTAAAGTTGACCAGCCATTAGTCTCGCAGCAGCTTGCCGTGCTGCGAGGCAAAAATATCGTTGCCTCTCGAAAACTCGGTACGACGGTCAAGTACGCAATCCGGGATCCTCTAGTCGGAGATCTACTCAAGACCGCTCGCCTCATATTCGAGAACCACCTGAAAGATACGCAAACTATGCTGCGGGAGTTGCGCAAGCAGGGACGCGCCTAGTGCTGCTGTCATAAAGCAATCGTGTGGATAAGCCACGTAGGCAAGCCGATAGCGAATTGAGGAGCGTAGAACCGAACCTATGGCCTCGCTGTTTGAGTATGTATGGAAAAGACCCGTCGTCACCGAAGCGTTGAAGTCTGGCGATGACACGCAAATCGAAGTCATTGCGCGGCAGATCGATGACCGCGCGCGCAAACGCTTTGGGCGTTCCTTACATATTCGGGAGGTGGACGCGGGGTCGTGCAACGGCTGCGAGTTGGAGATCGGCGCGCTGAATAATCCCTACTACGACCTCGAACGATTTGGCATGCATTTCGTGGCCTCGCCACGCCATGCCGATTGTTTGCTCGTGACCGGCCCGGTGACACGCAACATGGCAGACCCGCTCAAGCGCACCTATGATGCGACACCCGCCCCGAAAATCGTTGTCGCGATCGGCGACTGTGCACATGATTGCGGCGTGTTCGCGGGCGGTTACGGGGTTGTTGGCCCTGTGTCCGCGATTTTGCCTGTGGACGCCGTCGTGCACGGCTGTCCACCCGTGCCGCGGGAGATTTTACTGGGCATCCTTGCCGCCTTGGAAAAACACCCTTGAGGCCCCGGTTCCAACCCTGCTTTCGCATCAACCGCAATGTTCATTGATTCAACGCTGATGGTCGATTTGTTCCTTGTCACCTTCGCTTGTTTCAGTGCGGGCGCAATCGGTGCGCTGGCCACGGCGCGCTCGCCCACTCTTGCGCGGGTCGTGGGGCACGGGGGGGCGCTGGTCGGAGCCGTGGCTGCGCTCGCGTTCGGTTTGGCCGGGTTGGCCGGCGGGAGCATGGTGCTCAACATTCCAGATTTACTGCCGATCGGCGGAGCAGCCTTCGGCGTGGACCGCGTGAGCGCGTTTTTCGTCGTGGTCATTGCTCTCGGTGCGATCCCCGCCGCCCTGTACGCGATTGGCTATACGCGAGAGTACGCTGGCAAACATTCGCTCGCGGCAATGGCATTCGCTTTTAACGTTTTCATTGCAGCGATGATTCTCGTCGCTCTGGCACGCAATGTACTCACCTTTCTGTTTTTGTGGGAAGCCATGTCGCTGGCCTCCTATTTTTTGGTGATCACGGAACACGAGCGCGAGGAGACGTTGGACGCGGGTTGGGTTTACTTGGTGATGACCCACGCGGGATTTGCAGCGTTGTTCTTGGGATTCCTGCTGTTAGCGCGCGCCACCGGGACCATGGATTTTGCCAATTGGAGTGTGGCGGCGATTGAACTCGACCCGACCTCGCGCAACTTGATTTTTATTCTGCTCGCGCTCGGCTTTGGATCGAAAGCGGGCGTCATTCCGTTGCATGTCTGGCTACCGCGCGCGCATCCTGCCGCGCCCAGTCACGTTTCCGCGTTGATGTCGGGTGTGATGATTAAGCTCGGTGTGTACGGTCTCGTGCGCGTCGCTTTTGATTGGCTGGGAACCGGGCCGGTGTGGTGGGGCGGGACGATGCTCATCGTCGGCGCGGTCTCGGCGGTGCTGGGCGTGTTATACGCACTGGTCGAGCATGATTTGAAACGCCTACTCGCGTATCACAGCGTCGAAAACATCGGCATTATCTTGCTCGGTCTGGGCGCGGGAATGTTGTTCCAGGCGCATGGCCTGGAAGCGCTCGCTGCGCTCGCGCTGATTGCCGCGCTGTATCACACGCTCAACCATGCGGCGTTCAAGAGCCTGCTCTTTATGGGTGCAGGCGCCATCCTGCACGCGACTCATACGCGCAACATGGAAGAGATGGGCGGACTGATCAAGCGCATGCCGCAGACGGCGGCGTTTTTTCTGGTTGGCTCGGTCGCAATTGCCGCGCTCCCACCGTTCAACGGTTTCATCAGTGAATGGCTGACGTTCCAGTCGCTTCTCTTAAGTTTTCAGATTTCCGCGCACACGGTCAATTTGATTTTTGCGCTAGGGGTGGCTGCGCTCGCGCTCACGAGCGGCCTGGCCGCGGCCTGTTTTGTCAAGGCTTTCGGCATCACGTTCCTCGCTCTGCCGCGCAGCGAGCACGCCGCGCTTGCGCGCGAAGTGGAATGGACGATGCGCGCGCCGATGGCTCTGCTCGCATTCGCGTGTGTCGCCCTCGGCGTCGCGCCGTTCGTGATTCTGGCGCCACTCGAGGCGACCGTCTTCGATCTGACGCGCGCGCACGCCGATATGAAATTCGATTGGCGCATGGTCGTGGCCAACGACAGCTTCGGCTGGGTGGCGCCGTTGTGGATCGCACTCGGGCTCGTCGCTTTTCTCGTGGCGATTCCGCTCGCGCTGCGCTTGATGGGCGTTAACCGTCGGCGCCGCTACTACGAGACCTGGGGCTGCGGGCGCGCGTTGCAAACGGCGCGCTTTGAATATACCGCAACGGCGTTCGCCAATCCCTTCAAGCGCGTTTTCGCTTTGTTGTATCGCCCGGTCAAGGAGCTTGACATCGAGTTTCACCCCGAGTCGCGCTATTTCGTGCGCACCATCGCGTATTACAACGAGGGGCGCTTAATTTTTGAGGACGCGCTGTATCGGCCGCTTCTGCGCATGATTCAGGCGTTGGCGCGCGCAGCGCGTGTTTTACAGTCGGGCAACGTGCACGGGTACTTGGTTTATATCTTGGTTGCGCTCGTCGCCTTATTGATTCTGACGGTGTAGTCCCGCCGCTCAGGAAATGTGGAATACCTACGAGAACGGTCTATGCTTACACAAATAGCTATCGAGCTAATACAACTGCTTATTGTCATGTTTGGATCGCCGTTGCTCGTCGGCGTGATACGCAAGGCGAAGGCGCGCCTGCACGGACGGCGCGGCGCGGGGATTTTTCAGCCTTACGCCGACATTCGCAAATTGTTTTTAAAAGAGGTGGTAATCTCCGAGAATACATCTTGGATCTTTCGCTTTACGCCGTACCTGCTGGCCACGACGATGCTCTTGTCGGCGCTCATCGTCCCGGTGTTGACGACGCGCGCCGCGCTCGGCTTCATGGGCAACATCATCGCCCTGATGTATCTATTCTTGCTGGGCATGTTCTTTCTTGCGCTGGCGGGACTGGATGCGGGCAGCGCGTTTGGCGGAATGGGATCGAGCCGCGAGGTCGCCCTTGCCGCGCTTGCCGAGCCTACGGTGTTGATCGCGATATTTGGCATCGCTCTGCGTGCCGGGACGACCAGTCTCGATGGCATCATCACGCGTTTTGCTGCCGAGCCGCTGTTGATGTTAAACGCAGGTCATTTGCTCGCGTTCTTTGCATTTTTTATCGTGGCACTGGCGGAGAACGGGCGACTGCCTGTAGACAATCCCGCTACCCATCTCGAACTCACAATGATTCACGAAGCGATGATCTTGGAATATTCCGGCCGTCTGCTCGCGCTCGTGGAATGGGCCGCCGCAATGAAGTTGTTCTTGTTCTTGACGTTGTTGTCGAATCTGTTTTTTCCCTGGGGCGTCGCGCTCACCAACACTCCGATCGCGCTCGTTACCGCATTTGTGGCGCTCGCCGTCAAACTCCTGCTTTTCGCTGGAGCCATTGCGTTAGTGGAAACATGGGTCGCCAAGCTTCGCCTTTTCCGTGTGCCTGAACTTCTAGCG
This sequence comes from Deltaproteobacteria bacterium, assembly GCA_030688735.1. Classification (GTDB taxonomy): domain Bacteria; phylum Desulfobacterota; class Binatia; order UBA9968; family UBA9968; genus JACPFE01. Next base: position 26,609 of record JAUYJC010000576.1, read on the forward strand.
GGGTCGTTCACGCTGGCGCTGTTGGCCGTGGTGACCGCGTTTTTTATCAAATGATGGGAGTTGCTATGTCCGCTGAAGTGCTGTCCAAGACAGTCAATCTGCTTTCGTTTGCCGCGCTCGGCTTGACCATCTTGCTGATTGTACGAACCAGCCTGGTGGGACAGGTGCGCGTCTTCGCGTTGCAGTCGTTCGTACTCGCTTCGCTCTCCGTGCTGATCGCAGTTTACAGCGGGAGCCTCGAATTGTTCGGCGTCGGCGTTGCGCTTGTCGCGATCAAAGGCGTCGTGATTCCGCGCGTGCTCAATCGCGCCGTGGTGAAGATCGGCCTGCAGCGAGTTGCCGCGCCATATCTGGGGACCGCCCCGGCTCTGATTATTTGTGGACTGCTCACGATCGTCGCGTTTTACGTGATGACTCCTATGGCCGCCTCGAATCCCTTGCCCACGGCGGATGCCATCCCGCTGGCGTTCGCGGGCGTGCTGATTGGCTTCTTTATCATGGTGAATCGCCGCCGGGCGGTGACGCAGATTCTGGGATTTCTCATGCTGGAAAACGGCATCTTCTTACTCGCTCTCTTGGCAACCTACGGCGTGCCGTTCATCGTCGAGATGGGGGTTTTTCTCGACCTGCTGGTCGCCGTGCTGATCATGGAAGTCTTTGTCTATCACATCAAAGATAATTTCGATTCCATCGACGTCGGCGAATTGGGAAAGCTGAAAGAATGATGCTGCTAAGTCTGCTCTTGATTCCGCTCGCTGCGAGCGGGCTGATTGCCATCGCACGACGGCGCGCGCTCATGGAACTGTTGCACGCGGTGGCGGCAATGGCGACGTTGGGCACGGGCACGGCGATCGTCGCCCAAGTGTGGAACGGTGCAGTCCTCACCGCGGCCGGTGATCTATTTCGCGTCGACCCGTTATCCTCGCTCATGGTCGCCATTATCACTTTCCTCGGCGCGATCGCTGCGCTTTACGCGGTCGGCTACATCCGCGCCGAACTAGACGACGCGCATCTGTCTCGCGTCCGATTGTTTTTCACGCTCTTTCACCTTTTTATTTTCACCATGCTAGTCGCGGTAACAACGGATAACCTCGGCGTCATGTGGATCGCCGTCGAAGGGACGACCCTGGCGACGGTCTTTTTGGTCAATTTGCGCCACACGCGCACGTCGCTCGAAGCCGCCTACAAGTATCTAATCTTGTCGTCCGTGGGCATCGCGCTAGCGTTCATCGGCACTGCGCTGGTGTACTACGCGGGTGCCGCCAAGGCCGGCGAAATCTCCGTAAACTGGAGCGCGCTGCGCGCCGCCGCGGGATCGCTCAATCCCGAGGTGGTGCGGCTGGCGTTCGTGTTCATCGTCATTGGCTATGGGACCAAGGCGGGGCTTGCGCCGATGCATACCTGGTTACCCGACGCACATAGCGAGGCGCCCGCGCCGATCAGCGCCCTGATGTCGGGTGTCCTGCTCAACGTCGGCCTGTACGCGATGATACGATTTAAAACGGTCGTCGATGCGGCAGTCGGGCCGGAATTTGCCGCGCGGTTATTGATCGGCTTAGGGTTGTTCTCAGTTCTGGTTGCGGCGGCCTTCCTGGTCAGACAACGCAATTATAAACGAATGCTCGCCTATTCGAGCGTCGAACACATCGGCATCATTTGCCTCGGTTTAGGCTTCGGCGGCTATTGGGGGCTCTTAGGCGCACTGTTGCATATGGTCAACCATGCGCTGTCGAAATCGCTGCTCTTCATTCTATCGGGCAACATTCTACTCAAATATCACAGCGCGGAAATCATCGAGGTACGCGGACTGTTGCGTGCCTCACCCTGGACCGGCGGGCTTTTTCTCGCCGGCACCTTTGCACTGATCGGCTTGCCGCCGTTCGCGCCGTTCATCAGTGAGTTCATCATTTTTCGCGCCGGCCTTGAGAGCCATCCGTGGGCGGCGGCCACAGGCGTGATCTTGCTGGTGGTCGTGTTTGGCGGAATGTTGGCGAGCGTGAATCAAATGCTATACGGCGAGCCACCGGCCAACCTCCCGCGCGGCGATGCGCTACGCGTGTGGCTCGCGCCCCTCGCCGCGAACTTCGCGCTCTTACTCGTGCTTGGACTCACCCTACCGTCTCCGTTCGTAGTCGCGCTACAGCAGGTGCTGAAAGTGTTGGGAGTGTAGATGGCGGATTTGAATGAGCTAAAGGCGCGACTCGTCGCGGCCAATCTGAATCTCAGCGGCATTGAAGTGCGCAATCCGCGTGAGCTGCGTGTCAGCCTGCCGCGGGAGAGCCTTACGGGATTCGCGGATTACTTGCGGGCGGAAGTCCATGCTCGTCCTGAGCTAATCGTCGCAGAGGACACGCGGTTAGAAGGCCGCGACTTCACCATGCGCTATATTTTTGAGCTGGAAGGCGCCGCCGGTTTCGTCATTGCCTCGGTCAGCGTCCCCACCGAGGATCCAACATTCCCGTCGCTCGCGACCCGATGGTATCTCGCGAGCCGCTTCGAGCGCGAGATTCATGACTTGTTTGGACTCGTGCCGACCGGGCATCCCGATTTACACCGTTTGCCTTTGCACCAATATTGGCCGCCCGATTATCATCCTCTCTTGAAGGACGTGACGGTTCGCCAGGATTTTTACGACGATGGCGAGACCTATCCTTTTCGCCGCGTGGAAGGGGAAGGCGTCTACGAAATCACCGTCGGCCCCGTGCACGCCGGCATCATCGAGCCCGGCCATTTTCGCTTCAGCGTCGAAGGCGAAACGATCATCAATCTCGAATCGCGAATGTACTTCGTCCACAAGGGCATCGAGAAACTCTTCGAGTCGGCAACGCTCGTCCAAGGACTCCAACTGGCGGAGCGAATTTCCGGCGATTCAAGCGTGGCGCACGCCCTGGCGTTTTGTCAAGCCGTCGAATCGCTCGCCGGCGTGACCATCCCGCCGCGCGCGGCGTACCTGCGGGTCGTTTTTCTCGAACTCGAACGGCTCTACAATCATATCGCCGACGTCGGAGCGATTTGCACGGACACGGGCTTTGCGGTCGCCAACGCACACGCGCTGCGCTTGCGCGAAGATCTCCTGCGCTTGAACGCGCGTTTGGCGGGGCACAGGCTCTTGCGTGGCTGCCTTTTACCGGGCGGGGTGGCGCGGGACTTCGGCGCGGAGCAGATTGCCGACGCTCGTGGCTCAATCGCGCGCGTCAGTGCCGATTTCGCCGAGATCGTTGAAATCGCGACCGGCAACGGTTTGGTTCTTGATCGTTTGCACGGCACCGGTCGATTGAGCAATCAGACTGCGCGCGAAATGCAGGTGGTCGGCGTTCCCGCGCGGGCCAGCGGCATTGACGAGGATGCGCGGCGCGATCATCCCTTCGCCGCTTATGCGGCGTTGCCTCCGCGCGTCGTCGTGCACACTGAAGGAGACGTGTGGGCGCGGTTGATGGTGCGTGTCGAAGAAGCGCGCGAGGCGGCGCGTTTGATCGGCTGCGCGCTTGAAGCCCTGCCAGGTGGCGGTCTCGCGGTGCCGTTGGACGCTCTACCGGAAAACGAAGGCGCCTTCGGCTTGGTCGAGGGTTGGCGCGGTCCGATCTGGCACTGGGTGGTCGCGGGCAAGAACAATGCGCTTCGGCGGGTTAAGATCAAGGACCCCTCATTCGCCAACTGGCCGGCTCTCAACTACGCCATTCTGAAAAACATCGTCCCCGATTTCCCGCTGGTGAATAAGAGTTTCAATCTGTCCTACGCGGGCAATGACCTCTAGCCCGACATTTCCTCCTTGTCAGCAACGCCGCGTGTCAGCTTTCAGTTATCGAGTGATATCTTGCGGACGGGAAGCAGATTCACGAAACCGAGGTGGAACTTGATGCGGCAGAAGAAGACTTTTCGCTGCCGCTCTTGGCGCTCTCTGTCTTGGACTCTGTCTTGGACTCTGTTTTAGACTCTGTTTTGGACTCTGTCTTCGATTCCGTCTTGGACTCTGCCTTCGATTCCGCCTTGGGCTCGGACGATGACTTCGAGCCATTCTCGCCTTTGACAGCGCCGCCCTCTTTGCCCTTGCGAGCGTAATCCGTGACGTACCAGCCGGTGCCTTTGAGTTGGAAAGATGTGTTGGAAATGAGCTTCTTGACCTTACCTTTGCAGGTCGGGCATTTTCCCAATGACTTGTCCGTGATTCTCCGAGTGATCTCAAAGATACCGCACTTTTGGCATTTGTATTCGTAAATGGGCATGCGCATTCCTCAGCTTAGCGTTCAGGGAATCAAGACTAATCACTCCAGGGTGAGTTGTCAATTGAACCGCCTCGCGGCCGATCGCGATTAGCCCTCGCCGCGTCTCTCAAGCTTTTTTCGGCCCTCCCGGTCGGCGACAACATGCGGACCGCCGAACCCCTCAGAGCGGTTACCGAATAACACGAGCGGCTCGGCCCCCGTGTTGGTGATGTTGTCGTTGAAACGATTGCCGTTTCCTAATAACGTCGGGGCCGAGGCGGTCATCGGTGTACACTCTTGCCGAAGGAGAAAACGCATGGACAAAGTAAACTTTCTCTATCGTTCGAGCAGCCACTTGCCGTTTCTGCACGTGGTCGCGGAGTCCGGCTCTTGGGAAAAACACGGGCTGCAAGTGGACTACAACAAATTCATCAGCTCCGAAGACTCGCATAAGAACGTCGCCAACGGCACGGTCGAATTCGTCGGCGGCAATCACCTCTCACCTTACATCCGGCGGCCCCAGGGCGATAAATGGGTTTACCTCGGGCAATCGGTAAGCCTGCTCAACCATCGGATGGTCGTGAGACCCGACTCGGGCATCAACAAGGTTGCCGATCTGCGCGGGAAAAAAGTCGCCTCCAAGGGCCAGCATCCGGGGCTCAACACCTGGCTGTTCATCAAACAGCATGGCCTGCTCGGCGAGTGCACGATGGAGCGGTTCCGCGGCGACACACCCCACTGGGAGGCCGTGAAGGAAGGCAAGGCTGACGCCGCTTTCGTCAACCCGCCCGCCGATCTAAAGGCGCGCCGCGCCGGCATGAAAGTCATTGAGGTCGGCTTTCTCCCGATGGTGTGGTTCACCACGGTTTCTTCCGGATTGCCCTTCGTCGAGAAACACCCGGACATTATCGACAGATTTCTCAAGGGCGTTTGCGAAGGCATCGCCTACTTCAAGACCCATCGCGCGGAATCGATCGAGATCATCAAATCAAAATACCGGGAAGAGGGGGAATTGGACAACGAGGCAGCGAGCTATCTCTACGACGAGCTGAAAGCGATTCTACAGGCCAAGCCCTACGCGAGCATCCCGGCGATCAGCAACGTCTACGAGATTTCAGTGCAGGAGAACCAAGCCGCAGAGAAGACCGATCCGATGGCGCTGTGGGATTTTCACTATCTGCGCCGCATCGACGACAGCGGATTCATCGACAATCTCTATCGAACCTGAGATGAGCCGTCTCGAGTCCAGCGTTTCGACTCTCGCGTTCTCCCCTCCCCAACTCTGGACGCGAGACCCTAGACGTGTTTGAAACCGGCAACCGTCACGCGCCATCCCGCTTCGTCCCGGTCTGGCACGACCGGAAAGTAATAGCTCGCGCGATCCAACAGGCCGTCATATTTTTTCAAAACCTTTTTCGGCAACTCCCTCCAGGTGCCCCGCAAGGCAAATTTGTCGAGCATTTCACCGCTAATCAATGACGGCATGTCGTTCCATTGGCCGCGGGCCGCCTTAGCCTTCAGCTCATCGGCGACGGCGCCCCAGCCTTCAAGCTCGAACACCGGCCGGTACACCGGCGTGCTGGCGTAGAAAGCGATTTGCTGGCGAACCTCCAATTCATACTTGGCGGCCTGAGTCGGATCGTCGGTGGGAATGACGAAGATGCTGCTTGACAGTTCGATTGCCTGGCGGTGCCTTCCCCCTCGCGCCAAACCGATCTCGACATTAGGCAGTATTTTTTCCTGCAAATAACGCGCGGTATGGAGGGGGTGGGCGTGGAACCCGTCACACAATTCGCCGGCAAGCTGGCATATGCGCCGATTGACCCCGGCGAGGTAAATCGGAATGCGGTGGTAGTTATGCGGCGCCGGGCTGAAAAACGGCGTCATCAATGTCAGCTTGAAAAATTCGCCCTGGAAATTGAGCCTGGCGCCGTTTTGCCAACAGTCCCAGAACGCCCGCACCGCGAGGATGACCTCGCGTATTTTCTCCACTGGTTTTTCCCATTTGACACCGAAGCGCCGCTCATTGTGCCCTTTGACTTGTGTGCCGATCCCGAGGATGAACCGGCCTTTGGAAAAACGTGCCAGGTCCCAGGCCGTATAAGCGAGAACGGCCGGGCTGCGCGCAAAGGCCACCGCGATGCAGGTGCCCAAACTTAACCTTTGGCTATGCTCGGCCGCGAGAACGAGGGGCAAGAACGGTTCATGCGCCGTCTCGAAAGTCCAAACCCCGTCGAACCCCGCCTCGTCGGCGAACCGCACCGAAGCCGGTATTTCGTTCAAATCATCAACCAGCAAGTTCGCGTCGATTTTCATCGAAATTTCTTGGGTCTAAATCAACGGCAAGCGCGGCCAACATGCCGACGACAACCTAAATGTCGTATCTGCGTCCCTTGGCATCGACGACTTGGTGAACATGAAGGCACGCCGGTCCGTCAAGCACCGCAAGTCGCAGCTAACTCCTTTCGCCACCGGATGGCCGGCTGGCTTGCCGCGCCAATTCGTTCACTTTCCTGGCGAGATTCGGCAGGTTCGATATCTGGGCGTAGGTTTTTTTGAACTCCGCCATCGGCCGGGCGGGAGTTCCCCACATGGCGCTGCCCCGGCGCACGATCTTGCCCGTCGGAATGCCGGCTTGGGCGCCAATGACCGCCTGGCTCTCGATGCGGACTTTGTCGCCGACGCCCACCTGTCCGCCAATCACCACATAGTCGCCGATCTCGACGCTCCCTGAGATTCCGGTTTGCGCCGCAATGACGCAGTGGCGCCCGACGCGCACGTTATGCGCGATCTGCACCAAGTTATCGATCTTCGTCCCTTCGCCGATCACCGTATTGCCCAGAGAACCTCGATCAATGGTAGTGTTGCTGCCGATCTCCACGTCGTTTTCGAGCACGACCTGTCCCAATTGCGGGAATTTATGGTGGCGCCCCTCTGCAAACACGTATCCAAAGCCATCGGCGCCGATCACCGTGCCGGCGTGAATCACCACCCGATTGCCGATTCGCGCCTGCGGATAGATGCTCACCCTCGCATAGATGACGCAGTCGGCTCCGACCTCGACGCCCCGACCGAGAAAAACTCCGGCGCCGATCACCGTGCGCGCGCCGATGCTTACGCCTTCTTCGATAACGGCTTGCGCTCCCACGCTGACGCCGGAGGACAATCGCGCGCCGGGAGCGACGACAGCGGTCGCGTGCACTCCGGGCTCCACCGCCGGGCGCGGTAACAGAGCCGCCGTGGCGCGAATCAAAGCGAGTTTCGGATGGCGCACCGCGATCGTCGTCTGCCCTGCGAGAACGGCTCCCGAAGGCACCAAAATGCAGCCAGCCCGGCAATTCGCCGCACGCTTGAGGATACGCTCTCCCTCGGCAAACGTGAGGTCGTTGGGTCCGGCATTATCCAGTCCCGCCACGCCGCGAATTTCCCGTGCCCCCTCGCCCGCCAACTGTCCGTCGAGCAATCGCGCAATATCTTCAACTTTCATTTTTGTCTCCAAATCAAGTGAATTCGCGAGCGGGGTTTGAACCCCGCTCGCGACCAAAGGGGATGCTCGCTCCCTTTGGAAAGCCCATTTAATTGTGCCCGCCTCAAGAGGCGGGGTTTACTCAGAATCAATGGTTATCAAGCCGGCGCGTAAATTTGGCTTTCGCTCCGAAAGCGTTGGGAGCAAGAAGCCTCGGCGCCGCGAATCAAGACCGTCACCCGCCATACATATCCCAACCGAGGGGTGCCGAACAAATAGAAACCCTACTTCAAGTTCGGATTATTCGCGGTCCGAGGAAGAATCACGACACTGTGTCAATCGGGGAGTGAGCCTGGAGAAGCGAAGGCACTGAGGATGTTCAAGGTTCAA
>JAUYJC010000075.1 GCA_030688735.1 Deltaproteobacteria bacterium
GAGAAAACTGGAGCAAGGCGCCCAACGCATCCCCATGGAAGCCAACCCTGCTACGGCGCACATGTTCATCGTTAATCCCCTCACAGGTGGTGGTCTGATGACCCTCTTCAGCACCCATCCGCCCATGCAGGAGCGGATCAGGCGGCTTGAGGGCATGTCAGGAGTAAGACAGTGAAGGTACCGGGCATAGTGATTGCAGTTTATGGGCTCGTTGTCCTTATTACTGCGATCATTAGTTATCTCACTGCGGGAAGCGTGTCGTTCCTTATAGCGGGCAGCGCCTTTGGGGTTGGGCTTGTGTGCAGCGGTTTGGGCGTGCTCAAACGCAAAGAGCTGGGGTTTGTTTTTGCCCCTGTCTTGACAGTTCTCGTCACCGCGTTTTTCGCCTATCGCTCCACGCGCACCGGTGAGTTTATGCCGTCCGGACTTGTTGCCGTTTTAAGCCTTGTCACGCTTTTCCTGTATTTTTTACCTCGCGGGAAGAAGGACCTATGACACCGGAGCGGATGATCTTGGGGAACTAAGATGAGCACAATCAGGGTATGGATCGTGAGCACGACGATCCTCAGTGTTTACGCCCTGATCGCCGTGACGTCTATTACGACCGGGCCCTCGGCCGACGACGCGATCGTGGCTATCCGAGTCGCCCAGCGGGAAGTATTTGAGGCCAAGGGGATCTATCAAGAGTCAGCACCTTCCGTTCTCAAGAATCCCGAGGCAACGCTGAAGCTGGCTTCGGAAGCTTTGCAAGAGAAACGTTATGAGGAGGCAATCTTGGCGGCTCGGCAGGCGAGCAGGTTAGTCAGGAAACTTGCTGGAGTAGACTCTCTCGGAGCTTTCGGCAAATTCACGCCGCACTGCTCTTCATTGTCGTTGGCGTCGTAATGCTCTTCTCGAAAGGAGAATAAACGAAGATGTCTAAAGAGGCCCGCGGTCATTTAAGGGGACAGGTCCCGCAGTCACCCTGGCATTCGATGGAGATGGCTTCTCTCCTCGGGGAGCTGGATACAGATCCTCAGCGGGGGTTAGCCGCAGAAGAGGCCAAAAGGCGTCTCGAAAAATATGGCTACAACGAACTAGCAGCAGAAGAGAAGACTTCTCCCTACACTCTTTTCATTAACCAGTTTAAGAACACCCTTATAATCATTCTTCTGGTCGCTACGGTCCTGTCGGCGCTTGTCGGAGAGCTAGTTGATGCCGGCATTATCGTAGTGATCGTCCTGTTCTGTGCGGTTTTAGGATTCATCCAGGAGTATCGCGCAGAGCGAGCGCTGGATGCCTTAAAAAAAATGCTAACCCCAAGCATTACAGTCCTCAGAGGAGGAAAAGAGAATGAGGTTCTCGCCAAGGAACTCGTTCCGGGAGATATTCTGCTGCTTGAGGCCGGAGACAAAATCCCCACGGACGGCCGCTTGAGCGAAATCCATTCATTGCAATGCGACGAGGCTCCTCTCACAGGAGAATCCTTCCCTGTGGAGAAGGCGTTAAGCGCTCTGCCAGTGGATGTGCCCGTCGGTGATAGAAAAAATATGGTGTTTACCGGCACCAGCGTGACTTACGGAAGGGGAAAGGCAGTCGTGACGGCGACCGGGGTCAATACCGAGTTCGGCAAGATTGCCGCCGAATTGGTATCCGTGTCACAGGAGAAAACGCCTCTAGAAAAGAGGACGGAAGAAATCGGCAAATGGCTTGGGATCATCGCATCGGTGATCTGCGTTCTGGTGGTTGGCGCAAGCATCGTTCGGGAATCCATGGTGGGAAAACTGGATATCCAATTCACATTGACGATGCTCATGTTCGCTATTGCGCTCGCAGTGGCTGCTGTTCCCGAGGCGCTCGCTGCGATTGTAACCGGCGTCCTAGCCATCGGGATGCACGAAATGGCGAAGCAAAACGCATTGATAAGGAGAATGCCGGCCGTAGAAACTTTGGGCTGCACGACGGTCATCTGCTCGGATAAGACCGGGACTCTAACAAAGGGTGAGATGACAGTCCGCCGGGTTTTCTCTGGCGGAAACGTCACGGAAGTGAGCGGTGTGGGATACGCTCCTCAAGGCGAGTTCAATTCCTCCCTCAATGACCCGTCTCTGAACACGCTCCTCAAGGGAGGGGTATTGTGCAACGACAGTACCCTTGCAGAAGACGGAGGGAAATGGTCTGTGAGGGGCGACCCAACCGAAGGCGCCCTTGTGGTCCTTGCGGCCAAGGCTGGAGTGGATCACGAGGAGACCAAGCAACAGAATGCCAGGATCAATGAATTCCCTTTCAGCTCGGACAGAAAAAGGATGACCACGATTCACAGGATGGAAGATGGCAAAATAAGGGCTTTTGTCAAGGGAGCCCCGGAAGTGATTCTTGATCGGTGTTCATCTCTGTTAAACGGCAATGAGACCATGACCTTGGGAAGCACTCAACGGGAAGGAATCCTGAAGGCAAACGAGGAAATGGCTAATGACGCCCTGAGAGTTCTTGCCATTGCCTATAAAGATCTTCCCGAGGCGGATGGCCATGGTGAAGATCTCGTTGAAGAAAAACTCGTGTTTGTAGGCTTGGTGGGGATGATGGATCCGCCGAGGGCGGAGGCTATCGACGCGGTGAAGGTTTGCCGCGAGGTGCAAATCAGACCCATCATGATCACCGGGGACCACAAACTCACCGCGGTAGCGATCGCCAAGGAAATTGGTATTTACCGCGAGGGAGACCTCGTGCTCACTGGGGACGAGCTTAACAAAATGGAAGATAAAGAGTTCGAAGCAATCGTGGACAAAATCACAGTCTATGCCAGGGTCTCTCCTCTGGATAAGCTCAAGATCGTCAGGGCATGGAAAAACAGGGGCGAAATAGTCGCGATGACGGGCGATGGGGTCAACGATGCTCCAGCCCTGAAACACGCTGACATCGGGATCGCCATGGGAATTACCGGGACGGAAGTCGCTAAGGAAGCGGCCGACATGGTGCTAAGCGATGATAATTTTGCCACGATCGTCCGTGCCATTGAGCGCGGGAGATGGATTTACGACAACATTAAGAAGTACCTCACGTATCTTCTCAGGGCAAATATCACCGAGGTGGTTGTGTTGGGCGGCGTGGTCGTGTTCATGGGTGCTGAGTATTTACCTCTCCTCCCGGCGGCGATTCTCTATATCAATCTTGCCACAGACGGACTTCCGGCTCTTGCTCTAGGTGTGGCGCCCCCCGATCCGGATATAATGCGCAAGCCCCCCCGAAATCCCCGAGAGAGCGTGTTTTCAAAGGACGTGAGAACCCTCATCCTGATGGCGGTACTAATTGAGTGTCCGCTATTTCTGTGGATGTTTTTCCAGAGTCAGCCAGACATGGAGCTTGCCAGAACGAGGGTGTTCTTCATGTTCGTTTTCGTTGAACTCATTATCGCGATTAACTTTCGCTCTTTGAGATATGGCCTTATTCAAGCACCTCCTCATAAATGGCTCGTTCTCGCCATCGTGTGGGAGTTGGGTTTGATAGCTGTGTTAATCCAATTTCCGGCCGTGCGCGATGCCTTCGGGATCGCAATGCCATCCGCGTCCGATATCGGCATGATCGTGGGGCTGGGCGTTATCGTCGCCGTTGCGATCGAGGTCGCCAAGTTTGTTTTTAGAACGAAAGAGCGTGCGAACACAATGGCTTATCGTTAAAGGTGGGCAGGCGCCGCAGGAGAGGCAATGAACCTTCTTACGGGTGGTGATATGGGCAGCCTAAATCGTCTTATTTTCTCTCCCGATCCTGTATTAGGCTTTCGGTACGAGAATGTGCACGAGGCCAAAAGAGGCTTAGCGGAGCATCGCGCTGAAAGAGACTTATTACTCGCCGTACTGCAGGACGGGATTGCATGCTTTCAAGGCTACTTTTCCAAGCCATCCCGGACCAATGAGAAACTATTTCTGGAAGCGGAAGAATGGATTAGTGCACACGATGACGACGTCTTTTCTTTCAATAATGTCTGCGAGACTTTGGGCCTCGATCCAGACGCCCTCAGAAAGGGACTGAGGCGGTGGCAGGTAGAGAAGATCCACAAAGACCCATCGGAGAGAAAACGTCTCGTTCCAAATAAGAGGACGCGTCCTACAAGAAAAACTTCATGCGTCCTTTAAGGGATACTGACACTAACGGCTTTAACCTTTTTTTTCTCCCGATCCGGTATCCCGCTTTCGGTACGAAAAAGTGCCTGAAGCCAAAAAAGGATTGGCGGGGCATTACGCTGAAAGAATTCTTATGTTACAAGATTAGGCGGTGGATTTAGGAGCTGCTCATGGGTTTACATCGGACGAAAATTGAGAGGGAGAAAACAAAATCTTTCGGCGCCGGTTTGCCTTGCACAAGAAATCCCGGCCCGGGTGATCCACGGTGTTAGGAGGTTAACATGCCCAACGGACAATGGTCTAACGATTTCGAGATGGTTCTCGAACGGCTTCGACGTCAGTTCCTCGACCTCAATCTCGGAGGCATAAAGCTCGTCTTGACCGGGCTGATTATTCTCATCTTGCTCTGGTCGAGCTGGTACACGGTGCCGCCGGAGGCGACGGCGGTGGTCCAGCGATTCGGTCGGGTGGTGCGAACGGCGGGGCCGGGCCTACATTTCAAGGTCCCCTTCGGTGTCGAGCGTGTTCAGTTGGTTCCAACTGCGCGAGTGCTCAAGGAAGAATTTGGTTTTCGGGCTCTGGCTGCCGGTCAAAGGCCCCAGCAGCAGCGCGGAGATTTTTCCGAGGAATCGCTCATGCTCACCGGCGATCTCAACGTGATCGATGTGCGGTGGATTGTCCAGTACCGCGTGGAGGACCCGGTGCGATTTCTTTTCAAGCTTCGTGACCAACGCCAGACATTGCGGGACATCGCAGAGTCGTCCATGCGCCGCGTGGTCGGAAACCGGTTGGGAAGCGATGTTTTAACGGTGGGCCGGGTTGCCGTTGCCAGCGAAGTCAAGGAGGAAATACAAAAAATCCTCTCTGACTATGAAACCGGAATCCGACTGGTCACAGTAGAGCTTCAGGACGTCACTCCTCCGGATCCAGTCAAGCCCGCGTTCAATGAAGTGAACGAGTCCAGGCAGGATATGGAGCGGATGGTCAATCAGGCCCAGGAGCAGGCGAACAAGCTGATCCCCAAGGCCAGCGGCGAAGCCAAGCAGGTGATCGCCGAGGCGGAGGGCTACGCCACGGAGCGGGTCAATCGAGCACAGGGCGAGGCCGCACGGTTTCTGGCGGTGCTCGCAGAATACCAACGGGTCCCGGAGGTGACCCGGAGACGTCTCTATCTGGAGGCCACGAGCAAGGTTCTCTCCGACGCCAAAGGGGTCTACATTGTCGACAGCGAGCAGAAAGCCTTGGTTCCATGGCTGGCCTTGGATTCCGGTGGCGTTCCGCCGCCGCTGAAAGAGGAGAAAAAACCATGACGCGCGCGATGCAAACTACGTTGGCAATTTTGGTCACCCTGGTGCTGCTTGCGGCTTCTGGCACCTTCTACGTGTTGGAGGAAGGCGAGCAGGTGGTCATTTTGCAGTTCGGCCGGCCCGTGGGTGCCCCGGTGACCAAAGCCGGTCTTCACTTCAAAGTCCCTTTGATTCAAGAAGTTCGCCGCTTTGATAAGCGTCTCCTCATTTGGGACGGCGCTCCGAACCAAATCCCCACGGCGGGGCGGGAGTTTATCTGGGTGGACACCACGGCTCGCTGGCGGATTGTCGATCCTTTAAAGTTTCTTAGGAGCGTGGCCACGGAGAGCGGGGCCCAGTCGCGTCTGGGCGATATCATAGATTCGATGGTCCGGGATCTCGTCGCCGCTAACCCGCTGGTCGAGATGGTGCGAAGTTCTGCCTGGGAACCGCCGAAGGGGGATGTGCTCGAAGAGGTTGGTCCGGAGATCCTGGCGGAGCTGAAGAAGGAGGTCCTCCTCGGGCGGGAAGGAATCTCTCAGGCCATCCTTACGGCGGTGCAGAAGGTCACGCCGGAGTACGGCATCGAGGTTATCGATGTGCGGATCAAGCGGCTCAATTACGTGGAGAGCGTTCGAGAGAAGGTGTACGTCCGGATGATCTCCGAAAGAAATCGGATCGCCGCTCGCTTTCGGTCCGAGGGCGAAGGCCGGAGCGCGGAAATCTTGGGCAACATGGAGAAGGAATTGCGGGAGATCCGCTCTGTGGCGTATCGCAAGGTGCAGGAGGTCCGCGGCAAAGGGGATGCCGAGGCGACCCGGGTTTACGGCGGCGCCTATGGCCGCGATCCGGAATTCTACGCGTTCTCGAGGACACTCGAAAGTCTCAAGGAGAGCCAGAACAAAAACGCCGTCCTCGTGCTCACGACCAACAGTGACTACTACCGCTACTTAAAGGAGGCACAGCCCTCAAGTCCGAGAGCCCGGAGGTAGAAAGGGCACAGGATTATCAGCGTAGCCGACCCGACATATTCATGCCTGCTGGGAGCCAGAGGGCTCAGACGCCTTGAGCGTTTTTTGCTCGGCAGCGTATCCACCGCGGTAGCCACGCGCGCCCAATGTTCCGTTGAAATCGTACGGTCCCAGTAAACAACAGACCAAGAACATTGAGCTGCAACTGTAAAGGAGCAATCTGTGCGCGCGTATTCCAATGATCGTGAAGATGATCAGTTGGCCAACCTTATTTTCGCGCCCGAGCCTTAATCGCACTTTTACTATGAACACGTTCACGGAGCCCCAAAGAGCCCCGTTCCTCTGGAGATCAGAGCACTGATGTTTGCGGTGCTGGAGGATGGAATTGCTTGCTTCCAGCAATACTTTTACCAACCCTCCCGAACCAACGAGAAGCTCTTTTTGGAAGCGGAAGAATGGATCAACTCAAACGATGACGATGTCTTCTCTTTCAATAATGTCTGCGAGACCCTGGGCCTTAGCCCAAGTGGACTGAGAAAAGGGCTGGAATAATGGACGGAACGGTAGATAGCAGTGGTTTCTGAATGGAGAAAACTTCATAGATCGACGAACTCTGTAATTTGACTTTGGCCGGCAAAATTTTGCCGCGAAAAGTTGCTTGGCATAAATTTTCAATGTAGTTTGATGCGTACTTCGTGAGGACCTTAGTATAACCCTCGTGGTTGATTGAATTCTTTTCTTCCAGTCCGACCAGACCAGCTTCGCGGGTACGCCTACAGCAGTAATTACGGTTTTCCGGCTCGATGTGAAGTTGCGAGGATCATTCGGCTCACGCCAGATACGTGATGAGGAGCAGAGAGCGTGCCCCATAGTGTTACGCTGATAACCACCATCGCCGCGGGATTGGGTCTTGCCCTGGTGATGGGTTTTCTCGCCGCGCGCTTGAAGCTTCCGGCGCTGGTCGGCTACCTGATCGCGGGCATTATCGTCGGCCCCGCCACGCCCGGCTTCGTCGCCGATCTCGATCTGTCGCGCCAGCTCGCCGAGATCGGCGTGATGCTCCTGATGTTCGGCGTCGGTCTGCACTTTTCGCTCGAAGACCTGTTGGCCGTGCGCCGCATCGCGCTTCCCGGCGCCATCGTCCAGATGACCGTCGCCACTTTGCTCGGCCTAGGCGTCACCGCGCTCTGGGGCTGGAGCCTTGCCGCCGGCATCGTGTTCGGACTCTCTCTGTCCGTCGCCAGCACAGTGGTCCTTCTCAGGGCGCTGGAAAGCCGCGGCATTCTCGAAACCGTCAACGGCCGCATCGCCGTCGGCTGGCTCGTGGTCGAGGATTTAGCGACGGTCTTAGCGCTGGTCTTACTGCCGCCGCTGTCGCTATGGCTCGGCGGTAATGCGGGGGTTGCAGCCCCGGGCCCCGGCGATCGGAGTTTGCTGACGACGCTCGCGCTCACCCTCGGTCAGGTCGTGGTCTTTATCGCGCTCATGCTGATTGTCGGCCGGCGCGTTTTCCCGTGGCTCCTCTGGCAGATCGCCGGCACCGGCTCGCGCGAGCTTTTTACCTTGTGCGTCGTTGCCGCGGCCGTCGGTATCGCCTACGGCTCCGCGGCGTTGTTCGGCGTCTCCTTCGCCCTCGGCGCTTTCTTCGCCGGCATGGTCATGCGCGAGTCGCCGCTCAGCTACCGTGCCGCTGAAGAATCTTTGCCGCTCAGGGATGCTTTTTCGGTGCTGTTTTTCGTTTCGGTGGGCATGCTCTTCGAACCGCAGGTGTTGATTCGCGAGCCGCTCCATGTATTGGCGGTCGTGGTGATTATTCTTATCGGCAAATCGCTGGCGGCCTTTTTTCTCGTGCTGCTTTTTCGCTATCCGCTCAACACCGCGCTCACGGTCTCGGCGAGTTTGGCGCAGATCGGTGAGTTCTCCTTCATCCTCGGCGGGCTGGGGGTTTCTCTCGGCCTGATGCCGGCGGAGGGCCAGAGCCTCATTCTGGCGGGAGCGATCATCACCATCGCGCTCAATCCTCTGGTCTTCCACGCCATCGAGCCTGCGCAGGCGTGGATTCGCTCGCGCTCGACTCTCGCGCAAGCCCTGGAGCGCCCGGACGATCCCCTCGCCGTCCTGCCGATGACCGTCGACCTGACTCGCCTCACCGGACAGGTGGTGTTGGTGGGCTACGGCCGCGTCGGCCGGCGCATCGGCGAAGCGCTCAGCAAGCGCGGCATATCATTTGTCGTGGCTGAAGAGAATCGCGAGATCGTCGAGACGCTGCGCGAGAGGGGTATCCCGGCCGTATCGGGCGACGCTTCCGATCCCAATGTGCTGATCCAGGCGCATGTCCAGCGCGCGCGCATGCTGGTGATCGCCACGCCGGATACACCCAAGATGCGCCGCATGATCGAGACCGCGCGCACGGTCAACCCAAAAATTGAAATCATCGTGCGCACCCACAGCGAGGAAGAAGCGGTGCTGCTGGAAAAGGAAAATGCCGGCAAGGTCTTCCTCGGCGAGCACGAGCTCGCCGGCAGCATGATTCGCCACGTGCTCGAGCGCTACGCCGCCGAAACGCAGCGCCAGCATTAAGGACATGCTGCGCCGACGGGTTCCGATCCGGCGAAAACGGCTCCGGCTTGATGCCGAAGCCGAGCAGTGTTCGTCCGCCAGGTCGGTGAGCTATAGCTTGACAAGACCTCAGATTGCCACGAGAATCGCCGCAGTTTTTGGGAATTCGGCAATCGTACTATGCTGCATGAATCCAGGAAACCAAATCGTCAGGAGGTGAACTTGTAATACCACTCGGATTGAGTGTCCTTGCAACTGAATGGTCTGGACAAGAAGATTGTTGAACAAACTCAAAAGTACACTTCAAAAAGGAACGGAAGAGAACCATGCCCGTGAAACCAAGTGAGAAAGAGGAGGAATATTTTGCACGACAGAACTTGACAGAAGAAAGAAGATGCCAGAAGAAGAGCACAGAACACTTGCTGAAGAGGGGAAGAAACGACTGAGGGAGTTCCTTTATATGCGGTGTCCCAAGTGCGGTATGGAACTGAGCGAACCTACGATGCTCAGGAAACACATCGTTGCGGCCCTCTTGGTTCCAACGCTGGTTTTTGAAGAGACGGTAGCGCTTTATCAGGAGAGCTTTAAGACGGGGGTTGATGTTCAGGTTGGTTGCCGTTAATGAGTGTTACATTTTAGTCAAAACAACTTTTGGCGAGCTGTTTCTGTAATCGCGACCACAGCGGGGTTCTGCAGCTTGCGCTCCACCGAGATGGCATAGAAGCGCTCGCGCACAGCTTCCACCCGGCCAACGATCTGAACACCGTACTGCCTCCGCACTTCGTCCTCGATAACCGAAGGAGCCGCAGTGAGACCCGCCCCGCTTTGCCCAAAAACCTTCAGCAACGCGCTGTCTTCGAATTCCCCTATCACCGTTGGCCGGATTCCTTCGGCCTCGAACCACTGGTCAAGCGACCGCCGCAATGTTGTATTGTCAGTGGGAAGCAAAAACGGCGCACCGTTGAGGGAACGGGGGAAGCGGCGGCGATACCTCGCGGCAAGCGGCGCCGGGCCGAAGATAGTCACACCACACTCGCCAAGCAAATGGTTGAAGGCGCGAACCTTGACCATTGACCCAATAGGCGCCTCGGTCAATACCAAGTCGAGCTCGTGCAATGCGAGCTGAGCTAGCAAGTGATCATGCTTACCTTCCCGACAGATGAGCCGAATGGGCTCGGCCAGCTTAAGCGCTGGGGCAAGGAGCCGGTGGGCGATGAGCTTGGGTAAGACGTCGGCTACGCCGACGACCAGCCGTACAGGCCGGCCGGTCGGTCGGCCTTTGACGGTATCCATGAGTTCTCGACCCAGCGTGAAGATCTCATCGGCGTAACGGAACACCATACGGCCCATCTCAGTCAATATCAGGTTACGGCCGACCCGGCTGAAGAGCTTCTCGCCGAGAACCTCCTCGAGGGAGCTGATTTGCGCGCTAATGGTTGCCTGGGTGAGAGAGAGTTGGTCGCTCGCGCGGGTGATACTGCCTTCTCGCGCCACAACCGAAAAATAGAGCAGGTGGTGGTAGTTCAGCCACTCCATGCGCGGATCATACTTCGTTTTTTCCTAATGATCAACTAGAAATTATGAATTTGACTAAGTGTAGAATACAGCTTAGGACACTGGAAGAGCAGTACACTATCAAGAATCTGGTTCTTATCGCCGCTGGTTTGGTCATCGGCAGCGCGGTGCGGCGCGGGACCAAGGAGACCCTGATTCACCATCAAAAAAAATAAGAAAATTGATCGAAACGCAAGAACCTTGTTGGCATGCACGGTTAAGGTGCATTAGAGTGTTTTAACAATCAGAAAGCACTCACCAACGAGGTGATAGATGGCACAAGGAATA
>JAUYJC010000076.1 GCA_030688735.1 Deltaproteobacteria bacterium
TTTGGAACCGGTAGAATGGCTCATCTTTGCGTGCGCAACTCCTTACTGATCGAAGGAGTCGACTTTTCCGAGGAGGCAAGAGTCAATCGTGAGCTTCATGCGCCGATGACGCTTCCCGTTCTGCTCTATCCCGGAAAGGACTCGATAGATCTTTCGGCGCAACCAGCCGATGAACGATTCACGCTGGCGCCGGGCGGCAAGACGCTGGTCGTCTTTGTGTTGGATGGAACCTGGAAAAGCGTGCGCAAGATGATCCGTTTGAGCCGAAACGTCGCGAGTCTCCCCACGATCCGATTTATGCCGCCGGCCGCGTCGAATTATCGAATCCGGCGGCAGCCGAAGCCTTATTATTACTCCACCGTGGAAGCTATCCACTACGTCATAGAGCATTTCACTCCCCGGTCAGAAGGCCGTTCCCGCAGCTCGTTGCCGCATGACAATCTCCTCAAGGTCTTCAACGCGGTCGTTGCCCGGCAACTCGCCTACGCTCCTCAAGGGTAGATCTCGTTTCCTCTTGGCCTCCCAGGTGCTTATATCCGGTGGCGAGAATGGGGTTGTCTATATCACAATATCTATATATAATGATGCCTCAAAGGTCGACCATGGAAGTTATCCGTACTCTTAAAGCTCTGGCGGACCCGCTGCGCTTGCGCGTTCTTGCCGCCGTCGCCGAAGAGGAGCTGACGGTGGGTGAGGTGCAAGAAGTGGTCGCGTCGGTGCAGTCCGCGGTGTCGCGCAATCTGGCGATCTTGCGCGAGGCCGGCTTCGTGCGGGACCGCAAGGAGGGGACCAATGTTTACTTCGCCGTGCGCCAAGACATGCCGGCGGCGGCGCGGGAGTTTTTTAAGTCCGTCCAGGCGCGCTGGCCGGAATTGCCGGAATCGAA
Organism: Deltaproteobacteria bacterium; assembly: GCA_030688735.1. GTDB lineage: Bacteria > Desulfobacterota > Binatia > UBA9968 > UBA9968 > JACPFE01. Next base: position 887 of record JAUYJC010000076.1, read on the forward strand.
AGGGGACAAGGAGCGGCTCGAGGCATGCCGGCGCCGCAGGGCGCGGCGGTCGCGGAACTATTTCGAATCGGTGGCCGGCGACTGGGAGCGCATCCGTAGAAGCTTTTTCGCCGACCGGGTAACCTCCCTCGCCATCGAGAAATTATTGCCCCGCAATCTGGTTCTCGCCGACGTCGGCTGTGGCACCGGGAGCCTGACCTTTGAGCTGGCGCGCTTTGCCCGCAAAGTCATCGGCATCGATCTCTCCAAAGAAATGCTCCGACGGGCACGAGAGATCGCCAAGGAAAAAGCGATCCGCAACGTCGAGTTTCGCCATGCCGACGCGCTCAAGCTGCCGCTGGGCTCGCGTAGCGTGGACGCGCTGTTTTGCGTCATGGTGCTGCACTTTCTGCCCGACCCCGAGCGTGCCATCGCCGAGTTTCGCCGAGTCACCCGCCCGGGCGGTTCGGTTATTCTCGTGGATATGGTGCAGCATAGCCAGGAATGGATGCGCGAGCAGATGGCCCATCGTTGGTTGGGCTTCAATCGGCGGTCCATCGCAGAGTGGTTTCGGGCCGCGGGAGTCGGGAGCGTCGACTATGAATTAACGGGTTCCTACGCCGGCGAAAAAATCGCGCGCAACGGTAACCGGCCGGTGGAAATTTTCGTGGCGCGCGCGTGCTTGCCAATGAATGCGACCGGAAAATCGACGCGGAAGGCAAAGGGATGAGCGATACTGAAAACAGCTTAAGAAGACTGTTGGCGGAGAGAATTCTCGTTCTCGACGGAGCCATGGGGACGATGATCCAGGCTCACAGGCTCGACGAGGCGGGGTTCCGCGGTCAGCGGTTCGCTGGTCATTCGCATGATCTCAAAGGCTGCAACGACGTCCTGTGTATCACCCAGCCTGAGTTAATCACTGACATTCACGTCCGGTACCTCGAAGCCGGAGCGGACATTATCGAGACCAATACCTTCAACTCGACGGCGATTTCCATGACCGATTACAAATTGGAGCCTCACGCTTACGATCTCAATGTCGCCGGCGCCAAGGCTGCGCGCAAAGCCGTCGAGATCGTCATGACCAAGGATCCTTCTCTTCCTCGATTCGTCGCCGGCGCTATCGGTCCGACGAATCGGACCTGCTCGATCTCCACCGACGTGCACAGCGCTGCGACGCGCGGCGTGACCTTCGATGAACTGGTTCAGGCTTACTACGACCAGGCGCGCGGTTTGATCGACGGCGGCGCGGATGTTCTGCTCGTGGAGACGATTTTCGATCCGCTCAATGCTAAGGCGGCGTTTTTCGCCATCGCCAAGCTTTTCGAAGAGCGGAATATTCAAGTGCCGCTCATGGCCTCGGTCACTTTCATCCAACCGGGAAGCAACCGCGGCGTGACCGGGCAAACCGTCGAAGCGTTTTGGAATTCGATTTCGCATGTGCCGCTTTTGAGCGTGGGCATGAACTGCGCGTTGGGGCCCAAAGAGATGCGCCCGCTGATCGAAGAGCTGTCGCAAATCGCGCCGATTTATATCAGCACCCACCCCAACGCCGGACTTCCCGACCCGCTATTGCCGACGGGATTCCCCGAAACTCCGCAGTCGCTGGCGCCACAACTGCGCGAGTGGGCGGAAAACGGTTGGCTCAATATCGTCGGCGGCTGCTGCGGCACAACTCCCGAACATACCCGGGCGATGGCCCAAGCGGTGCGCGGCTTGCCGTCGCGGGTGCCGTCCGAGATCGCTCCCGATCTGCGCTTGAGCGGATTGGAAAGCGTCACCGTGCGGCCGGAGTCCAACTTCGTCAACATCGGCGAGCGCACCAACGTCACTGGTTCTCCGGTGTTCGCCAAGCTCATTCTGGCCGGCGATTTTGAAAAGGCCGTCGGCGTCGCCCGGCAACAGGTGGAAGGCGGTGCGCAGATCATCGACGTCAACATGGACGAGGGCATGCTCGACTCCAAGGCGGCGATGGAAAAATTCCTGCGGCTGATCGCCGGCGAAGCGGAGATCGCCCGGGTACCGGTGATGATCGACAGCTCGAGATGGGAGGTTATCGAGGCGGGCCTGAAGTGCATCCAAGGCAAGGGCATCGTCAATTCCATCAGCCTGAAAGAAGGGGAAGAGAAATTCGTCGCGCAAGCGAAGTTGATCCGGCGTTACGGGGCCGCGGTGATCGTGATGGCCTTCGACGAGCGAGGGCAGGCGGACACTCATGAAAGAAAGACCGAAGTTTGCGCGCGCTGCTACAAGATCCTCACGGAACGGGTCGGTTTTCCGCCCCAGGATATTATTTTCGATCCGAACATCTTGACCGTGGGCACGGGTATCGAAGAGCACAACAGCTACGCGGTCAATTTCATCGAAGCGACCCGCTGGATCAAACAGAATCTGCCGCTCGCCAAGGTGAGTGGTGGCGTGAGCAACATCTCGTTCTCGTTCCGCGGCAACAACCCGGTGCGTGAAGCGATGCATTCGGCCTTTCTGTATCACGCCATCAAGGCGGGCATGGATATGGGGATCGTTAATCCCGGCATGCTCGCGGTCTATGAGGAGATTCCCAAGGATTTATTGGAACTTGTCGAAGATGTGCTGCTCAACCGGCGGGCCGACGCCACGGAGCGGCTGGTCGCCTTCGCTCAAACCGTAAAAGAAAAAGGCAAGGTCGAAGTCAAGGACGATACCTGGCGCGCCGGCCCGGTGGAAGAGCGTCTATCCCACGCCTTGGTCAAGGGCATCACCGATTTCATCGATCAGGATGTCGAAGAGGCCCAACTCAAGTACGGCAAGCCCCTGGCGGTAATTGAAGGGCCGCTGATGGACGGCATGAATATCGTCGGCGACCTGTTCGGCTCCGGTAAAATGTTTTTGCCCCAGGTCGTGAAAAGCGCCCGGGTCATGAAGAAGGCGGTGGCCTACTTGACGCCGTTTTTGGAGGCGGAAAAAAAAGCCGCCGCAGACACCACCCAGCGCACCAAGCTGGTCTTAGCCACGGTCAAGGGCGACGTGCACGACATCGGCAAGAACATCGTCGGCGTGGTGCTGAGCTGCAACAATTACGACGTCATCGATCTTGGCGTCATGGTGCCCGCCGACAAGATCATCGAGACGGCGATCCAAGAAAAGGCCGATATCATCGGCCTCAGCGGCCTGATCACACCGTCACTCGATGAAATGGCTCACGTCGCCAGCGAGATGGACCGGCGCGGCTTGAATCTGCCACTGCTGATCGGCGGAGCGACCACCAGCAAGCGCCACACGGCGGTGAAAATCGCGCCGTCGTACCGCCATGAGACGATCCACGTCATCGATGCTTCGCGCGCGGTGCCGGTGGTGGGCGCGTTGATGAATGCGGATGGGCGCAAGGCGCTGGGCGAGAAGAATCGCGCTGAACAGCAAGAAATGCGCGAGCAATTTGAAAACCGGGTTGGCACCCAGCTACTCACTCTTGAAGAGGCGGCGCGGCGGAAACTGCACACCGAGTGGGATGAGCGTCATATTTGCGTGCCGGAATTCACCGGGCGCCGGGTTCTAACCGATTTCCCGCTGGCGGAACTGGCGCCGTTCATCGACTGGTCGCCGTTTTTTCACACCTGGGAGATGCGCGGGCGCTACCCCGATCTGTTGAACGATCCCGCGCGCGGCCCGGCGGCGCGCGAGCTATTCGCCAACGCGCAGGAATTGCTGCGCGATATTGTCGACAAGAAGTTTCTTACCGCCCACGCCGTCTATGGCTTTTACCCGGCCAACAGCGACGGCGACGATATCGTCGTTTACAGCGACGGCTCTCGCGCGCGGGAGCTGGCGCGATTCTACACCCTGCGCCAGCAGAAGGAGAGCCAGCGGGGCAAGCCGCAGTTGGCCTTGTCCGACTTCATTGCGCCGCGGGAGAGCGGCCTGGTCGATTATATTGGCGCCTTCGCCGTCACCACGGGGCATGGTTGTCAGGAGCTGGCCGAAAAATTCGAACGCGACAACGACCCGTACAATTCCATCATGACCAAAGCGCTGGCGGACCGGCTCGCCGAGGCGTTCGCCGAGTGTCTACACAAGCGCGCCCGCGCGGATTGGGGTTACGGAAAGGCGGAAAAACTCAGCAGCGAGGATCTTATCGCGGAAAAATACCGCGGCATCCGCCCGGCGCCGGGCTATCCTGCCCAGCCGGATCATACCGAGAAGCCGATGATCTTCGATTTGCTCAAGGGGCAGGAAGCGACCGGAATCACGTTGACCGAAAGCTTCGCCATGTATCCGGCGGCGTCGGTCTGCGGTATCTACTTTGCTCATGGCGAGGCTCAGTACTTCGCCGTCAACTCCATCGGGCGGGATCAAGTGGAGTCCTACGCCGCGCGCAAAGGGATGACGGTTGCCGAAGTCGAGCGCTGGCTGGGGCCGATTCTCGGCTACGATCCAAAGCAGATTGGGACGGGCAGCGCGTAAACGGACGTCGCATTCGTTACGAATCCGCCGCCCCGCTCCCTACGATTACGAGCAGATCTCAAAGAACTTGCTGCGCCGGTTCGCTGGCCGGTGAACATGGTCGCGCTGAGGGCAGTCAAGAGACCGCCGGTTCCAGCCGTTCAAATCGTTCAAGCGGTTCAAAACGATCAAGATTGGCAAGACCCATGCAGCTCTGTGCTCTTTGTGTGGAGCCGTGTGGGCGTTAGCGTTCTTCTCGCACGAGCAATGCCGCGCGTCTTCCAGTTCTGCAACTCCGTTGCCGGTTATTCATGTTTATGCTACCTCTCACACACATGAACAACGACATCGCCGCCATCCGCCAAATCATTCGCGACATTCCCGATTTCCCGAAACCGGGCATCGTTTTCAAAGATATTACGCCGCTCCTGGGCAATGGCCCGCTGTTTTCTCGGACCATCGACATTCTGGCGGAGCGTTATCGGTCGCAGAAGATCGATACCGTCTTGGGCATCGAATCCCGGGGATTCATTATCGGCGCGGCGCTGGCTTACGAGCTCGGCGCGGGTTTTTGCGTCGTGCGCAAGCCGGGCAAGCTGCCTTACGAAACTCACCGGGCGAGCTATGATCTGGAGTATGGGACGGATGCACTTGAAATCCACGTCGATGCCATTCGCAATCATGCCCGCGTGGTGATCGCCGACGATCTGATCGCCACGGGTGGGACCGCGGTGGCGGCGACGGAGTTGGTTTCCAGGCTCGGCGCAACGGTGGTGGAATGCGCTTTTGTCATCGAGCTTGCGTTCTTAAAAGGTAGGGAAAAACTCAAGCCGCACGGCGTGTTTTCGATTCTGCAATATGACACCGAGTGACAAGCTGGAGCGGGCCTCGTCCTTCATCCCAATTCCTTGACATCCCCTTTCAAAGGTCTATAAGTTAAGTCTGGAATTACTTTCAACTAAAATGCCAAAGGCGCCAATTTGCCGAGTGTTATGTTACGTGCGGGCAGGTGTCTGAATACAGGAACAGGGCGATGAAACGAATCGAAGAAATGTCTCTTTGGGAGCGGTTATATTTCCCGGAAGTCATCCGTGGTTTGACGGTCACGGGCTATCGCTTCTGGCGCAATCTCACGGTGCATTCGCTCCATCAGATCGGCCTCGCCAGAGACCTGCAAGCCTCGGTCACCGTTCAGTATCCTGACGAGAGAGCGCACTATCCGGAAACTTTTCGCGGCCGCCACCGTCTGACGTTGAAGAGTGACGAGACGGTGCAATGCACGGCATGTTTTCTATGTGCTACGGCTTGCCCAGCCGAGTGCATTTTTATCCAAGCCGGCGAATATCCCGATAACTCCGTGGAGAAGTTTCCCATCCGCTATGAAATCGACACGCTGCGCTGCATTTATTGTGGATTCTGCGTCGAGGCCTGCCCCTGCGACGCCATCCGCATGGATTCGGGAACGCATCCCGGCAATCTCGGCTTTAGCCGGAAAGATTTCGTCGAGACCAAAGAGGTTTTGATGAAGCGATCGAAGGAACTGGAAGAGAAGGGCAAAGAGGGGCTCTACGAAGAATACGTAAAGCCCTACCGTCACGTATAACGGTCAGCGGGAAACGAAATCCCAGGGAGGGATTAAAAATGGCGAACTCCAATAAGTCGAATGGCACGAAGCAAGAAGGGATCACGACTCAACCCTTGCCCGCTTCGCAAAAAATTTACGTTCACAGCCATCATCGTCCGGAAATCGGCGTGCCGATGCGCGCCATCAGTGTCGGCGACACGCACGCCGGTAGCGGTAATGCGCCGATCCTGGTTTACGACACCTCGGGGCCCTATACAGATCCCACCGTGGACACCGAAATTCGTAAAGGTTTGCGGCCATTGCGTCTCGATTGGATCAAGGCGCGCGGCGACGTCGAGGAGGCGCCTGCGTACCACTTCGCCAACGGCAAGAACGGCTCGAAGAATGGTTCCCAGAGTGAACGCTTCCCCGATGCTTCCAGGCGTCCGGTATTACGCGCCAAGCCGGGGTGCAACGTTTCCCAGATGCACTATGCGAAAAAGGGCATCATCACTCCGGAGATGGAATACATCGCCATTCGCGAGAATATCGGCCGCGAGAAGGCCATCGAAAACGGCGCACATGGCGCGTCGCGCACCCACGCCGGCAACAGTTTCGGCGCGTCGATCCCGAATTTCGTTACTCCGGAATTCGTGCGTGACGAGGTCGCCCTGGGGCGGGCGATCATCCCCGCGAACATCAACCATCCCGAAAGCGAGCCGATGATTATCGGGCGCAACTTTCTGGTCAAAATCAACGCCAACATCGGCAATTCCGCCGTTGCTTCGTCCGTCGAAGAAGAGGTCGAAAAGATGATCTGGGCGACGCGCTGGGGTTCGGATACGGTGATGGACCTTTCCACCGGCGATAACATCCATGAGACCCGCGAGTGGATTTTGCGCAACTCGCCGGTGCCGATCGGCACGGTGCCGATCTATCAGGCGCTGGAGAAAGTTGACGGCAAGGCGGAAGATCTCACATGGGAGATCTTCCGAGACACACTGATCGAGCAGGCCGAGCAGGGAGTATCTTACTTCACGATTCACGCCGGCGTACTGCTGCGCTACGTGCCGTGGACCGCGAAACGGGTCACCGGCATCGTGTCGCGCGGCGGGTCGATTTTGGCCAAGTGGTGCTTGGCGCATCATAAAGAAAACTTCCTCTATACTCACTTCGAGGACATCTGCGAGATCATGAAGACCTACGATGTCGCATTTTCCCTCGGCGACGGGCTGCGGCCGGGATGCATTGCGGACGCCAACGACGAAGCGCAGTTCGGCGAACTGGAGACGTTGGGCGAGCTGACCAAGATCGCCTGGAAGCATGACGTGCAGGTGATGATCGAAGGTCCGGGCCACGTGCCGATGCACATGATCCATGAGAACATGACCAAGCAGTTAGAGGTCTGCCAAGAGGCGCCGTTCTACACGCTAGGACCGCTGACCACCGACATCGCGCCGGGCTACGATCACATCACCAGCGCCATCGGCGCGGCGATGATCGGCTGGTTTGGCACCGCCATGCTCTGCTACGTAACGCCGAAGGAACATCTCGGTCTGCCGGATAAGAAGGACGTCAAAGACGGCGTCATCGCCTACAAGATCGCCGCCCACGCCGCCGACTTGGCCAAAGGCCATCCCGGCGCGCAGATCCGCGACGACGCGCTCAGCGCGGCGCGCTTCGAGTTCCGTTGGGAAGATCAGTTTAATTTAAGCCTGGACCCCGACACCGCCCGCGAGTTCCACGACGAAACGCTGCCGGCGCAGGGCGCCAAGGTGGCGCACTTCTGCTCGATGTGCGGCCCGCACTTCTGTTCGATGAAGATCACCCAGGACGTGCGCGACTACGCAGTGCAGAAGGGCCTGGAGGAACAAGCCGCATTGGAAGCGGGGATGAAAGAGAAGGCCGAGGAGTTTAAGAAAACCGGCGGTAAGATTTACCGCGAGGTGACCGCGGAAGAAACCGAAGCGGTGGCTGGGGTCAAGGTTTAGCCTGCGGTTGAATCTAATATTCCCCGCAGCTTGCTGCGGGCACCATCAAATGGGGTTTCCAAAGGGGGCGAGCATCCCCTTTGGTCGCCTGCGGGTTTAATACCCCGCAGGCGAAATGCCTGGTTTATTAAAACACAGGCAGGGTGAATCGTCGATTCACCCTGCCCTTTCGGTAGGAGAAAGGTCAGCCGGCTACTAGCGCCCGCTGATTGATTTCACCCTAATGTCTCCGCCGCCCCGGTCGTCGAATTCGACTTTGACCTTGGCGCCGTCTTTTAAGAGATCGAGCTTATCTTTAGCGTCCGCACTGCTTACTTTGGCCTTCTGCTCCCAACCTTTGCCCTTTACAGTCACCATCCGTGATGCCTTGTCGTAACTCGCGACGGTGCCATTCTTTTCCTCCGCCAGGGCTAATACCGGAGCTAATATCAATGCTAAAACAAGTCCGATCAGTTGCTTTTTGAACGTCATACGGTTTTTCACCTCCTTTCTGTGTTTGGTCTTAGGGAACCTCTGAAAAAGTTTCGCCTGTGAGGGCACATATGTTTGGGTCGGCGCTTTCGCGATGATCTCTGGTTTTCTTGAGGCGGTCCTGTATTAGACGCCCACATGGGGGACTTATTCAAAGCTTCCTTAAGCCTGTAATTGAGGTAAATCGAGCTCGGATCATGAACCGGCCAATCGCCTGAGCGCCTCTGAATATTTTTCCCGCGTCTTGCGCACGATCTCGGTGGGCAGCGCCGGCGGCGGCGATTTCATGTCCCAGGGAAGATTGAGCAGGTAGTCGCGCACGAACTGTTTGTCGAAGCTCTCGGGTGAAGTTCCGACCTTATAGGTATCCGCTGGCCAGAAGCGGGAGGAGTCGGGCGTCAGCACTTCGTCGATGAGCATGATGTCGTCACCCTCCATGCCGAATTCGAGCTTGGTGTCGGCGATGATGATTCCTTTCTTCTCCCCCATGGCGCGCGCGCGGCGGTAGATCGCGATGGTCGCGTCGCGCATTTTCTCGGCCCTTCGCCTACCGACCTTCTCGGCCATCTGGTCGAACGTGATGTTTACGTCGTGGTGGCCGACGGGAGCTTTAGTCGACGGCGTGAAGATCGGCTGGTCGAGTCGTGAAGCCTCCAGCAATCCCTTCGGTAGCGGGATGCCGCAGACCGCGCCAGTTTTTTGGTAATCCTTCCAACCGGAACCGGCGAGATACCCTCGGACGATGCATTCCACCGGCGCGGGTGTGCTTTTCTTAACCAGCATGCTGCGGCCTTCAAGATCGGCCCTGTGCGCGCGGCAGGGCGCTGGAAAATCATCGACCTTCGTGGAAATCAGGTGATGCGGGATGATGTCCTTGATCACGGCGAACCAGTAGACGGAGAGGGCGGTGAGTATTTTGCCCTTGTCGGGAATCAGCGTCGGGAGGATTACATCGAACGCGGATATGCGGTCGCTGGCCACCAGCAGGAGTTTGTCTCCCAAGTCGTAGATGTCGCGCACCTTGCCGCGGTTAAATAAAGTCAAACCTGAAAGCGATTCTTCAGCCATCTCGCAACCCCTCTTGTTAATTGGTTTGGTGGTGAGTGTTTGTCAGCCGAATTGTTAGGACTCGGTCTGCACTAGAAAATTTATCATCACCATATCACTTTTTTCATGTCAAGCCGCGCAAAGAAAACGCATATATTTTCTACGTGCTGGTGAATGCGCTTTCACTTGGCGACGTTTCGTTGATAATGTTGGCTCCCTCATTGACCGAAGCTCGTCACTCATTACTGGATGTCTCAGAAAAGTATTCCAGGCGGCTGACGGCAACCTCAGAGACAAACATGACCCCTATGTACCGGTCAAAGAGCGGCTTCAATCCAGCCAGAATCGGGTCCACCCGATCTGGCGAAACGACGGCCATCAGCATCACCAGACTTTCCACCTCATTGAACATCGGATGGGCCGTATGAAAGCCGTGGTGGCCTTTGCCAGAAATGTTGTGGATGATTGTGTAGCCGGTCGCCTTCACATTGTCCAGCAAGTCGGTGGCGAAACTCAGATGTTCACCCGAAATGATGATTCTGATTTCCTTCATGGGATGTAGCGTGAGACCGTTCATAAGCTATTCTCCTTTCTTATTTTAAGGAATCGCCATCCATCCGCGCTTCGGAATGTAACGATAAAAGATTCCTTCTACTGGCTCGATCGCTATCAATCGCACCCATTCGTTGTCATACAGATGGCGAAGGAGGCGGTGACCCCGAATAATCTGGTCGATCCGTTCCCGCGGCGCTTCGATCAGAGTGAGCAACCGCATGGGCTCATGATAGGGTCGCGGCCCGTCCATGACGGTCTGCCAGGCGAGCCCCGTGCGCAGATCGCTCTGCGGACCGGCCATGATCCCCAGGCGCCCGACCACGTTGTGGTAGATTTTGCTGCCGCTACCGTAGACGTCCTGATCCACGGTGGAAAAATAATGTTCCAAGTTGATCCATTGCCCGACCACCTGCGGCCCGGTCATCACAACCTCCAGTAGCCGGCCTGTTGGATCATGCCGATAGTTATACGAGTGGAGAAACACCCGCCCGTCAAGATCGATCGCGCGGGTCAGCGCGCGACGCCCGACGATGAAGGCGGCATTGCGTGACAGCCCCCATTCCGGACGGACTTGGCTCCAGTCACCGCTTCGCCGATGCACCTCCCGCGCCGCTTTAGCAGATGACAGAGAAGTGTTGATCTCTGGAAATCGGGCGCAGCGTTCCCGGCTAGTCCTAAGCCCGGCTTTCTCAAGGTCACGGGTGAGTTGGAGCAAGTCTTTGCGATGAGTGGGAGGGAGATCTTCCAGATCGAAAAGATCGACATGATCGGTCGTGGTGTCATGCTGCCCGGCAATGAAATAGGTGTCCTGGGGAGTGGCGATGCCATTTTTCGCCAGTTGCTCCCGCACCAGGGGCTTGTTGGCCATGAGCGCCAAGACGCGCGCGTTGGGATTGCCGGCATTGCCGCCGCAAGCGCCGCAGTCGAGGGCCGCTTCGAAGGGATTGTTCTCCGAGGTGCTGCCATGACCGCAGAAGAGCACGAGCCTGGCGAAATTCTCAGTGAGCCCCATAATCCGAAGAGCGGTTTCCACCGTAAAGGCTTGCTCGCTTCGGGTAAAACCAGTCCTTGTGATGCGCTCCATCCGCGCAAAGGCCGAACGCTGATTGATGCCGTAGGAATGCCGAAGATCTTCGACGAATGCGGTTTCCTCTTCGGCGGAAAGAGCGTAGGAGCGGGCCTGCGGCGACGGTTGTTCGGCGCTTTGTTCCTCCAACGCCCGACGGCGCAAAAACTCAAGCCGTTCGAGGGATAGATTGAGATGACGGTCGCCGAACCTTTCCTGCAGGGCCCGGCGTGCAGTTGCGCGTTGCTCGGCGGCAAGCATCTCTTCCACTTCATCCCGTGACAGCTTATCCACGGTCAGGGTAGTGGCGACGGGGAGCAAGAATGTGCGCCTGAGCCAACCGATCGCGTACCGATACCAGGTGGTAAAAATCGTCTTGCCGATCAGTGGCAAGCTGTAAAACCAACCGAGAGACTCTACCATGACATAAGGTGTGGCGACGTTTTCCTTAAGATCGTGCAGTAGCGTATTGACCGCATGGGCCAGTTTCGATCTGTCCCGGTGTCTCAAGAGAAACTTGCTGTGATAGGTTCGAGGAATCTCGCGCACCAGATTTTTGGCAGTCACTATGACCGGAAACTGGTCGGTTCCATGATGGCTGCCGAGGGCCTGGTACCGAATGGCAACGTTGAAAAAGCCGGCGAAGCCGAATGTCTCATAGTCCCCGATCGCTTCTAAGTGGCGCCGCAGAGGTTCCGAGCGTACGTCGATGCAAAATACCGCCTGGGCCTGGGGCCGAACTTTTACAGGATCTCTCTTCGTCTCACCTGCCGACCGAGCCGCTTCGTCTAGTTCTCTTTGTTGGCCAGGCAGATTTGCCGGACCCTGATCCGAGGAGGCGACATTAAGTTTGCTAACGTTGGGCTGGAGTATTGCTATTAGTCCTTCCTGGTAGCCGGCCTCAAGCGCCTTTAACCATACCGGTCCATGCTCCGATTCCGGCAGGCCGTCGATCCACTCCAGCAGCACCCGCAGATTTTCCGCCTGTGTGTCCATCAGGACCGTGGCATCGATCTCCAGCGCTTTGGCAAGAGCCGCCAGCCGCCAGGCCGCTATTCGAGCGGATCGCGTCGCCGCTTCACTCGCGCTGTGCGTGTTAAGCGACAGGCTCCCGCGCCTTTGCATGTGGGCTGAAATCGCCCCGACATTGCCGGCAATCCCAAGCGCTTGCCGGCAGGTTGTTTGGACCAGTTCACGCTCGTACCACAAGCGCGCCGCAAGATATTGCACCAGATCGACAGGATAGCTCTGCTGCCATTCATAGTCGCTTTGATCCGCCCGCCATTTGATGAAGCTGGCCCAGCCGGGCAGGGCGGTGAGGTGAAGGGAAAGATAATCCTGCCAGACCTCAGGAAGAACACCGAGCGCCGTCAGGCTTTCGAGCAGAGCATCTTCTGGTTGCGCCGGTAAGCGAGCCAGTTTCCGTCGACTATTTTCAATCCCGCAAGGGGACCATTCTCGTTCGGCGAGAAACTTCCAGGCGCCGTAAAACCCCTTTTCCCGGCCGGGCATGGGCCAAGTTGCATGGCCTTCGTCCAAAAAAGCTTCGCACCACTTGATCGATTCTCGATTGATTTGGTCGGCGATCTGAGTACCGAGGTTGCGATCGCACCAGGATGCTAGCGTAAAATGCTGACCGAGGGCCGCCTCTTCTTCTGTGCTTTTCCGAATGGCCGCCGGCTTCAGCGCAGGGGCGAGATGGTTTGCAAGAGCTTTGATAACAGTCTGGTCCGGGCAGCGATTGATCACGGAGTCGAGGATTTCATCTGCCGGCGCAGTCATCCCTGGGAAAAAATGGGCGCGAAGCACTTCGAGGTGGGTAACCTCGCGCGCTCCCAGTTTCACTTTCTCGTCGTGCGCAAGCGGTTTCAGGGCAGCGTCGAGATGACGCGGACGAATCCGTCCCGAGCGGACATAGTCGCGAAAAATTTCATTGGACAGATAGCCCTTGCTTCCGAGCAATCGTTGGGCCCGCCGTGAGGCCTCGTCAAATCGGAGATATTCCAGGCCGTGGAGCGGATTGTGATGAACAAAGGTGCGCATGGGCCAGTAATAAGCGATGATCTCGCTCGAAAGCCGGATCAGTCCTCTGAGCCGCATCCGCTGGGTTTCGCTGTAAGGCGCCGCTGTTATTTGATCCACGATGTTGTCATCTCCATGGTGGTACGATAGCCGCTCGCCAGCAGATCAGATTCGAAGAATCCGTATGGCAAGAGGCCAACGGCTACAAGGATCAATAGCATGATCAAGAGGGAGACAATCTCGGCGCGGTGCAGGTCTTCATACGGAATGTCCGTGCAATGCGGACCAAAGAGGAGCCGTTGCATCATCCTGAACAAATAAAATGATGCCGCAAACCAAGTGAGCAGGATAATGCTTAGATCCCATGAGATTTCGATGGCAGGGTGCAGCAGCATCCCGATGTAACCGGAAAAAAGACCGAAAGGCGGCATGCCTACGGCCGCCATCGTTAGCAATGCCACCAAGGTGGCAAAGCGCGGCATGGGGCGCGCCAACCCGCCGATGCGATCAAAAGCCAGATCACCATAACGCGCTTGCACGCGATACCATGCCAGTAAAAGCCCAACGGTGATCAGGACGACTGCGCTGAAATAGACTACCGCTTGCGGGGGCAACGTCCGAGTGCCGGCTATATGCCACCAGAGAACAGAGTAAAAGGACAAGCTGGCGTATGCCAACAAGGGAGTCATGCGCGCCTGAACCAGCGCCTTGAACGATCCGTAAAGCGCGCCGAACAAGGCAAGCATGCGTACGCCGGCGAGGAAGTCCGCTGGCATTCCAGGAAGTAGGTCGATCATTCCGTAGAGCCCTGCCGTGGGCAGCAGGATGGCGAAGCAGATGGCCATGTTGCCCCGAGGACGAGTCAGGGCGGCCACATAAAGTCCATGCAGGGGAAACAGTGGAAGCATGGAAGCCACGGCCAGAAATTGACCGAATTTCGGCAGCGACAAATCCTCCGGCAAAGCGGACACACTCAACGCCGCGATCAGGGCGGTCAAACTGACGACATACGGGAAGAGCCTGCTGGCAGTAAGCCGGTCGGCCATGCGAGTGAAGCGCTGTCCGATTCTGAGCGAAAGAGCATCCAGATAGAGGCGATTCATCAAGAGCAGGTAGAGACGGGCTTGCAGGGCGTTCACCCACAGCGGCAGCCGAATCGATCGTCCATGGGCGTTCGCGTAGATCACGATCCAGCCAAGGACGATGAATAGGGCAGCCGCAACCACCAAGAAATCGAAAACCGTACCGGGTAAAGCGCCAGCCTTGAAGTGGTGAGCTGCCTCGCCGGCGGCAGGGAACAGGAAGTATGTAAAACTCTCCGCCGCCAACAGATAGGTTACGACCACCAGGAACAGGGTGAATAGCATGGTCGCCGCAACCTTCCACGAGGCCACGGCGCGTAAGCGGTACAGCGTCAGGATAGCCTGGGAGGAAGTAACCCAGCTAAAAAAGAGAAATATCACCGCGCCCTGCGAATCTCTCAACGGGATGCGCAGGACGCCATGGCCGGCCAGCAGGATGATCAGGGGTAGGATGAGCGTCGTGACAAATCCGGTGAGCCATGTCAGGCTGGAAAATTCTGTCCTAGCCACGGCGTCAGCCTTGGGCGGAAATCTCGGTTCCTGACGGGCAGCATGAATTATATTGCCGCAGTTTAAGAAGATCGTGGCTTTAAAAATACCGTGCGCGATGAGATGAAAAATCGCTAACGCAAAGGCGCCGAGGCCACACTCCATAATCATAAAGCCCATCTGCCCTATGGTGGAGTAGCCCAATGTCTTCTTGATGTCGTTGTGAGTGAGCATCATGGAGGACCCCAGAAGCGCTGTGAGCAGACCGATGGCGAAGACCACATGGAGGGTGGTCGGGCTGAGATCGTATAGCGGAGCCAGACGAGCTAAAAGAAAGCCGCCTGCGTTGATGATTCCCGCATGCAGCAGCGCATGCACGGGTGTCGGCGCGTAGAGGGAATCGGGAAGCCACATGTGCAATGGGAACTGCGCTGACTTGCTCATGGCGCCGATGAAGATCAAGAGCGTGATTGCTGTAGAGGCGTTGATCTCGAATCCCCAACCCGGCCAGAGGGAATAGACCCTGTGGACTTCGGTGGCCCGAATAAAAAGCTGTTGGATATCCAATGTGCCGTATAGAACATGCGCAAGGACGATGGCGGAGAGAAAAGCAATATCGCCGAGGCGCAGCATGGTGAAGGTCCTGAAGGCGCCCCGCACAGTGGGTGGATGCGAATAGTTGTAGGAAAGAAAGGTCAGCAGCCAGCTTAGCAGTTGCCAGAAGATAAAGAGCATCAGGAGGTTAGCACTTGCGACCATGCCGAGAAGCACAAAGGTAGTCAGGGCGAGCAGGCTGTGAAACCGGGCATAGCCGCGTTCCTGCTGCATATAGCGAATAGAAAAGAGATGGATGAGAGTGCTGATAGCCGTGATATGCACCATCATCACGGCCGCAAGCCGGTCGATGTAAAGACCGAATTGCAAAATGCCGTTCCACTGCGAGGTGAACGGAGAAGCGTCAACGATGTGAGGTCCCTGGGCGATGACATCATAGAGGATATTAAGGGAGAACCCGAAAGCGAAAACATCGGCCAGCACACCGATCCGGTGGACCTTCTTACCGATCAAACCGCCCAAAAGGCCGATGATAAGGCCCGCTAGGAGCGGGGCCAAAAGTATCAGCAGAGGGTAGAAAGAAACAATTGTTTTCATCTACAAGGGGTCTCAATCTTGTCTAGCAACATGAATGTCATGCGACAGATCTGCAGCGACGGCTGCGGGAGGGCAACTTTAGAAGCTGAATAACTGCTAGCCGCGGCGGAGATCCCGATGCGCCCTTACTGTCGTAGTCCTGCCGCAAGCTCTGCTGGTACGATCTTGCCTTGGTTTTGGTCATGGACGAACCATGACGCACTGGCGTCGAAATCAACGATGAACTTGGTTCGCTCTTTGAGAAGATCGGCCTTTGTCGTTCGTACCGCGCTCCTCAAACAAAAGGTGCTAAAGCTCTTGATGGCGAACTCTTTCCCGTCCATCTTATCTGCTCTAAAACCTACTTCATGCTGACACTTATTATTATCAGCGCCCCTTCTGCATTTCGTTAAGGACAGCCTCAAGTCGCTTCTGTTCCTCGCCATATCCAGTCCAATTTCTCTGGCGCAGAAACTCCTGCGACCGATTGAAATGCTCCACGGCTCGGCTCGCCAAGCTCTTCTCCGCTCCCGCGACCCCGGGGGGCGGAGCCACCTGCCCCGCTTGAGCCGTCACGGGTGCCACTCGACCGCTAAAAATACGCTGCAGGGCCAGCTCCAGATTCTCCTCCATAGCGATCTGATTGCCAAAAGCCACGATGACTCTCTTTAGTTCGGGAAGAGATCCTTTCTCAGCGGCCAGGTAAAGGGGCTGGACATAGAGAAGCGACTTTTCGATCGGAATTGCCAGGAGGCTGCCGCGGATCACCTGAGATCCGCGTTGGCTCCAGAGGCTCAACTGTTGCGAGATAAAAGCGTCCTGGTCGATCCGGGCATCGATCTGTTTCGGTCCATAGACTAACTTCGCCTTGGGAAAATCCAGGGCAATCAGCTTGCCGTAGTTTGGCGGATCGCTGCGCGCCGCCAGCCAGGCGCGCATGTTGTCTTTCTTGTTGGGAGTGAAAGGGAGAAGCAAGACAAACTCCTCTTTCTTTTCGTCGGGAAGACGCATGATCGTGTAGTAGGGGGCTATCTCCCGTTCCGTCTCTGGCACCGCCGCCTGGCCCATCATCCTCCCTATATTGGGGTCTTGCGGCTCCCCCGCCTGACGCGGAATGCTTAGCAGATCTTCCTTGTTATAGAAGACTTGAGGATCCTGCATGTGATAAGTGGCATATATCCGAGCCTGCACCGCAAACAGATCCTGGGGATAGCGAATATGGGCGCGCAGACTTGCGGGCATCGCATCTAAAGGCTTGAGAAGGCTGGGAAAAATCTTAGCGTAGGCGAGGATGATGGGATCTTCCGGGTTACTAAGGTAAAAGCTCACGGTTCCGTCGTAGGCATCCACGACCGCCTTGACTGAATTGCGAATATAGTTCCCCAGTCTTCCAGTCGGCTCCGAGTAGGGATAGCGGTTCGATGTGGTGTATCCGTCGATGATCCAGAACAGGCGGCCGCCCTCCGCGATGACGAGATAGGCGTCACGATCAAAGGTAATGAATGGAGCGATTTTCTTTACCCGCTCGTGAATCTGGCGGTGGTAGAGGATGCGGCTCTCTCTGGTAATATCGTTGGACAGGGCAATCCTCAGGGTTGCGTAGCGGGCCGAAAAGAGCAACTTCCGCCACAAAGAGCTAACCGGAACGCCTCCCTTGCCCGTATAAGCCGTGTAGATGTTCTGGTCGCCCGCAGGATAATCGAGTTCTTGAGCCTTGGTCTTTACGAAGACATAATCGTTGGCCAACTCACCATAGTAGATTTCTGGCCGGGTAATCTTAAGCAGCCCAACTGAGACCGGTGGGATATCCTTGATAAAGAACTCCGGTAAGCCCTCCGGGGTGACCTGATTGACCGGCCCGAAAACCACGCCATAGCCATGTGTATAGGTGAGGTGCTCGTTGATCCAGATGCGGCTAGGTAGATGTTGGTGGGAGATCTCGCGCGCCGAAAGCATGACCTGGCGATAGTTCCCATCGATCAAGTAGCGGTCGTTGTCAACGTCGACGAATTTGTAATAGGTGCGGATCTCCTGGAGCTGGGCATAGGTCGCGAGAAGAGGCCGGTGTTCCCAGAGCCGTATGTTCTTGATGGTTGCGTCGTTGCGCTTGAGGTCGGCAGCGGTGAGCTGCTCCTCGGCGGGGAAGTCCTTGCTCTCAATTTTGTCCAGGCCGTAAGCGCGCCGCGTGAACTCGATGCTACGCGTTATGAAAGGCCGCTCGGCGTCGATCTCGTTTGGCACCACGCGAAAGCGCTGGAGCAAAGATGGGTAAAGATTCAAAGCGCCGACGTGAGCCAAGATCAGAGTTCCCAGGCCGGCTAAAATGTACTTGAATCCCGGGCGAAAGACTTGGGTGAAACAGAGCGCGGCCGCCGCGAGGGCAAGCAGGGATAAAATTCTCAGGATCGGCAGATTGGCATAGACATCCGCATAGCTCGCGCCGAAGGCAGCCCCCCTGGAAGAATAAAGAAGCTCAAATTTGTCCAGGAAGTAACCGCCGGACTTTATCACAAGAATAATAGCAACCAAAGAAAACAGATGTGTCCTGGCCCGCTCGGTGAGAAAGAGCCCTCGTTGTGTATACTGGACCCCCCGATAGACGAGATAGGTGAAGGCAGTTGCCAGGAAAGTGATCCCTAAAGAAAAGCTAAGCCAGTTGTAGAGGGCCGTCAGAACTGGAACTTGAAACACATAAAAACCGATGTCGTGACCGAAGAGAGGGTCCTCAAGCCCAAATGGAACCGAGTTTAAGAAAAGGAGCAGAGATTCCCAGTGACTCGCTGCCTGTGGTCCGGCAAAAAACCCCAGCAGAATGGCGGCAGGCAGGAGCAAACGCTGAAGCAGGGGATCGACCAGCTCTGGACTGGGCAGTTCGATGGCGCTCTCTTGGTCTAAAAAAGTAACGCCCCTGGGCGCTTGGGCTGCCAGCTTGATATTAAAATAGACCAGCAGGGAAAAGAGCCCGCCAAAGACCAGCGCCAAGATAATCTTAACGGTGAGGCTGGTAGTAAAAACCTGAGCGTAGCCAACTTCCTGAAACCAGAGCCAGTCTGTGTAGAGAGAAATTGCCTGGCCAAAAAATACAATAAATAACAAGACGGCGAAAAAAAATAGCCCTGTTAAACGTTTCATTTATCCCCCCCCTGTTAGGTTGCCCGCCCGGTCGACGTCCGAAGAACGTTTTAACACTCATTAACTGCAACCAACCTGAACTTCAACCCCCGTCTTAAAGCTCTCCTGATAAAGCGTTGCCGTCTCTTCAAAAACCAGCGTTGGAACCAAGGGAGCCGCAACGATGTGTTTCCTGAGCGTTATAGGTTCGCTCCGTTCCATCCCGCACTTGGGACACTGCGTATAAAGGAACTCCCTCAGATGTTTATTTTCCGAACTGTCTCTGGTTTTACTGACTCACGACTAAGCTACGAGTTCCTTGGCTCGCGCGTATTTTTTTCAGGATGCTTCCCCTTATTTGGAACGAGAAGTCTTCTCTCGCATGGGACTTCGTGCATCTTCTCTGCCTTCCACCGCCTCAGTCCCGTCCTGACCGCGTCTGGATCGAAACCCAAGTTCTCGCAGACATTATTGAAGGAGAAGACAACGTCGTCGTTTGAACCAATCCATTCTTCCGCTTCCAGAAACAGCTTCTCATTGGTTCGGGACGGCTTGGAAAAGTAGCCTTGAAAGCATGCAATCCCGTCCTCCAGTACAGCCAGCAATAAGTCTCTTTCGGCACGATGCTCCGCTAAACCTCTTTTGGCCTCGTGAACTTTTTCGTATCGAAACCGAGATATAGGATCGGGAGAGAAAGTAAGACGATTTAGGCTGCTAATCTTACCAACCGTACAAAAAATCCAAAGGCATCTTCTCGACCTCCGCGCTGTTTTTTTAAGAAACCGGCTCTACTCATCGGTCGATGGGAGTCGTGCTATCCAGCGGGTCTACTTTTTCATGCCAGTCCCGTGGATTGGCGGACTACTCACTCTCAACGCCGACGGATGACGGGGAATTGCTCGACATCCGTGGTAAGTACGTGGCTCCCTGCCATGTCTTTCATCCCGCGAACCGTTATGCCGAGCGAGCGGTCGGGATTTGTCCCTTGCCGGCAATTCTGGTCGGGAGAACAGCGCCGAAAAAGGTCTAGCAGGCCTTCGGTGTCATTAAGTCCCCGTACCGCCACTCGGTGTTGCCTCTTTGGGGTCACGGGGCCGTACGATTTCAGCGGAACAATGGGCGCGCGTGGCGACCGCGGTGGATACGCTGCCGAGCAAAAAACGTTCAAGGCGTCTGAGCCCTCTGGCTCCCAGAAAGATACAGTCAGCTCTCAGCCGCTCGGCCTCTTCAACGAGAACCTCCTTGGCATCACCTTTCTTGACGATTTCAGAGACACTAAGCCCGCAAACTTGTAGCTTTTCGGTCGAGGTTGCGAGGATTCTTTCTAGCCACGCCCGCTCATCTTTGAAGCCCTCTTCGGTCCAATCGAGCGCCGTCGACATAGCTCGATCTAAGACGGCGACAATGTGCGCCTTGGCGTCGGGCGGCCAGGCTCGTTCTGCCGCTTCAACTACAGCGATCTGAGCACCGGGCGAGCCATCCACCCCGATGAGGATTTGTAAAGGAGACCGATCCTTTGCGACTCGTCCGCGTGCGACGCGCACGGAGCAATGTGCTTCAGTAAGTACTGTTTGTGAAACACTGCCTAGAAACAATCGGCCGAACGCCGAGCGGTTGTGCGAACCCAGGACAATGAGGCCTGGCCTCCATTCGTCAGCTTTCTGGACAATTGCCCATGCGGGTGAGTGCCCACAGACTTTGGTCTGCACGTCCCAGGCGGGAAATTGTGTGTGCAGCCGTTCGCTTGCGTTCGTCGCCCATTGGCGTGCTTCTTCTAAAGCATGCGACACTTGTTCTAACCTGCGTCGCACCGCGCTAGAACCATAACTCAGCATAGCGGCCTTAGCGTCATCACCCTCCGACGCTGCAACGTGAGGCATGAAAATGTCAGCGACGCTGATGACGATCGCGCCGGCCTCGGCTGGCAGCCCGGCTCGAAGCAAACCGTCCAGTGCCGCGTCAGCCGAACTCGAACCGTCATAGGCAATCAGCAGTTTCATCTTCTTGTCCACAACCTTCGCTCCTTTTCCCCAAGTCCAAAGGACGTCCCATATAAGTCGCGCTGCGCAACCCGGATAGCCACTATCGCGTCATCCAAAGTCGGACCGCCTGTAATCGAGGTCCATTTGACGGTTGCCAGGACGACGGCAATTATTGTTAGCAAAATCGAAAGCTTAACGGGGCCCACGATTGATCTCCTACTCAATGCTCTTCGTGCCGGGGTTGAGTCCAGAGGTTCCGGCCCCCGCCGGTTTCGGTTTCACCAGAGACGCCAGAATAGAGATGGCCAGTATTCCTGCCACCACCCCTAGGGAGACGCCAATGGGAATTTTGTAAAAATCGGCGAGCATCATCTTGGCGCCAACGAAACAGAGGACAAAAGACAGCCCCATCTTCAGATAGCGGAACATGTCCATGATGCCGGCGAGCAGGAAGTAGAGGGCACGAAGTCCCAGGATAGCGAATATATTGGAAGTATAGACAATGAAGGGGTCCATCGTGATGGCGAAGATGGCGGGGATGGAGTCCACGGCAAAGATCACGTCTGTGGTCTCAATCACAAGCAAAACCACAAAGAGAGGCGTGGCCCAGAGGCGCTGATCAATGCGGACGAAAAAGCGTTGCCCGTGAAATTCGTTGGTAATAGGCATAAAGCGGCGGAGCAAAAGGACAGCAGGGTTTTTTTCAGGCTCAATCTTTCCCTCACCGGCGAAGAACATCTTGATGCCCGTGATAATCAGGAAGCCGCCGAAAATGTAGATGATCCAGTGAAACGCGCTAAGCAGGGCGGCACCCGCCGCGATAAATATCGCCCGCATGATCAGTGCGCCCAGGATGCCCCAGAACAGAATCCGATGCTGGTAGATGGGGGGAACGGCAAAGTAGGAAAAGATCATGATGAAGACGAAGATGTTGTCTACGCTCAAGGACTTCTCGATCAGGTAGCCGGCGAGAAACTCCAGGGCCTTCTCTGATCCCCACAGGTAGTAAATCCCCACGTTGAAGATTAGGGCCAGAGCGATCCAGACGGCGCTCCAAGATAAAGCCTCTCGCAGTGAAACGGCGTGCGCTTTGCGGTGGAACACCAGTAGGTCGAGGGCGAGCATGCCCAGGACAAAGACGTTAAAAACGATCCATGAGATAAGGCTGTCTGAGGTCACAATCTCTCCTTAGCGGGCAGCGAACAATAGAGGACTAAGGCAACGAGCCCGAGAACGCCCATCAGCCCGGAGGGTATGAAGTCACCGGTCAGCACTAAGCGGTAGGCGAAAAACGCGATAAGCAAAAGAGTTATCAAAGGGGCGAAAACAAACCCGAGCCCTTTGCGTCGGAGCACGCCCAGACCGCTGGCCAGCAGCCCAAGCCCGGAGGCGCTCCCTGCTATGAGGGATGCGATGCTGGCGGTGTTGGTATAGCCAATGATTCCGCCTCCGAGCACCAGGAGCCCAAAAAGCAAAATTACTACGCCGGGTGCCGTCATTGTCTTATGCCTGCCATACTCTCTAGCCGTCTGATCCGCTCCTGCATGGGCGGATGGGTGCTGAAGAGGGTCATCAGACCACCACCTGTGAGGGGATTAACGATGAACATGTGCGCCGTAGCAGGGTTGGCTTCCATGGGGATGCGTTGGGCGCCTTGCTCCAGTTTTCTC